>DAOTYS010000260.1:0-9438 GCA_034434575.1 Thermoflexales bacterium
GCCGACGCGCTGACCGAAGCGGCGCGCGCCCTGCGCCACCATGCCGGCGCCGACACCCAGGTCGAAGGCGCCGGCTTCCACCTGCGCACCGATTACTTCCCGGTCACGATGCGGCAGATGAAGCAGAGCTGGCGGCATTTGCGCCGGCGCGTGCGTGAAGGGCCGGCCGTCGAACTGGATGTGCCGGCCACCGTCGAGAAAGTCAGTCGCGCCGGCGTGCTCGACACGCCCGTGCTGCGCCCGCGCCGCATCAACCGCGCCGGCCTGGTGATCCTGATCGACCGCGACGGCTCAATGGTCCCGTTTCACGGTCTGACCCGCCAACTGCTCGAAACCGCCCGGCGCGGCGGGCGACTGAGCCAGACCGGAGTCTTCTACTTTCACGACTACCCCGACGAATCACTCTATCTCGACCCGGCCCGGCGGCAGGCCGCGCCCATTGCCGATGTGCTGGCGCGGCTGGACGAGCGCACTGGCGTGTTGATCGTCAGCGATGCCGGCGCAGCGCGCGGACGCGACGAAGCGCAGCGCGTCGCCCGGACACGCGCCTTCATCAACCAACTGCGAAAGGAAGTGCGCCATTGCGCCTGGCTCAATCCCATGCCGCGCGCCCGTTGGGCCAACACCAGCGCGCAGCGCATCGCCCGGTTCGTGCCCATGTTCGAGATGAGCCGGCCCGGCCTCGACGCGGCCGTCAACGCCTTGCGCGGCCGCTATGCCGACGAGAAGATCAGCGAGTGAGACACCATGGCGACAGACGCGCCGCTGAATCAAGCAGCAGACCGCCGCAAACGCCAGATCGCGCTCGAGCGCGTGACCGGCTTCGTGCAGGAGCACAGCGAACACGCCGAGTCGTATCTGGCGCTGGCCTGTCACGCAGCGCTGCCAGTTGCCCTGACCCCCGACCTTGTCTACCAGATCTGGGCCAGGTTCACCCCCGACGCGCCCTGGACTGCAGTGGCCGATTTGCTCTTGTCGCGGTTGTGCCAGGAGGGCGGCTACGAGTTGTACGCAATGGACACAGCCGTGCGCGATGTCCTGCTGCAGGAACTGGCGGCTTCGTTCGGAGCAGAGCGCATCACCCGGTTGTCAGAGTTCGTGCGCCAGTATTTTGCCCGCCAGCGCAACACCGACGACCCGGATGAAAGAGCATTTGCCGAATCACAGCACTGGACGGCGCTGGCATACGTAAACGCCGATGCTGCCGCCGGCGCGCTGCTCGACGCCGCGCAGCGCATTCCCGACAGCGGCCAGCCCGACACGCTGGCCGAGGCCCTGCGCCTGTATGCGTTGATCGACTCACTCTCTACGCCGCTGGCGCAGCGCCGGACACAACTGCTGAACGCCCTGCCGGCCGCATTCCGGGCAGCGATCCGACAATCGAGCGAACCGTCAGAAACAGCGGCTGACGTCACCGTCACACGCCGCTATCTGAGGATTGAAATCGCGCTCAACATCATTCAGCCCTCACTGGCGAGCGGCGCGCAAACAGCGCCGCCCGCCGGCGGAGAGATCGCCGTGCGCGTCATCCAGTCGCCGGCCGGCGCCATGAGCGAAAACGAGGCCGAGCTGGTCTCCATGCTCGATGTTGCGCGACGCATCGCGCGCGCGCTGCAACCCCGCACAGCAGAACTCGGCGCAAGTGAGACGATTGCCGCCGGCGAGGCGCTGGGCAGGACATTGTTCCCGCCCCGCGCGCGCACCCTGTTCGACCAATGCCGCGCCATGCTGGGCGAGCGCGACGTGCTGCGCATTCATCTGCGCAGCAGCGACTACGCTTTACTCAGCTTCCCCTGGGAAGTAACGCGCCTGGCTGAGGAGAACTTCCTCCTGCAGGATCGCCGCATCTCTTTGGTGCGCCGCGTGGCGGGCAGCATGTTGCCGGCGCTCAGGCCGAGCAGCCGCCGGCCGCTCAGAATGGTCGCCGCGTTGTCCAGCCCAGCCGAGATGCCCTCACTCGATCTGCCGGCAATTGAGCGCCTCCTGAGCCAAAGCCTGGAGGGCGCGCCCGGCATTGCGCTCGAACTGATCCAGAACGCCACCCCCCACCAACTGGCCGATGCGCTCAGCAAGCCCGCCGAAATCGTTCAGCTTGCCTGCCGTCTGAATGCCACTTACACAAACGATCCCGCAGGGGCGACGCTCGCGCCAGAATCGCCGGCGCTGACACTCAACAATGACGAGGGGTTGATTCAATTCGCAGGCATTGACCAGTTTGACTGGCGCGCAAGCCGGTCGCGTCTGGTCATCCTGAACCCAACGCCAGACAGCGCGCCGGAGGCGGTGGCGCTGGTCGCCGTTCGACTGATTGCGCTGGGCGTTCCGGCTGTGCTCGCCGCGCCGGCGGCAATGACCGATCGCGCAGCGGTTGCCTTTTATCGCGCCGTCTACACCGCGCTGGCCGATGGGTCGCCGATCGAAGACGCGGTCATCGAAGGCCGGCAGGCCATCCACGCCGCCACCGGCCCCGATTCATTTGAATGGGCATTGCCGGCGTTGTACAGCAACGGCGAGCTGGTGATGTTGCCGCCCGCAAGCGCCAGCGCCGAACCACAGCCTGCTTCCGCCCGGCCCGCGCTCATTGTGATCGACTCGGTCGGGACCAGCGGCCTGCGCCTGCGCGCCGAGCCGAACGTCCAGTCTGCCACGCTCAGCTTCCTGCCAGCCGGCGCGCAACTGGAACTGCTCGACCCGGCCAACATGGCCGATGTGGGACAGGCCGGCAAGTGGCTGAACGTGCGCGCGCCGGATGGACAGGCCGGCTTTGTGGCGGCGAATTTCGTGCGCAGCGCCGGCGCGACGCCCGGCGACGCCCAACCCAAACCTGCATCCAGCGCGCGCGCGGATGACGTCCGCGATGTGCTGGTCGCCCTGTCGCTCTTTCCTGCGCCGGCCACGGAGCAAGCAATATGCCACGTCGCCGGGCTGTTGGATGACCCGCAGCGCGCCGGCGCCGCAATCAACCAGTTGCGCGAGCAGCAGCAAATTGCGCCCTTCAACAGCGATCGCGTCGCTTTGACCGGGCCGGCTTACCAGCGCGCCACAGAGCAACTCGCCGCCGATTCTGCTCTGGCCCGCGCGTTCCAACAGCGCTTCATCGATTACTACGCGCAACTGGCACAGGCGGCCGTCGCGCCATCGCCGGCTGCCGAATCAACCATGGCCCACGAGCGATTCAATCTGCTGGCTGCCCTGGATGCCGCGCGAGACATGCAGGACTGGGCAAACCTGACGCTGATCGCGCAGGCAGTGGCTGCCTATAGCCCCATCATCTTCCCCGATAACGCCACCGATGACGCGGTGCGCCGCTTCGATCAGGCTGTTTACGCAGCGCAACAGACTGGCGATCTCAACCGTGTCGCCAGCTTTCTGGTGGAAAAGGCGGCGCACCTCATGCTGCGCGATAGAACGATGCAGGCGATCCAGCCGTTGCAACAGGCGCTGGAAGTATGCCGTCAGGCCGGCGACCGGCGCGCCGAAGCCGGCGCATTGCGCAATCTCGGTCTGGCCTATCGGCAACTCGGCGATCCCAAGCGCGCCATCGACCTCTATCAACAGGCAGTCGCACTGAGTGAATCGCTCGCAGACGCGGAGGGCGAGATTGCCGGCCTGGCCGGACTGGCCCAGACCCAGGAACAAATCGGCGATCTGGCTGTCGCGCTGGAAAGCGCCGAACGCACGCTGGCGCTACAGGAGAAGACAGGGCAGGCGCCTGCCGATGACCTGGTGGAACTGGCAACCCGTCTGCGCCGCGCACTTCGCAACCGTCTGGCCGGCAAAAGTTGACATTCGCATCTGTAAACCCAGGTGTCGGACTCCTCGAAGGAGTCCGACACCTGATGGAACCGCAATTGTAGAAGCCATACGAGGCGTCCAACCACGTCGGGCAATTTCAGGGTATTCTGTGCACTGTGTCGCCATTCACCGGAGGGCTTAACATGAAGTTCATCTGCAGGCTTGTTGTTCTGCTCGCCATTGCGCTCGCCTTCGCCCCGGCAGTTGGGGCTGACCGGCGCGCCGCTGCGCAAACCACTGTCACGCCGATCACCGCCGACCCGGTCACCGTGATAGCGACGCGCGGCGCGATCGAAACCCGCACGCTGTTGCTGCGGGCCAGCGAACCCGTCACGGGCGTGCAGATCGTGACACTCGACCTGGCCAACACCGACGGCTCGACTGTGCTGCCGGCCGGCGCCATCCAGGTCTCCCTGCCGTCCGACGAGATCGGCAGCAGCGGTCTGCTGGCAGTGCCGCTCCGGTTCGATCTGAGCAGCGCGCCCAGCGGCGAGTTCAAAGGCGCGCTCATCGTCAGCGCGCCCGGCAACATCGTCAGCGTGCCGGTGTCCGTCACGGTGAAAGATCCACCGCTGCTGCCGTTTGTGGTGTTGCTGGCCGGCGTGGCGCTGGGCTGGGGCGTGTCGTGGTATCGCTCGCGGGGCCGGCCGCGCGACAATGCGCTGGTGAAGATTGGGCGCTTCCGCGCCCGCGCGCAGACTGAAAGCGACCTGGGCGGGCCATTCCGCAAGCGTGTGGACAGCCTGCTGATTGACACAGAGGCGTTGTTGCGCGCCGAAAAGTGGGACGAAGCCGGCAAGCTGATCGACGACGCCGACGCTCTGCTGGACAAATGGCGCAAGGGCCGCGACGACTGGCAAACCCAACTCGCTTACCACGCGCAACTGGCGAGCAAAGTCGGCGATGTCTCAGACCCGGCCAGCGCCTACATCCGCGCGATCAAGGCCGCGCTCGATCAAGCCGCGCAGGAAGCGCCGGACCTGAACGGGCCAGATGACTTGCGCCGCAAGCTGGAACCGCTGGCGCAGCAGATCAACGATTACCTGACGCTGGCCGGCCTGCTTAAGCGCATTGACGAACTGCTGGCGCCCTTGCTCAACACCGCCGGCGGGCCGGCAGCGCAACAAAAGGTGGACGCGCTGAACGACCGCTTCCGCAGGCTTACGCCGGACGACAGAACAAGCTACGACGCCGTGCGCGCCGAAGCTGAGGCTATCATTGACGATCTGACCCAGCGCCAGCCGGCGCGAGGCCGGGACAGCGGCGCGATTTCCAAAGAAGTCCTCTCCGGCAGCGCATTCGGTCTGGTGGGCGCGCCACCCGCCACGCGGGCGTTGACGCCAGAGCAGGCCGCCGATCGCGCGCAATGGCGCCTGCGACTCTTCACCCTCGGCAGCATGGCCATCGCGCTGGTGCTGGTGGCCGGCGCCGGCTTCATCGAGTTGTACGCCAACAAGCTGGCGTTCGGCGCGAACGTGTGGGGTGACTACTTCACGTTGCTGGCCTGGGGCTTCGGCGCCGAGGCCACCCGCTCGGCTGTGACCGAGCTGGTGCGCAGTTGGAACCTGCCGGGAGCAAGCGCATAAGCAAGCGCATGAGCGAGCGCACCCGCGAGCACCCCCGATGACCGAAGCGGATTTCGAGCAACTGGTCGCCGAAGCCTGGGACACCCTGCCGTCTGACTTTCGCGCATTCGCCAACAACGTGGAAGTGGTGGTCGAGCCGTGGGCAGACGCGCATGTGATGCAACTGGCCGGCGCGCAGCACCGGGCCCAGTTGCTGGGCTTCTATCACGGTGTGCCGCTCACGCGCCGCACGCGCGGATACCAGCTTGTGCCGCCGGACAAGATCAGCCTGTACCAGAACGCCATCCTGATGCGCTGCCGCACACCGGACGAGGCGCGGGCGATGGTGCGGCGCGTCCTGCTGCACGAGATCGCGCATCACTTCGGCATCAGCGACGCCCGCTTGCGCGAACTGGGAGCGTATTAGCCGGCAGTCACCAGTTGCTCAGCCGGCTACTTGCCGATCAAAATCAGCAGGCCGGCGGCAATCGCCAGCACTGCCATAATCAGCGGAAGGCCGGCGAAGCTCAGTCCAACGATCGAGATCACGCCATTCGCAATCAACCAGATTGCCAGCAGGATCAGGCCGGTGTTCTTCTTGATTTTCATGTTCATCACCTGCGAATAAAACGCTTTGGCATAGACGCCGCTCAGCCATCGGCCCCTCTCAAGGGCGCCTGGCCCCTGAGCGCGCGGTCATGAAACGACACACGTTAGTCGGTTGCCGCACGTATACTTGCACGCATGGACACCACCATCCGCGAACTCAACCAGCACGCCGGCCAAACCGTCACCCTCAAAGGCTGGCTCTATAACCGCACCGACAAAGGCAAGCTTGTGTTTATGCAGGTGCGCGACGGCACGGGCATCTGCCAGGCCGTTGTGTTCAAGCGCGACGTGGATGAAGCCACGTTCGACACCGCGCTGCGCCTGCCGCAGGAATCGTCACTGATCGTCACCGGCGAGGTGCGGGCCGACCCGCGCGCGCCGGGGGTGCCGGGCGGCTTTGAGATCGGCGTCCGCTCCCTGAAAGTCATTCAGCGCGCGGAGGACTACCCCATCACTCCGAAAGAGCACGGCGTCGAATTCCTGATGGACAACCGCCATCTGTGGATTCGCTCGGCAAAGCAATGGGCGCTGTTGCGCGTGCGCGCCACCGTGATGCGTGCCATCCGGGGCTGGCTCGACAGCCATGGCTACGTCGAGATGAGCACGCCCATTCTGACCCCATCCGCCGCCGAGGGCACCACCAACCTGTTCGAGGTCGGCTACTTCGACGACAAGGCATATCTGGCGCAGACCGGCCAGCTTTACAACGAGGCCAACATCTTTGCCTTCGGCAAGGTGTATTGCTTCGGGCCGACCTTCCGCGCCGAGAAGAGCAAGACCCGCCGGCACCTCACCGAGTTCTGGATGGTCGAGCCGGAGATCGCCTTCTGCGACCTCGACCAGTTGCTGGAGATCGAAGAGCAGATGGTCAGCCACATTGTGCAGACGGTGCTGGCCGAGAACCAGAACGAGCTCAAGGTATTGGGGCGCGACCCGGTCAAACTGGCGCACATCGCGCCGCCCTTCCCGCGCATCACCTACGACGACGCCGTCGCCAAAATCAAGGCGTTGCAGGCGCAGACCGAGGACCCGGAGCAGAAGCAACTGCTCGACATCACGTGGGGCATGGATTTTGGCGCGCCGCACGAGACAGCCTTGACGCAGCTGTACGACAAGCCCCTGTTCGTCACCGGCTTCCCCTCCGCCGTGAAAGCGTTCTACATGGAGCCTTACCCGGGCCGGCCCGAAGTGTGCAAGAGCGCCGACCTGCTGGCGCCGGAAGGCTACGGCGAGATCATCGGCGGCAGCGAGCGCATCAGCGACCCCGACCTGCTGCTCAAGCGCATCCACGATCAGGGTCTGCCGGAAGAAGCCTACAAGTGGTACATCGAGTTGCGCAAGTTCGGCAGCGCGCCGCACAGCGGATTTGGCCTCGGCGTCGAGCGCACAGTAACGTGGATTTGCGGCACCGAGCACATCCGCGAGGCCATTCCGTTTCCGCGCACGATTTACCGGCTGTACCCGTAGGAGTAGTCAGTCGTCAGTAGCCAGTAGTCAGTCGTCAGTAGCCAGTAGTCAGATGAGAGAGAACAGACACAAGAGACAGATAGCGAGTCAAGAGTGATAAGGCCGGCGGCATGCCGCCGGCCATCAGCCCGGGGCCGTGTTGCCATTGCGATAGATAGTCTGGAGCGCCTCGACGAAATAATCCACCTGCTCGCGCGTGTTGTAGGCCTGGATCGACAGGCGCGTGAGCGGGCGATCCTGCACCGGAAAGATCGGAACCTCGATGCGATATTCATCCAGCAGGCGCTGATAGACGTTGCTGACAAGAGTGCCGGCTTCGCGCTTCGGCAGGGGAATCACAACCATCTGCGCATACCACACGGGCGTCTCAGGCTGAAGCGGTTCGAGGTCGAACTGCTCGAGGATGCGGGCTTTGGCGTAGCCGGCCAGCGCGTGGCATTCGGCGCGCACCCGATCCCAGTCGTGCTCTTGCTGAAAGCGGATGGCATCGGGCACAGCCAGAAACGCCGCGCAGTCGCGCGTGCCCTGAAACTGATGCCACTCCGCAAAGTGGGTGGGATCGTCGGCGGTCTTGCGCCAGCCGTGGCTGACGATCAGCGGCTCCAGGTCTCGCTGCCGATCGGGGCGCACATACAGGAAGCCGGAGCCTTTGGGCGCGCATAGCCACTTGTGGCAGTTGCCGGTGTAGTAGTCGGCGCCCAGCGCGTCGAGGTCGAGGGGGATCTGGCCGGGCGCGTGCGCGCCGTCGATCACGGTAAGGATGCCGGCTTCTCTCGCGCGCCGGCACACTTCCTCGACCGGCAGAATCAGCGCCGTCGGCGAGGTGATGTGGCTGAGCGAGATCACTTTTGTGCGCGACGTCACGCCCTGCCACAACGCCTCCACGAAATCTTCGCGGGTGGTTGCTGGAAACGGCACATGCTGATTGATGTAGCGGAACCCCCTCTTGCCCGCCATGAAGTTCCAGGCATTGTTGACCGCGCCATACTCCTGGTCGGTGGTCAGCACTTCGTCGCCCGGCCCCAGATCGAGGCTGCGAATGACGATGTTCATACCCAGGGTTGCATTGGTGACGAACACCACGTTGTCCGCGCTGGTGTGAAGAAAAGTGGCCAGCGCAGCGCGCGCTTCGTCCAGGGCCGGCCTCAGCCGGCGCTGAATGAAATGCACGGGCTGGCGCTCCAGTTCGCGCTGCCAGCGTTGATAGCTTTCAAACACCGGTCGCGGCGTCGCGCCGAACGAGCCGTGGTTGAAGAAGACGACATCGGGATCGAGTAGAAACAGGTCAGCAAGCGAGGCCATGGTAGTTGAGGGTTGAGGGTTGAGGGTTGACGGTTGACGGTTTTTACAGAGATTCCTGGCGGATGGCATCGATGAGCCGGTCGATATCAGCCTGATCCAGATACGCCTGCACCGAGACGCGGATGCGCCTGTCGCCATTCCAGCCGCTCATGGCCGTTTCGATGCGGTGACGCTCGTACAGGCGGGAAGACAACTGGCCAATATCCACATCCGGCAGGGGAGCGGTGCACATCTGCGAGAACCAGGTGGTGTCGTCGATGGGATGCAAGGGGGGCCGGCCGGTCATCTCGCACAGCCGGCGCTGCGCGTCTGCGGCCAGCGCATGGCAGTCGGCGCGCACCTGATCCCAGTTGTGCTCGCGCATGAAACGCAGCGCCTCGGGCACAGCCAGAAAACCGCACATGTCGCGCGTGCCCAATCCTTCCACATAGTCGAGGAAGTGCTTCGCATCGGGCGGCTCGTCGCGCCACGGCCAGCCGATGATGAGCGGGTCGATCAGGCGCTGCACTTCGGGCCGCGCATACAGAATGGCCGTGCCCTTGGGGGAGCAGGCCCACTTGTGCAGATTGCCCACATAGAAATCCGCGCCGATCTCATCCAGTTTGAGCGGAATCTGGCCGGGGGCGTGCGCGCCGTCGATCACCGTCAGGATGCCTTCGCGCCGTGCGCGGGCGCACACCAGATCGACCGGCCAGATCAA
>DAOTYS010000261.1:0-1736 GCA_034434575.1 Thermoflexales bacterium
TCGGCGGGGTGAACCGGCCAGTCTATCCCCAACCAGCGTCCGACCAGATCGTGCGGCCCGCCGGGGTGAAAGCCGCCGGCCACGGTCGCGCCGGCGTCGAAGCGATAACCCTGGTGATAGAACGTGCCGGCGCTGCCGCCAGGGTACACGTGCGCTTCGAGCACGGTCACCGCATGGCCGGCTTTGGCCAGCAGAGCAGCTGCCGTTGCGCCGCCCACGCCGGCACCGATGACGAGTATCTTTGCCATAGGCTGGCAGTGTAGGCGCGCCGGCTGAGGGCCGGCTGATATGGAGAGCAGAGATGTCCGACACCTCGATGGTGTCGGACATCTCTGCTTGTCTGCGCCAACCAAAATGCCGGCAACCTGTTCGTGCTTTTGTTGGACGCCACAGGCTGCGCCATGTCGTATCATGCGCGGAGCAGCATCCTCGCGCAGGCTCAAAGCTGCCGCGAGAGTCAGACTGCAAAGCGAGGACAGAGCATGAACCGAACGATTGAATATGCCGAGTCGAACCGGCCCGGCTGCCTGATTCAATTTCTCTACTTCCTTTTCATCGGCTGGTGGCTGGGCGGCGCATGGGTCATTGTGGCCTGGGTGTTGATGCTGACGGTGATCGGCCTGCCGTTGGGCGCGGCGATGTTGAACAACGTGCCGCAGGTGATGGCGCTGCGCGGCCGGCGCATCGTGCAGGTCTTGCCAGGCGGCCGCGTGCGCCAGGCGCCCGAAGTGAACATCCTGCTGCGCGTGATCTACTTCCTGCTGATCGGCTGGTGGTTGAGCGCGCTCTGGTTGAGCCTGGCCTACGCGCTGTGCATGAGCATCATCGGTCTGCCGCTGGGCTTCTGGATGTTCGACCTTGCGCCGGCGGTGGTCTCATTGAAACGGGTGTAGCGACGCGCCGCCATCGTTTGTAGAGACGCACGATCGTGCGTCTCTACGGGGACCGGACGACCCCGACGAAATCGAGCTGGTGGGCGATGTACACCAGCTCGTTTTGTTCAATTTGCCGGTGGCGTTGCTCGATCCAGGCGGTGAATTGCGCGCGCCGGCCTGCCAGAGCCGGGTGATCGATCAGCGCGCCGCGCATGGTCTCGACAATGAAATGCAGGAAGTAGGCTTCATCGGCGGGATAACCGTCCCGGCCGGCGAAGACCACCCAATCTGAACTGCCGGCGTCCAGAATCTCCACGCCGGCTGCCCTGAGCAGGCCGAACAAGTGCCGTCCGGCCCGGCTGTCGCCGGAAGGCTTGCCGGCGGTGATGCGCTCGTCCATCGTCTGGTGATACAGCCGCTCGATCTCCGCGTCAAAGGCCGGGTCGATCTCTGGTTGCAGAATGGTGGCGCCGTCGAAGTTGATGGTCAAATAGCACAGCCCGCCCGGCCGCAGCAGCGATAGCAGCCGGGGCAGCGCGCTGGGGATGTCGAGCAGGTCGAGGAAGGCATTGGCGATCAACACATCCCAGGTCTGCCGGGCGCCTTCGCGCGCAATGAAGTCGAACACGTCGGCGGTCTCCAGTTCGACCAGCATATCGGCGTCTTCTTCTGCCCGCGTCAGCCGCGCGCGATGGGCCGGCTCCAGACCCGATGGCGACATCATGACGGCATAGCCCAGTTCGCCGGCCCACAGCGGCAACAGCCGGGCGGCTTCGGCGATGTTCGACGCTTCGGCGTCGATGGCAGTGTACACGGCGCGCCGGAGCAGACGCCGGGCGACCATGCGCTCCAGCATTGTGC
>DAOTYS010000262.1:0-3670 GCA_034434575.1 Thermoflexales bacterium
CTGCCTGAGCGCATGTCTTTCCTTCGCTTAACAAGGCCAGGCCGCGCGCGCGTCGTGCATCAGCAACTGCATTTGACCCTTTTATTCTCATGCGGCCTATTTTGACACACACGACATTTTCTTGTCAAGACTCAGTAAGACAAGCCGCCGGGCTTGTCCCGGCGCAGCCGTTGTAGGACAAGCCGCCAGGCTTATCCCGTCTTCGCGGCGGCTTCAACACGCGCAGCCGCCGCAACGCAGTCCGCCTTAGAATACGCGGATGGCGCAGCCGGCCCGCCACAGCATTTCATTCAACCGGCTGCGCGCAACAACAAGAAGATGTGACATGCCCAATCGACTGACAACCCGCATTCCGCCTGGTCAACGCTTGTTCGCGCTCGCGCTGGCCGCTGCCCTGAGCGCGTGCGGCGCGCCGGCCAACTTGTCATCTTCTGACAGCCAGCCCGCCGAGACGGTGCGCCCGCTGCCGGTCACCTACCTGGCGCCCAGTCCCACGCCAATCCCCAGCGCCACTCCGATCCCAACTTCGACCCCCATTCCCGTCCGCACCGTGTGGATCGACCCGGCCCTGCCGGACACCGCACGCCAAATCCTGATCGAAGAAGTGAATGCCTTGATCGAGCAACGGTCAGCCGACAGCATCATTCAGCTCAGCGACGATACGAACGCAGATGTGCGCTTGCGGGCGGGCCGGCCCGGAGAGGCCATCTCCGGCTCGCCCGCGTTGACGCGCGTATACGCCGTTGTGGCGCCATTTCCCACCGTGCCCGATTCGATCGCGTTCGATGCGCTGGCTGCGTTGTGGACGGGGGACGCCGGCGCGCTGCCAGAGTTCAGCGCGCCGGATGCGCCGACCACACTCTTCATCGACGCAGACACACAAGCCGCGCTCACAGTGTTGCTCGGGCCGGCCGGCAACGCCGCACCCGTGCGCGTTGTGGACGAGCCGGCGCTGATCGACGCGGCATGGCAGGCGCGTCCTGCGGCGATCGCCGTGGTGCCCTTCGACCGGCTTGATCCACGCTGGAAACTGCTCTGGCTGGACACCGGCGATGCAACCGGCATGAACCTGTTCGATAAACGCCTCGATGCGGCGGCCTACCCGCTCACCCTGCGCGTCTTCGCCGAAGGGGACGCGACGCTGGCCAGCCATCTGCCCCAAACCACCAACCGCGACGTGAACAAACTGGCTGTTGTCGCCATGACAGGCGTCACGGCTATGGTGCGCGGCACAGCGGTGCAAATGGAGCGCAAAGGCATCACCTACCCGGCCGAAGCGATTGTGGACTGGCTGGCAAGCGCCGATGTCACACACATCAGCAACGAGGTGTCGTTCTGGGAAGACTGCCCCTTCCCCACCTTCGACGACGGCGTCAGCATGTGCTCTAACCCGAAGTACATCGAGCTGCTCAAATACGTCGGCACAGACATCATCGAGCTGTCGGGCAATCATTTGTGGGACAAGGGCTGGATCCACCTGTCCACCACGCTCCAGATATACGACGATCTGGGCTGGCCATATTTCGCCGGCGGGCGCAATTTTGAGGAAGCGCTGCGGCCGGTGACCATGACCGTCAACGGCAACCGGCTGGCGTTCATTGGCTGCAACTGGTTCGGCGCAAACTGGGCCACCGACACGCTGCCCGGCTCGGCGCGCTGCGGCTCAAACAGCCCGCGCGACCTGGATTTGATTACACCCATCATCCGCGCGCTGGCCGCCGAGGGCTACCTGGTCATTGCCACGGTGCAATACGAAGAGTATTACTTCTACCAGCCGACGCTGCAGCAGGCGCGCGATTTCGCAGCGTTGCGCGACGCCGGCGCGGTGATCGTCAACGGCAGCCAGGGCCACCACGCGCAGGGGTTTAACGTGACAGCGCAGGGCTTCATCCGTTACGGCACCGGCAACCTGTTCTTCGGCGATCAGTCTGCATATGGCGCGCGCCAAACGATGGTGGATCGACACGCCTTCTACAACGGGCGCTATCTGGGCGTAGAGGTGCGGGCGGCGTTTATCGAGGATTACGCGAAGCCCGTGCCGATGACGCCCGAAGCGCGGGCCGAGTTTCTGCGCACGCTGATTCAGGCCAGCGGCTACTGAGCGGGGAGACGCGACGGAGACGGTCGCGCCAGAACTGAGTCCAGCAACCCCAGATAGACGCCGATCAGGATGAAGGTGTTGGCAACGTAGAGATTGTCCACCAGGTGATGCACGCTGAGGTGCGCCCACGCGCCCGTCAGTCCAACCGCCAGCCAGGGGCCAAATGTGGAGCGGTCGCCGCGCGCCGCAAGCGACACCGTGCGCGCGATGACGATGAACCACAACAGCGCATAGGCCGCCAGACCGGCCAGGCCGGTCTCGGCCCACACATTGAGATAGTAGTTGTGCGCGTGGCCCAGTGGGTTGGGCCATTTCATCGCGCGATACTGGTCATAAGCGGCCGGATAGTTGCCGAATCCTACGCCAAGCCAGGGGCGATCGACGATCATATTCTGCGCGGCTTGCCAGTGCGCCAGGCGTTCGATGACGGAGTAGTTGGCGTCGTTGACGTTGACACCGCGCACGTCGAACGAACTGAACTGCTCGGTGAAGTCGGTCAGCCGGACGCGAATCGATTCAGGGACAAGGCCGGCCGCGTTTAGGGTGAGCGCGAGCAGGCCGGCAGCCAGCAACGCCGCCAGCGACGCCGCCGGCCGGCGCAGCGCCACAACCAGCACAGCGACACCCGCCGCCGCAGCGCCGAGCCACGCCCCGCGCGACCACGACAACACCACCGCTGCCAGCGCCAGCGCCGCCACACCTCCCGCCACCCAATACGCAATACGCACTACGCAATACGCACTACGCAATACGCAATACGCACGACGCGATACGCCATACAGCGCCACCCCCAGCGCCACCGGCCAGATCAGGCCCATGTACCCCCCATAGGGATTGGGCTGCTCGAATGCGCCATACGAGCGGTAGAAGCGCCCGCCAAGGATAGCGAACTCATCCGGCCCCTCGCCGCGCAGGCCAAACTGATAGACGCCCAGGCCGGCCTGAAACAACCCTGACACGAGGATGGCGCCAACGATCAGGCCGGCTTTGCGCCGATCGGTTTCGGTCGAGACGATCAGATAGACCAGCAACACCTCGACCCATTTCAACGTCTCGCGCGCCCACAGATCAAACGATGAAGCGGCGAAGAACGAGAGGCCAGCGACGGCGATAAAGATCAGCAACCCCACAGCGATGCCCCGGCGCGCGCCGCTCATATCCAGCCGGCGCACATACAGCGCGCGCAAGCCCCATGCCGCGAAGGTGACGGCCAGCATGATCTGTCCACTGTCCACCGGCAGGCGCAGCATGATGTTTTCGAGCGGGGCAAACGGGGCAACCACCAGCGCAATGCACAGGCCGACCACCGGCTCGGCCAGCGTGAGGGCGATCGCGCCCAGCGCCAGCGCGGCTGCGCCGGCCAACGCAAGCTGCGGAAGCGGCAACAGCGCAATGGCCGCAGCGACCAGCAGCGCGAGCGCCAACAGGGCCGCCGCGTATGCGCGCGCGGGTTGCCGGGCCGGCCAGTAAGGAGACATGATCGTCATAGGTCGTCATAGGTGTCGGTCGCCGCAAAGGCGTCCGACACCGGTGTGCGCACCAGTGTGGGCGCGACACCCCAGTGGGCTG
>DAOTYS010000263.1:0-6779 GCA_034434575.1 Thermoflexales bacterium
CTGCTGCCCCAACATGTGCTCTCCGGCACGTCGTCCGCCAATCTGAGCCAACTGCCCTTCAACTTGCAGCCAATCGGCAACGGCCCGTGGCGTGTCGCCGAGGTGAACACGTCCAACAGCCGGGTCGCCTCAATCGCCCTCGAACCAAACGCCAACTACTACGGCCCAAAGCCAAAGCTGTCCCGGCTGGTCTTCCGCTACTATCCCAACTCACAGGCCGTTTTCGAGGCTTTTCGAGCAGGCGATATCGACGGCATGGGCAACCTGCCGTTGTCACTGCTGAAGCGGGCGGAAGCAATCCCCAACCTGACGATCTACAGCGCCACAAAGTCGCGCTACGCCGCTCTGTTCATCAATCTGCGGCCAGACAGCGGGGCCATCGCGCTGTCCGACAAGGCAGTCCGGCTGGCGTTGATGTACGCGCTCGACCGCGAACGACTCGTGCGCGACGCGCTGGGCGGACAGGGCGTTGTCGCGCACACCCCGTTCATCCCCGGCACATGGGCCTACGACGCCAGCGTCAAGACATATTCTTACGACCCGCAGCGGGCCGTTGAGCAGTTGCGCAGCGCCGGCTATGAGCTGGCCACCGTAGCGCCGTCGAACATCTCGGTGTGGCAGAAGGGCGGCGAGCCGATCGCATTCACCCTGTTAACGCAGGATGACCCGACCCGCCGGGCGCTGGCCGAGGCTGTGGCCCGCCAGTGGCGCGAACTGGGCGTGCAGGTCAGCGTGCAGCCGGTGCGCAATCTGGTGCGCGACTTTTTATCGCCCCGGCAATTCCAGGTGGCTCTGGTGGAAAGCCTGGTGGACGGCGATCCCGATCCTTACCCCATCTGGCACCGCAGCCAGATCGTCCCGCCCGGCCAGAACTACACCGGCTTCGACAACGCCGACGCGAGCGATTGGCTGGAGAAAGCGCGCCTGACCACCGACCGCGCCACCCGCTTTGAATACTACCGGCGCTTCCAGGCGCTCTTTGCCGAAGAGTTGCCGGCCATTCCGCTGTACTACCCCACCTACCAGTACGCGATCTCTTCGCGGGTCAAGCGCGTTCAGATACCGCCGCTGGTGTATCCCAGCGACCGACTGCGCACAATCGGCGAGTGGTACGTCAATGTGAAACGGATTCTGGCAAGCGAAGCCACCGCTCAGCCCCAATAGGTCGCGCGAAGCGCCCACGCAGGCGTTCTGAAAAGAGTGTGGCCGCGCAGGCCGGGTCTGCTAAGATTGCCACCGATGACGAACCAACAGGCGCCGCGACAAACGCCGATTCCCCCCGATCGATACGACGAAGCCTATTTTCTGACCGCCTGCGAAGGTTACGAAGAGTTCATCCAGAGCGATGGCGAGCATCTATCGCGCCGGCTGAAACAGGCGTTCGAGTTCGCCGGCGTCGAGCGCGGGATGCGCGTGCTCGACCTGGGCTGCGGGCGCGGAGAAATCGTGCGCCACGTGGCGCGGCTTGGCGCGCAGTCCTTCGGCATCGATTATTCGCAGGCCGCGGTCAATCTGTCGCGCCGGGTCATGGAGCGCGAGCCGGCCGGCAGCCTGTACGGCCTGGCGCAAAGCGACGCCAAACGGTTGCCCTTTCGCGACAACGTGTTCGACCGCGTGTTGTTGTTCGATGTGGTCGAGCACCTGCATCCCTGGGAGCTGGATCTCTGTCTGCGCGAAGTGCTGCGCGCGCTGAAACCCGGAGGGCAAATCGTCGTGCATACCGCGCCCAATCGCTGGTACGACCTGTACGCCTACCCGCTCGTGCGGCAGGTGCGCCGGCTGATGGGACAGGGGCATCGTTACCCGGCCAACCCGCGCGCGCTCAACGTGGCCATCAACACCGAAGTGCATGTCAACGAGCAGGACATCCTGCGTCTGCGGCGCGCGCTCACAAAGAATGGTTTCAGCCGGGTCAAAGTCTGGCTGGACACGCCGCCCCAGCATCGCGCCGAAGGCACGCTCATGTCGATGCTGCGGCACATCGCCTTCAACTGGATTCCCTTCGCCTGGTTCTTCGAGCGCGAGGTGTTTGCCATTGGCGCAAAGCCCGATTGACGTATGCGCACTCCCTCCGGCGCCTTCGCAGACTACCGCGCCAGGTCATTCTGGCTGGAACAGGCCACAGCAGGCTATATGGAAAGCCCCGCCCTGGAAGGCGTGGTTCGCGCTGATATTCTGATCATCGGCGGCGGTCTGACGGGCATCTCCACCGCCTATTACCTGAAGCTCGCCGAACCCAGTTTGCGGGTCGTTGTGCTCGAATCGGAAGTCACCGGCTACGGCGCAAGCGGTCGAAACGCCGGCTTCATCGCACCGCTGGTCAGCCCATCGCTCAGCCTGGCTGCGGCCCGGTTCGGCGCGCAACGGGCGGGCGAGGCGCGGCGCTATGCCGAACGCGCCTGCGCCTGCCTGGTCGAGACCATAGAGCGACGCCGGCTCGACTGTGACTACGAGGCGCGCGAGTATTTGCGCGTCGCATGCACGCCGGCCCAGGTCAAGCGCGCGCAGCAAGAGATTGCGCTGGCGCGCCGGCTGGGGATCGAAAACATCGAGTGGCTCGACGCTGGCGCAGTTCGCGAGCGGGTCGATTCGCCAACCTACCTCGGCGCCCTGCGCGAATCTCACGCCGGGCTGGTCAACCCGGCCCGGCTGGTGCGTGAGTTGAGGCGTATCGCTATCGCCAGTGGCGTGGAGATTTACGAGCACAGCCCTGCGATCACCCTGGCGTTCGACCCGACGGACAGCGCTCGCGTCATCCGGGCGCAGACCCCGCGCGGCGCTGTGGAGGCCGATCGCTGCGCCCTGGCAACCAACGCTTACTCGGCGCAATTCCCCGCTCTGCGCGCCAGGCAGTGTCCGCTTCACACTTACGCCGTGCTCACCGAGCCATTGACGCCGGCCCAACTGGACAGCCTGGGCTGGCGCCAGCGCCAGGCGCTGTCAGACATGCGGATGCTGCCGCACTACTACCGGCTGACGGCCGACAACCGGCTGCTGGCAGCCGGCGGCGCGCGTTACTTCACAGGAAACCAGGTCGCCGTCAACCACGACGCGCGGGCGTTCGAGGACTTGGCCATCTTCATCGATCAGACCTTTCCATCGCTGCGCGGGATCGCCATCGCCCAACGCTGGAGCTGGATCATGTCAGCCACGGCTGACCTTGCGCCTGCGCTCGGCGTGCTGGGCACTGACCAGCGTGTCGTATACAGCCTGGGCAATCTGGAGCACAATGCGGCGCTCTCATATTTGAATGGCCGCGCGCTGAGCGACCTGCTCCTGGAGCGCAAAACCGATCTGACCGATGTGTTTTTCGTCAAACGCGCTACAATTCCGCTGCCGCCGGAGCCGGCGCGCGCGCCTCTGGTGAACAGCGTGTTGAGTCTGTTGCGCGCCCGTGACGCGCTCGATGAGCGGCAGGGGTTGGGCAACAGCGCCATCCGCCGCGCATAGTCCGGCCCGCGCTTAATCACGTTTTGTCGGGAGTTTGAGATGTCCAAGAAATCACGCCGTCAGCGCACACCGAATCTGCCGCCGGAGGCGTTTGTCACGCCCCAGGCAGCGCGGACAGAGTCCGCCCCAACGGGCGCGCCGGCGATAACTGCCGCCGCAGCGAAACCGGCCTCCGGCGCCAGCGCCGGTTCTGAGGCGCCGACCAAAACCGTCAACTGGCAACAGGAGTACGGCGCAGTGTTGGGCGACCTGAAGCGCACCGGCATCCTGGCGGGCATCCTGCTGGTGATCATGGTCGTGTTGGCGATCATCATCCCGTAGTCGGCGCCGGCTCAAACCAGTCATCCACCCGCGCAACGCCATACGGGCCGAGCCGCACTTTGAACGCGCCGGAGCGAGACGCCCGGCGCGTTTCGCGTTGTTGACGGAACATCTCTGGCGATCGCATGGCCTGCTCGACTGTCTTTTCATCGAGCGTCAGGCTGCGCGCCGACCCGGAAAACCCCTCCACCGCAATCGTTTGAGCGTCTTCGGTGAGATTGGCGATGAGGATGCGCTGCCGGTCGCCCTTGCGCAACACCAGGCTGACCACCCGCGACGGGTCGCTTGACAGGCCGGCTGCCGCATCGCCGCCGGCAAACTCGCCGGCATCGGCCAGCACATGATAGACCGGAAAGACTGCGCCCGGTAGCGACGGGAACGGCGGCGGAGAGCCAGATTCCGTTTCCATGACTCCGCGCCAGCCGGTCGTCTCATAATACGTTGCGCTGTGCGCGCCACTCTCCGCCAGGTATTTCAAGCTGGCGACGGTCCAACTGGCGGCAAAGAGCGCCATCTGCCGCGCATCCACTTGCGCCGGCAACTGCCCCGGAGACGTTTCCTGAACACTGCCGGTGGCATAGGGGTTGAAGCGCGGCTTGAGCGTGACGGGGCTGACCACAACCGCCCTGTCCCCGGCGAGACGGCGCGCGCTGCGCACGACCGCCGCCTGCACCCGCGTCGTCTCCATGAGCGAGGCGTTGTCGAAGGCGTGCGCCTGTGGATTGATCGCCAGACACACGCCGTCCAGGAGCGACAGCGGCAGAAACGCGCGCTGCAAGAAAATGAAGTCGGTGTTCGTGCCGGCGACGAAAGGCGTTGCCGGGTCGTATGCGGCCAGTTGGTCGCGCGCCAGGCGCAGGGTCGCCTCACTCAACGGCGCGCTGCCGGAGAATTCGCGCTCTGGACAGACCAGCCAGCGCGCCACGCTGGGCCGAGTCTCGTTCAGCCAATGAATGAGCCGGCGCAGCGCCTCATCTGCATCTCCTGCCTGCGGCACGAGCACGGCCGCTTCCAACGGTATGCCCAGGGCGCGCGTTCCGGCTGTCGCCTGCTGCAACACCTGCGGGAAGGCTGGGTCAGCCGGCCTGAGATCGACCCGCAGATGCGCCAGGCCGAGCGACTTGAGCCGGGAAATTTCGCGGGGCGACAGGGGCTGGCCGTGGCTGGCCATGCCCAGGCCGAGGGATGGCAGCGCATGGCCGAGCGGGGCGCCGGCGCGCACGGACAGTGATTGCGGCCTGGACATCGCGCCGATGAGCGCGGGGCTGTAGCGGGCTGGCGCCGGCCAAACGCGCACCGACTGCGCGATGCGGGTCCCGGCCTCGACCCGAACCGGGAATGGCAAGCCCAGCGGCGTGCAGTAAATCTTGAACGAAGCGTCGGTCCAATTGCGCTGATCTTCCATCTCGAAGACATCGCCTTCAAAGCGCATCTCGGCCCACCGATCGCTATCCGCGTCGATCTGACAGCGCAAGGCGCGCATGTCCGCGAACGGCGGCACGGGCTGAGCGGGTGAGATGAATTCGGGCAGGCGAGCAGATTCGACCCGGCCATCGACATGCTCGACCTCGCACGTCGCGCCGGCGCAGTCGGCAGGCAGCAGCGCACAAAAGCCAATGCGATTCTTGAGAAAAGTGGATTGCGCAAGGCCGTCCATCTTAAACGCAACCACACCATCGGCGCTGCCGGTGATCTCTGCGCGCCAGGCAAAGTCTATGCGGCCAAAGTCCGCCTCGCCTTGTTGGTGGCGCGCCGTGAAGGTGACGCGGAATGAGTCGGCGCGGCGGTCGATCTGCGTATCACGGTAGTCCGGCGGCACGGTGGCCCAGTTGCGGTCACGAACAGCCACATAGATGCGGCGCACGATTTCCACAGGACCAAGCCGGATGTCGCGCAGGCCGCCATCCTGGTAGCGCAACAAGAGCGGACCGGCGCGCAGGTCCACGCGCGCCGGCAGGGGATCAGGACGGCCGTAGCGCAGAATGTTGGCCGGCAGCCTGGCCGATTCACGCAGTGACATACTGGCGCAGGAATGACACGCTCTCGGCGGCCCAACGCTGTTCGAGAGCAACGGTGTCTTCGAGGGTCGCCTGCTCCGGCGTCCACAACTCGACGATGACGTTGAAATCGTAGGGCGAAGCCTGAAGCGCCTGAAATAGCCACGCGGGTTCGACCATGCCCTGGCCGGCCGGCGTCCCCTCGCAGATGAAGCCCATCATGTGCCACTCGCGCCGGATGGTGAAGTCTTTGTAGTGCAGGCACATCACGCGGGGAGCCAGGCGCTCGGTGACATGCTTCCATCCTTCAGACACAGCCAGCGAATTGACCATGTCGAGCACAACGCCGACACGCGGGTGATCGATGCTGTCGAGGACAGCGCGCAGGTCGTCAGCGGGCAGGCGGCCGTTTTCGATTGCCAGACACAGGCCAGCCGACTCCAGCGCCGGCAGAATGCGGCGCAGGTGCGGCATCATATCGCCGGCAGATCTCACGTGCGCGCCACTGACTTCGGGCAATGTGCGGATGAGTGTCGCGCCCACGCGCCGCGCGAGGGCAATCTGGCTGGCCAGATGTTCGTAGTCCAGGCCGCGCGTGCCCAGTTCCAACGCAATGTCCCAGTCGCGGGCGGTCTGCGCAAAGGCATCCAGTTCGGCATCGTTCAGCGCGTCGAGCGGGAGATTGGGGCCGGTTTGCAGGAGATGCACGCCCAGCGCGCGCGCCTGCTCGAGCAGGCCGGTCAGGGTGAGCGGATGGGCAGGCCGGGCGGCTCGGCCGGGGTATGCGGGATTGACGCCCTCGAAGCCGATGCTCCACATGAACGTGTAGGTGTTGACGCCGAGTTTCATCGTTGCCGGTGTCCTCTTTAAGGTTCAGACTCACAGCGCGACAACCTGATCCTGTTCAGCCGACTCGTAGGCCTTGTAGACCAGCCGCATGGTTTTCAGGTTGTCTTCGCCCGAAGTTTCAGCCGGCTGGCCGGTCTTGATCGCGCGCAGCAGATCGGCGTT
>DAOTYS010000264.1:0-16018 GCA_034434575.1 Thermoflexales bacterium
GATGATATGCCGGCCCAGAGTCAGGCTGCCGGCATCGAGCACACCCACAACGCGCTCCGATGCCGCATCGAAACTGCCATCCTGCGCCGTCATGGGGATGGGAACGCCGCCGGCCCACGGCGGCGCATCGATGTACACCTCGGCGGCGCTGATGGCTTGCGCAGCCGGCCGGTCGAAGCCGGCGACGCCCAGCGTGGTGTCGTCGATCGTCGCCGCGACGGTCAGCAGCGTGCCGGACACGCCCAACGTCAGCGACAGCGCCGACGGGCCGTGCGCCAGCGCGTAGGGCTGGCGGGCCGCTTTGGCCGCGTACAGGAACGCGCCCTGGTTCTGCGGCCAGAACAGGCTGTCCTGGCAGGCGTAGTCAGGATGAAAAGCGCCGCACGCGCCACTGGCCGGCCCGATCTCGAACGTGTAGGCCGGGATGCCCAGCGCGCCGTAGGCCCAGTCATCGGTCGTGCCGTCGGCCCAGTACAGCAGTTCCGCCGCCTGGCCGGTGTTGTAGCCGTTGAAGTGGCTCATGCGAAAGCCCAGCGCGCGCAGGCCGGCGTCGTTGGGGGCGCGCAAACTGGGCGGACAAGGCGATCCATACGAACACTGCGCCCAGCCCCAGGGCAACAGGACAAGATTGCTGTAGCTATGCAGCGTCAGCATCACCCCGCTGGTCGTCAACGGCGCGGTGTCGGTGATGAGCAGGCCGCGCTGATCGTGGAACAACTGCTGCATCAGCGCCTCGAGGTGATATTCCTCCGGCTCCGAAGCCGGGGCCGGTCCGCGATATGTTTGATCGCATGGGTTGCCGCTCGACCCTGTGCCGCCCCAGGCAAAACTCGCATTGCGGTTCAGATCGACGCCAAACGCGCCGGACGGGCAGTGCATGGTGTTGGCGTTCTTGCGCTGCCACATGTTCGAAGTCTCGACGATGAAGCGGCCATCTGGATTGGCGACTGGAATCACCCACATCTCCTGATGATCCAACAGCCAGGTCACGTCGGGATCGCTGCCATAGCCGGCCACCAGGTAATCGATCCAGCGCCAGGCCATCTCCGAGGTGGTCAGTTCGCGGGCATGGATCGCCGCGATCAACAGGAAGCGCGGCTTGTCGGTGTTCGGATCCAGCGCGCAGTCGCCGGGGCGCAGCCGGGTGATGCAGATGGCTTTCAAGTCGTGGGGATCGGTCGGATTGGTTGTCTTGCGCCACGAGTCGCCGTAGTCGATCACGCGCGCCAGGTGCGGATAGGCGGCGGCTACGGCGTCGAGATGCTGGTAATGCTCAAAGACGGTGCGATAGCCGCTATAGAACGTGAAGGGGGCGAGCCGGTCGCCGGCAGATTCCACGCGCTCAACGGTGAAACCCTGCCGGCGCAGCGCGTCGGCGTCCGCCGCATCGCCGACGATCAACAGGTAATCCGGCCCGCGCGCCTCGACGACATCCCAGCCGGCGTCGAGCAGCCGGCGGGTATCATCGATGTTGCGCACGAACACGCGGTAGATGGACGTTGCGCCGGCGCCGTCAGTTGGAGAGATGGCGCGCGCTGTCGCCGGCGCTATCGTTGCCAGCGCCACCATCAAAATAACAAGCATCCACCAGAAAGTCAGCCGGGGTGGCATCACTCTGCTACTCATCATGATTCACCTGCGCTATTTGCCGCTGCTCGCCAACCGTCACAGCCTGATAATACATTCCTATGATCCACTCAAGCAGCCCATCCGAAAAGTTCCAGAACAAATATCGCATTCCCTCAGCGCGAGCCAGCTGGTGGGATTACGCTGCCCCCGGCGCTTATTTCATCACCATCTGCACGGCAGATCGCGCGCATCTATTTGGAGCAGTGCGCGCAGGCCAGATGATGTTATCACCCCTGGGCGACATCGTGCGCGAGGAATGGGAGAGATCGTTCACCTTACGCCAGGAATTGCAATGCGATGTCTACGTCATCATGCCCAACCATATTCATGGCATTGTGCGGATTGTGAAAACGGATGGTGACGTGGTGCGGACGCACGGCGGCGACGTGGTAGGCGTGGCATATCGCGCGTCACGGTCGATATCGTCGTTTGTGGCGGGATTCAAATCAGCGACAACAAAACGCATTAACGAACAGCGCCATACCCCTGGCGCAGCGGTATGGCAAACCCGTTTCCACGATCACATCATCCGCAATGCCGGCGAATACCAACGAATCGCAACCTACATCATCAACAACCCGGCCAAATGGACAGAGGACGGATTTTTTCAACCGTGATTGTAGAGACGCACGGCCGTGCGTCTCTACGATGACGATCACCCCGCACCCATGATCACGCCCCAGGCGCCTACAAATCACCGGCAACAATGGTGCCCACCGGCTCGCCGGCCAGCGCGCGGGCGACATTGCCCGCTGTCAGGCCGGAGAAAATGCAGGCGGTCAGGCCGGGGTGCTCGTTCACCAGTCGCAGCATGTCTTGCACTTTGGAGGCCATGCCGCCGGTGACATCGGCGCCGCGCGAGCCGCCCACGCCGGCCCGCGCCGCCTCCCAGTTGGCCGGCGTGATGCGCGGGATGACGCGGGACGGATCGCCGCCGGCATACACGCCTTCCGTTTCGCCGGCCAGCAAAATGCGCGTCACCCGCAAAGCGGGATCGCCGGCGAAGTCGCGCGCCAGATACGCAAACACCTCTTCGGTGGAAACGATGGTCATGCCGCGCGCCTCGTCCATCGCCACATCGCCCATCACCAGCGGCACAATGCCGTTCTGCGCGGCCCGGCGAATCGGGCGCGTGTCGAGGAAGATGAGCGCGCCGTCCTGGCAGCGCGCCGAAGCCGAGGGCAGCGCGCTGAACACCGGCACGCCGGCATCGTGCAGCGCGTCGGCCACGATGCGATTGAGCCGCGCCGCCGCCACCGACACCGCCGCAAACCCGCGCCAGCTTTCCGCGTCGCGCCAGCCGGCCCGCGTGCCATACCGGCGCGCCGCCGCATGACCAAACGAGCCGCTGCCGTGGCCTAGAAGGAGCGGCGTTTGCAACGCAGGCAGGGCGCCGGCCAGTTCGCGCGCCAGGCGCGTTATCACCTCCAGACGCGGCGTGTTGTCGCTCGTCTTATCGGTGATGAGCGAGCCGCCCAACTTGAGGAAAATCATGCCGGGATTATAAGCAGCCGGCTTCACGTACAATTGCGCTGCTCGAATCCAAAACCCATTCACAAGAGCTTCTGACATGGCGAACTTCAAATTGCTGAAAGAACTGATCCAGCCGGCCAACACCAAAATCGTGCTGCTGGTGCTCGACGGGCTGGGCGGGCTGCCTCGCGCAACCGACGACCAAACCGAGCTGGAAGCGGCCCACACCCCGAACATAGACCGCCTGGCGATGGAAGGCTGCCTGGGCCAACACTATCCGGTGGACATCGGCATCACCGGCGGCAGCGGCCCCGGCCACCTCGGCCTGTTCGGCTACGACCCGCTGGAATATGAGATCGGGCGCGGCGTGCTCGAAGCGGTTGGCATCGGCTTTCCGGTGACGGACAAGGACGTGTGCGCGCGCGGAAACTTCTGCACGCTCGACGCCAACGGCCTGATCACTGACCGGCGCGCCGGGCGCATCCCCACCGAGAAGTGCGCCAAACTGGTGAGGAAGATCAACGCCGCCGGCATCAATCACCCCGAGCCGGGCGTGGAATTCTTTGTGGAGCCGGTGCAGGACTATCGCTTCGTCGTGGTCATGCGCGGCGAGGGACTGGGCGGCAACCTGTCGGAGACCGACCCGCAGCGCACCGGCGCCGCCCCGTTGCCGGTGACAGCCCAGGATGTTGCTTCAGAGCGCGCCGCCCGGCTGTTCAACGAGTGGATTGCCAGAGCCACGGCTGTCATCCGCGACGACAAGCCGGCCAACGGCATGACCCTGCGCGGCTTCGCCAAATATCCCCGTCTGCCGCAATACAAGGAGGTGTACGGTCTGCGCGCCGGCGCGATTACCGTCTACCCGATGTATCGCGGATTGGCCGCGCTGGTTGGCATGGCGCCCATCCAGCATCATGCCCACAACGCCCAGGAAGAGTTTGAGGTGGCCGGGCAGGTGTGGAACGATTACGACTTCCTCTTCATCCACATCAAATACACCGACTCGCGCGGTGAAGACGGCAACTTCGATGCCAAGATGAAAGTGATCGAGGAAGTGGATGCCGCCCTGCCCACCCTGATGGCGCTCAAGCCGGATGTGCTCATTATCACCGGCGACCACAGCACGCCCAGCCAGCTCAGGTCACATTCGTGGCATGCAGTGCCGCTGTTGTTGTGGGCGCCGGCCACAGCGCGCCGCGACCGCAGCGTGGTGTTCGGCGAGCGCGAGGCTTCGACCGGCGGGCTGGGCACGTTCCGCGCCACCGACATCATGACACTGGCGCTGGCGCACGCCGGCCGGCTGGCCAAATACGGCGCGTAATCGTCCATTTTGTAGAGACGCACGGCGGTGCGTCTCTACTGCTGCCTACCTAATTCGCCTGTTGCCACACCGGCGTGTGGCCATTGCCACCTGACACGACCTGCACATTGGGCGTCTGGTCGATCTTTTCCAGCGCGTCGTGCTCGTTGACCCATTCCTCAACGGCGCGGCCGCGCATGTGCGTGCCGGTCCATCCTTCCGGCTTGATGGTCATGCCCTCGCCAGCCAGCAGCGACGACACGCCCTTCTGGCCCGGCTCCTCGGTCGGCTCGGCTGTCCAGCGCGTGCGGCGGGGGCGCTTGTAGTCGGTTGGCTGCACATAGGTGGAGATGTAACCTTCGAAGTTGCGGAACACCGCCCGGTCGGGCGACTGGCTGATGAGGTAGTTCGGCAACACCGGCACCTTGCCGCCGCCGCCGGGCAGATCGACAGTGTAAAGCGGGATCGCATAGCCGCTGGTGTGGCCGCGCAGGGCTTCCATGATTTCCAGGCCGGCGGCGATGGTGGTGCGGAAATGGCCGCTGCCCTGCACCAGATCGCACTGGTACAGATAGTAGGGGCGCACGCGAATCTTCACCAACTCGTGGCACAGCTTCTTGATCGTGTCGGGGTGATCGTTCACGCCGGCCAGCAGCACGCTTTGGTTGCCGAGCGGGATGCCGGCGTCGGCCAGTTTAGCGCACGCGCGCGCCAGTTCCGGCGTGATTTCCTTCGGATGATTGACGTGTATGTTCATCCACAGCGGATGATACTGGCGCAGCATGTCCACCAGCTCGTCGGTGATGCGCTGGGGCAGGAAGACCGGCACACGCGAGCCGATGCGGATGATCTCGACATGCGGAATCTCGCGCAGCCGGCGCAGCAGATCCTCCAGCACCTTGTGCGGCAGGGTGAGCGGGTCCCCGCCGCTGAGCAGCACATCGCGCACCTGCGGGGTGCGACGGATATAGTCGATCTGGGCGTCGTGTTGCTGCCGGCTGAAGGTGGCGTGCGGATCGCCCACAATGCGGCTGCGCGTGCAATAGCGGCAATATGAAGCGCACTGCGTCGTCACCAGCATCAACACCCGATCGGGGTAGCGATGCACCAGACCGGGCACCGGCGAGTGCTGATCCTCAGCCAGCGAGTCGCGCATCATGGCCTCAAAGCCTTCCAGTTCGCCGGCGCGGGGAATCACCTGCTGACGCACCGGGCAGTCCGGGTCGTCTGGATCAATCAGCGACGCAAAGTACGGCGTGATATCGACGCGGAATTTACCCTCGGCGCGCAGACCAGCTTCTTCATCACGAGTCAGGTGAATGATCTCCGCCAAGTCTTCGCAGGAATTGAGGCGATTCGACAACTGCCAGCGCCAGTCGTCCCACTGCGCGTCGGGCACGTTGGCCCACTTGTCTGGACGGCGGGTGCGCGCCTGCGCCGCTCCGTCATGCCTGTTGCCCGTCATATCTCATCACCCTCCTGCGACTGCCCGCGCGCCGGCGCAGTGTCAGTCGCGCGCTGTTTCATCTTTATCCTACACCTAATAGCACACTTGCATCGGCGCGCAAGGTTAAGAATCTTAAATTTGCGGGCGGGGAAACTTAAACTTTCGAAAAGCGCAGCGCCGCCAGCCGGCTGGCGCTGCCGGCTGGCGGCTGTTTGATGCCTGGTCGCGCTGTGTCAGGGGGCTACTGACTCAGATCTATCTGCGGCGCCAGTTCGGCAAAAATGCGCCGCAGGTCGTCAGCCGTGCGAATGCCCGAATACACTTTGCCATTGACGACAAAGGACGGCGTGCTGTTCACGCCATACTGGTTGGCCAGCGCGCTATCGTCTTTGAGCGTTTGATCGAACTTGCCCGAACCCACACACTGGTCATAGGCGGGCATGTCCAGGCCGAGCTTTTCCGCTATCTCGCGCAGACGGCCGGCTGACAAGGCGCCCTGGTTTTCGCCGGACTGATTGACGAAGGTGGAGATATGCATATCCCAGAATCGGTTTTGATCCATGGCGCACAGCGATGCGACGGCGGCATTGCGCGACTCGGGGCCAACAAACGTCAGGCTGTGGACTTCATAGCGCACCTTGCCGGTAGCGGCAAAGGCGTCGATGATGCCCTGCTCATACTGGCGAGCCTGAACGCCGCATGCCGGGCACTGATAGTCGATGAACTCGAGAACCTTGATTGGGGCGTCGGCCGGCCCCCAGGCCCGCGAATTTGGCTCGACGTTGGCCGGCGGCGCTTTAGTTGCCACAGCCACCGGCGTCGCTGAACTCTGGCTTTGCGCCACGCTCAGCGCGATCGCGCCGCCGATCAACAATACGGCGATCACTCCGATGACGACAAGCAGGGTCACTGTCTGCTTGCGTTCCTGCTCCCGGCGGCGCTCGATCAATTCACGACGTTTTGACATATCTCCTTGCACTCCTCTTCAACGGCATTAGCATTACATGTGGCGTGGAACGTATTGTGTATTCCGTATTGCGTATCGCGGGCCAACCCGGACAGGAATCCAACCTTCTTCCTTGATCCTTTCCTTCTTCCCTGCTCCTTCCCCGCTACCGCCTCGCGCAGGCGCCGGTTAGCTCCCTGGCGCCGGTGTCATGATAGCCCAGCGCCAGCGCCAGCCGGCGCGAGGGCGCGTTACCTTCGGCAGTCATGTAGAGCGGCACGCGTTCCATGTCGAGCACTTGCGCACTGACGGCTGACACCACCGATCTGCCCAGGCCACGATTGCGCAGCGATTCAGCCACGCTGACGAACACCTCGGCGTAACGGCTGGAGATCCACGAAGTGCCGGCTTCAGCGGCAAGTCCCTCACTGCGCGCCGGGATGGAAGCGCGCAACTGGCCGTCTGGGGTGCGGCTTGTCTGCACCAGGATGTTCACCACCGGCTTGAAGTCGGCGCGCTGAAGCGCGAAGGTGGCCGCCATGATCTCTCCATGCAAGTGCGCCACCGCTTCCAGATCGGGCCGGACGGAGGGGGGAATGCTGAACAGGTATTGCCGGCCCGGCGCAAGCGCCTCGCGCAGCGCATCGCGCAAGGCGGCCGGGTCGTCGCCGCGCGCGACCACCAGCGGCCGGAACAAATCCATGCCGGTCTGGCATACGGCGACGAAGGCGCGCACCTGGCCTGCGGCGTCGGCGCGAACAATCAGGCGCGTGCGCCGGGCGTCATGTTCGAGCGCAAAGTAAGCGGCCACTGCGTCAGCAGGCGCGGTGGTCAACAATGGCGCGATCACCGTGCGCGTCTCAGCCCGAGTCATGCCGGCGATTGTACTCGACCCACCTTATCGGCCGCACCTTCTGAGGCCGACCGCCACGTTCTGGGCGATGCCTTCGTCGCCCGGCGCCTGGGCGATGGCCTGATTCCATGCCTGGATTGCCTCGTCGCAGCGGTCAGTCCACTGATAGGCGAAACCGAGGTAGAGGTAATCGGCGGCGGTGATCGTTGCGCTCACGATCTGGCTGGTGGTGATGGCGCGCACATAGTCGTCTACGGAGCCTTCGTATCGGCGCTGCTGGAAATTCAACAAGCCCCGCCGGGCAAACGCGCTTGGGCGCAGCGGATCGAGTTCGATCGCTTTGTTCAGCGCCTCGCGGGCCAGATCGTACTCGCCGATGGCGATGTATGCGCCGCCCATGCGATCGTAGGCTTCGGCATGCTGCGGGTCGATTTCAATCACGCGCTTGTAGTACAACACGGATTTCGGCGGCTGCCCCAGAATGGTATAGGCCCGCCCGATGGCGATCAGGACGTGAGGCATCTTCGGGTTGAGCTTGAGCGCCTCTTCGTAGTAGTAAATGGCCTGGCCGTAGTCGCCGGCGATCTCGTAAGAGTAGCCCAGATTGCGCATGGCATCGGCATTCTGTGGATCGAGGGCCAGCGCCCGCTGGGCTTCGTCTCGCGCGCTGCCGAAATTGCCGCTGTCAGTCAGCGCTTCTGAGAGATAAGCGCGGGCAATGGAGCTGTTGGGGTCCATCTCAACAGCAGCCCGGCATTCGGCCAGCGCCTCTGCCACCCGGCCCTGCCAGTCCAGCGCCATGCAAAGCACAGCGCGCGCCAGCGCACTGGATGGATCGATCTCCAACGCCTTGCGGGCGCGCTGCTCGGCCTTTGGCGCCTGGCCCAGAAACACCATGAGCCGGGCAGGCTCGGCATACAATCGGGCGTCATTCGGGCGGCGCCGGGCAGCCTGCTCGTAGAAACTGATGGCGGAGCGGTAGTCGCCTTGTTGGTATGCCTGCTGGGCCAGAGCCACGAAGTCTTCGACCGCGCGTGTGGGGGTCACCGTTGGCAACGGCGTCGTATCGGCGCTGCCCAGCCTCACGCCCCGCCCCAAACGTTCTTGAACAACCGCATATCCGCCGAGCAGGATCGCGCCGATCAGAAAGAGCGCAAACCACGCGATGCCGTTGCCCCGGTTGCGCCGTTTGCGACTGCCGATATACACAACGCTGATATTAGCATGAACAAGCCGGCCTTCCCCACCCGGCCGATCGCGCGCTGATCGAGTTCGCCCAGCCTGCGCCTTAAAAAACAATCGGGAGGCGCACGGCAGCGCACCTCCCGATCAAGCGCCACAAGGCTTCGCTATGGCGTCAGGGTTGAGGCTCGGCTTCGGGCTTTGCAAGCATGTCGCTCAGCAATTCCTCGACGGCCATCGTGTGACTGTCGTAGCCGTGCTTTTGAAAATACTCCGAGTTGCAATACCACTTGCCGTGGTCATAGGTGACCAGGTAATCGCCGTTGTCACCGCGCACAGCAACCTGGAAGTTAAGGAACTTGAACCGGTCGCGCTCCTGAGCATAACGGCGCGCCTTTTCTCTCTTGCCGATGTGACTCGAGTCCATCATTTCATCCTCCGAAGTTAGGGAAAACAAAAGGCACGTTACGCGGGCGCATAACGTGCCTTGCTTTCTGAATGCTCGAACTCAGGTATTTTGGTATTCACCTTCAGCATTGCCTGGTTGACGCTGACCCGGCCTGAACGGCGCTCAACTGCAATGTTGCCGCCCAGGCATCAGGTTATCCGGTCAGCAGTGATCTGATTGTATAACATCGGCTTAACCTGTCAACCAGCGCAGCCTGCCGGTTGCCCTCCACCATCCTAATGACTTCTTGGCCTGGCCTAAGGGGTCACTCACTTATGCCTGTAGACTGTTTTTGTAAGATATGGACTCATGGTGTAACGCTCCAGCGAATCACACAAACGCGCTAATCGTCCGGGACAAGAGTTGGCATGTCAACTGACACAATGAACCGCGCGCAAGCCCCGGGGGCGCGCCTGGAATCCATCAGTTTACAGGCATTCCCTGGTATAGAATGTGAAAGCATGATTCGCCGAAGCGACGCAGGTCTGCGCAGCCTGGATCAACCTCCAGAAAGTCAGTTTGCCTACCAATATTGCGCTGACCTGACGCGCGAATCGTCGAAATCGTTCTATCTGAGCACTGCTTTCCTGCCCGCAGAGGCGCGCCGCTCGATTCGCGCTTTCTATGCCTTCTGCCGGTTGACGGACGATCTGGTTGATGCGCCGGAGCGCCGACACGCCCAGGATTTGAATGAATGGCGCCTTCAGGCGCGGCTGCCGGCGCGCGCGCAGCGCCACCCGGTGCTGTATGCCTGGGCGCAAACGCGCGATCGTTACAGCATCCCGCACCATTTGATCGAAGAGTTGATCGACGGCTGCGCCATGGACCTGACGATTCGGCGCTATGAAACCTTCGCCGATCTGAGGGTATACTGCTACCGCGTTGCCAGCACCGTCGGCCTGGTGAGCATGCACATCATCGGCCTGTTCGACCAGAGTCCGCAAGTAGTGGCAGCGGCGCATGCGGCCGCTACCGAACTGGGGGTTGCGCTGCAACTGACCAACATCTTGCGTGATGTGGGCGAAGACCTGGCGCGTGGGCGAATCTACTTGCCGCTCGAAGACTTGCGCCGCTTCGACTACAGCGAGGCGGATCTGCAAGCCGGCGTCAACGATGATCGCTTCAAAGCGCTGATGCGGTTTGAAATCGAGCGCGCCTATGCGCTCTATGACGCGAACTGGCAAGCGATTGCCTGTCTCCGGCCAGAAGGCCGGCTGGCGGTCGGCGCCGCCCTCTGGCTCTATCGCGGCATTCTGGATCGCATCGTGGATAACGGGTTCGATGTCTTCACCCGGCGCGCTCATCTGACCAACCTTGAAAAGCTGGCGCGCATCCCCGGCATCTACCGGCGAATCGCACAACTGCCGCCAGCCAACGCTTTCCGGACATCCAGCCTTTGACCGGCCCGCCTCGTTGACCGCACGTCATGACTGACCGGCCCACCCCCATATCCATACCCATACCCAGTTGAAGCGAGCGCGCGCCGCCTTCGGCGCATCGCTTGACCGCTCCATCTCAGACCATGAAAAGTGCCGCCAGCGCCACCGAAGAACGTTTTATCCGGCCAAGCTCGTATTTGTTTGTGCTCTACCTCGCGGCGATGGCGCTGTACAGCGCGATCACGTTGATCAGCGTCGGACAATGGCTGCACTCGATGACGATCCTGACGGTCGTCTTTTTTTGCGCGTTTTCACTCGCACATTTGATTGAGATGCGGGGGTGGCTCGCCGGCCTGACTCTGGCCGGCAGCGCGTTCCTTATTACGTTGTCTTCAGAAGCGTTGGGGGTGGCGACCGGATTTCCCTTCGGGCACTACACCTACGCCGAACACCTGGGGCCAAAGGCTTTTGGCCTGGTGCCGCTCATTATCCCGGTCGCCTGGTTCATGGTGTTGTACCCCGCCTACGTGACCACCGGGTTTCTGTTCAACCGATTGGCGCCGGCGCGACTTCAAGCCAGACGCAGGGTCGCGCTGGTGATTCGCGCCGCGCTGGGCGCGCTGGCGATGACAGCCTGGGACCTTAGCCTCGATCCGCGCATGGTGGCCAGCGGGTATTGGACCTGGCCAGATGGCGGGCCTTACTTCGGTGTTCCGCTCAGCAATTTTGCCGGTTGGCTCATGACCTCTTTTCTGATCTACATGGTGTGGGGAGCCGTGGAATATGCACAGCACAGGCTGCGGGGGGGATTGCGCGCGTTCAACCGCCCGACAACGCCACATCGACACGCGATGTTGCCTGTTCTGGCCTACATCGTCACCTGGATCGGTGAAAGCGCGGCTAATGTGTTGTTCTGGTCGGGCCCGCTGGTGGGACTGATGGTATTTGGGGCGATGGGGCTGTTTGCGGCGCCGGCGCTACTGCTATTGATTCAACCCGCGCTGGTGCGGCTGGCCGGCGCCTCCCGTTCGTGGTCGAGCTTTGTCTCGCGCTGGTGAGGGACGAGACGAACACGCTGCTTGAGGGGCGGGCGCAACGGCCGCGCGCTTTCACGCGACGTTGCGCCCCGCAAGACAGGGATGCGTTTGCTCATGCCACAATGCTGACCAGCCGGCCCGGCACGTAGATGACTTGGCGGGGCTGTTTGCCGTTCAGCGATTTGCGCGCGCCGTTGGTTTGCAGGGCGGCCTGCTTCACCGTCTCCTCGTCAGCGCCGGCTGGCACAGTAATGCGGTCGCGCACCTTGCCGTTCACCTGCACTACAACCGTGATCTCCTCTTCTCTGGCGGCCTGCTCGTCGGCGACCGGCCAGGGCTGTTGATGGATGCTGTAGGGCCGCCCCAGGCGCATCCAGAGTTCTTCGGCCATGTGCGGCGCAACCGGGGCGATCAGCTTGAGCAGGATGTCAATCGCCTCGTTCCATTCGGCTGAGCCGGCCAGGCCGGCGTCGCGCGCCTTGTACAACACATTGGTGAACTCCATCAACGCCGCGATGATCGTGTTGAAGCTGAAGTCGCGGATGTCCTTCTCGAACTTCAGAATCGTCTGATGCGCAACGCGCCGCAGCTCGCGCGCCGTATACGCCACCGGCGCGCCCTTGTCCTCCTCCGGCGCCAGGACAATGCGCCACACACGATCCAGCCAGCGCCGCACGCCGGGCACGCCCTGCGTGTTCCACGGCACCGTCTGCGAGAAATCGCTGATGAACATCTCATAGCCGCGCAGAGCGTCAGCGCCGTACTCGGCCACCACCTCATCCGGCGTGATGACATTGCCCTTCGACTTGCTCATCTTCTCGAAGTACTCGCGCCCCTTTTCGTCCACCTTCTTTTGCGGCGACAGGATCATGCCCTGATTGCGCAACGCTTTGAAAGGCTCGATGAAGGGCACATGCCCCAGGTCGTAGAGCACTTTGGTCCACATGCGGGCGTACAACAGGTGCAGCACCGCGTGCTCGGCGCCGCCGACGTACATATCGACCGGCAGCCAGTAGGAGACTTCCTGCTGGCTGAAGGGCGCCTGATCGTTGTGCGGGTCGCTGAAGCGCAGGTAGTACCACGACGAACAGGCCCACGTCGCCATCGTGTCCGTTTCGCGCCGGCCGCGCGGCGTGTTGACAAACTCCGCAATGTTGGCCAGCGGCGATTCGCCGGTCGCAGTCGGCTCATAGTTCTCCACCTCCGGCAGGCGCAGCGGCAGCTCGCTCGGATCGAGCGCCTCTTCACCGTCTGGCGTGTGGATGATCGGAATCGGCGTGCCCCAGTATCGCTGCCGGCTGATCAGCCAGGCGCGGATGCGGTAGTTCACCCGGCGCTGTCCCATTCCCTGCTCGGCCAGCCACGCCGTAACCCGCTGCCGGGCCGCATCGCCCGACGTGCCGCTGAACGCGCCGGAGTGAATCATCGTCCCATACTCGGCGTGGAACAACACATCGCGGTAGAACGGCGCGCTATTCAGCATTTCCAGGACAGTGCGGCTGTCGCGCGCCGGCGGGTAGAGCGCCTGACAGCGCGCCAGAATGCGCGCATCAGCTTCCACCGAATCCAGTTCCTCGACGCCATCCTCGAATATGAACAGCCAGCGCGCGCCGACAACCGCATTCCAGCAGCCCGGCTTCAGGCGCCGCCGCGCCATCTCCACATACCGCTCGATCTGCTCGTCGCCGCGCAGGGTGACGAACAGCCCTTCGCCGGCGTCGTCCACCGGCGCAGCGTAAAACTCAACGCCGGCCTGCTCCAGTTCTGCCCGGAAGCGCTCTTCCATCGAGCCGGGGAGCGCGATGCTCTTCGCCACACGATCGGGCCGATCGATCACCGGGATGATGGGCAGGCCGAACTTCAGGGCAAAGGCGAAGTCGCGCTCGTCGTGCGCCGGCACGGCCATAATCGCGCCGGTGCCATAGCCCATCAACACATAGTCCGCGATCCAGATCGGGATGCGTTTGCCATTGACGGGGTTGACGGCATACGCGCCGATGAACACGCCGGTTTTCTCCTTCTCGGTCGCGGTGCGCTCCTCTTCCGTCTTGGCTTTGGCCTGCGCCACATAGGCCTCCACCTCGGACCGCCGCTCCGGGCTGGTCAGCGCGGCCACCAGCGGATGTTCTGGCGACAACACCATGAAGGTGGCGCCCCAGAGCGTGTCGGGCCGGGTGGTGAAAACGCGGATTTTTGATTTTGGATTTTCGATTTTGGATGGGTCAGCAATCGGCAATCCGAAATCCGAAATCTCGAAATCGACCTCCGCGCCTTCGCTCTTGCCGATCCAGTTGCGCTGCATCTTGACGATCCGCTCCGGCCAGTCCACCGTGTCCAGATCGTTGGCCAGCCGCTCGGCATAAGCCGTGATGCGGAAGAACCATTGCTTGATGATCTTCTTCTCGACCAGCGCGCCGCTGCGCCAGGCGCGACCGCCTTCCACTTCCTCATCGGCTACCACCACCTTGTCCACCGGATCCCAGTTGACCACGCTCTCGGCGCGGAAGGCAAGGCGGAAGTTCATCAGGTAGGCGTTTTTCTCGCGCCGGCTCATGGCATTCCACTGCGCGGCAGAAACAACCGGCGCACCTTTGGTCACTGCGCCCACATGCTCGGCGTGCGTGTCGATGTAGTCAAAGATTGCCTGCGCCCCCCGCTCCGACAACTCGCGCTCCAGATCGGCGATTGGCGCAGCCCGGTTCAGGCGCGGGTCGTACCACGAGTGGAACAGTTGCAGGAAGATCCACTGCGTCCAGCGATAGTAATCAGCGTGGGCGCTGTTGATCAGGCGCGACCAGTCATAGCTCAGCCCCATCAGCTTGTACTGCCGCACATAGTTGGCGGAATAGCGCTCGTTCAGAATGTGTGGATTCACCTTGAGTTTGATGGCCGCGTTCTCGGTGGGCAGGCCAAAGGCGTCGAATCCCATCGGGTGCAGGACGTTGTAGCCCTTCATGCGGTAGTAGCGGGCAATCACATCGGTGGGCACATAGTTGCGCGCATGACCGACCGACATGCCCTCACCGGACGGGTAAGGGTAAAAGTCGAGAATGTAGTATTTAGGCCGGCTGTCGGCTGGGCCGGTTTTGTACAGCGCGTCCGCTTCCCAACGCGCCTGCCATTTGGGTTCAATCTCTTGAGATATGTATCGATCTGCCATTGTGTGATCCTATCGCCCACAATAAAAAAAGCCCACTCATCCGCTCAGGGACGAGTGGGCCCGTGGTGCCACCCTGATTCGCAGAAACAGCCTCACCGGCTGCTCCTGCCTCGATCGCGCGCTAACGGGCGCAGGCCGACACGCCAATCCTGGACTTGTGATTTTGGATTTGGGATGAGGCGCTCAATTCGGAGACTACCGTCTGAAATCCGAAATCCAGAATCTAAAATCCAAAACTGCCAGACGAGTTCAACCTGTTGCGCTCCCCATGTGGCGCACGCTGGGCTTGCACCTCACTTTCCCAACTCGCTGCGGGGATGGTCTACTACTTCCGACGGCGTGTTTCTGTTCTGTTGTCAAGGAACGAAACATGGACCTGAGGGGATTCGAACCCCTGACCTTCTCAATGCCATTGAGACGCGCTCCCAACTGCGCCACAGGCCCACAATGAGCAGGCGGATTCTAACACACTGCCGGGCGCTGTCAAACGAGACAACAGACGACAGACGACAGACGACAGACGGCAGACGATTGACGCCCGACATCTGGTGACGTGTCACCGGCGCCACCTGGCGCTTAGCACGGCATCCCGACATCGCTGTCACCCGTATAATGCGCCCGATGACGATGCCGGATCGCAACGCCTCGCCGCCCACCCTGCGTGTGCATCGCGAGCGCGATTTTCTCAAGGATTTTCTCAACCGCTACTGGTTTGCGCCGCCGGTCGCCCTCTGGCGCGCCATCGAGGCCAGGGCTTTGGCCGCGCTGGACTTCCCGGCGCCGCTGCTCGACTTTGGCTGTGGCGACGGTCTGTTCAGCGACGCAGTGTTTGGCAAACAGCCAGGCGTGTTCGGCTGCGATATTGCGGCGGCGGAATTGCCCTCGGCGCGCGACAGCGGCGTGTATGGGCTCGGCGTGCAGTTCGCCGACGGGCACGCCCTGCCCTATCGCGCCGGCAGCTTCGGCAGCGTCTACGCCAACTCCGTCGTCGAACACATCCCCGATCCGCAAAACGTGCTGCCTGAGCTGGCGCGCGTGCTGCGCCCCGCCGGCCTGCTGGCGCTCACCGTGCCCAGCGACCAGTTTCGCAGCCTGCTGCACGGCGTGAAGACTGCGCCCAACAAGCAAGCCGCCGAAGCCTATGCCGCCGGCGTGGACAGGCTG
>DAOTYS010000265.1:0-5467 GCA_034434575.1 Thermoflexales bacterium
CCATCGACAGACTCAGAAGCCAGAATATTGGTCCGCGTTCCAACTCACTCCTGGCGACGTGGATTACCTGTCAAATCTCTTGCTCGAGACGGCTGTTCCGAAGCCGGCGAGCGAGTTGGCGCTGGCTGTCATTCGGCATCGTGTGGAGGCCGAGAATGCCGCGTTGCGTCGCAACCTGGCAGATCGAACGATCTATCAACCCAAGAAGAAATACGCCATTGGCGAGGAGTTGAGTTTCCCGGCGTTGGGGTTCGAGACCGGGCGAGTGGTCTCGACGCGCCCCGGTTACAACCCCGAAGCAAAAAACTTCGAGGTCATTGTGGTCGATATGGCCGGCGGCGCCCGGCGTGAGTTTGCGTCCAACTACGCGCTGCCGCATCGGCTGAACGACGACGCTGTCCTGGTGTCGCTCAATGACGACAACAATGTGTTGTCGCCAGAGCAGTTGTACGACTTGTACGGAGATGCGGTTGCCAGCGCCGTGAATGCGGCGCTGGAGCAACACCCGGACTTCCTGCGCATCACCAACGATTGGTTCCTGCGCGCCCTGATGGCCGAGGTCAATATCGGCCACCTCAATCTGGCCGAAGCCGTGCTCGACGTGGCCAATGGCGGACCGCTCACCGCGTCGGTCATTCTCAGCGAGCTGGGCCTGCCGCCCGATGTTGCCGGCAACCTGCAAGAGATCTCGCTCAACACTGCCCTGGCGCGCGACGAGCGATTCGATGATGTCAGCTTGTCCGAGGAACCAAGCTGGTTCCTGCGCCGGCTCGAGCCGCCTGAAGTGCGGGCGACGCCGCCGGCCCTCCGCGCGGCGACGTTCACCGGCGCGCCGGTTGCTGTGAACGACGACCTGAAGGCGCTGGCGGCGGCGCTGGACGACGAGCTGGAAATCGCTGGCGAGCCGGATACAGCGGGGGGACAGGAGACGGCTGCATCGGCCCAGGTTGTGCTCACTTTCCCGCATCGCCTGGCCGGCACGCTGGGGTGGTCGCGCCGGCTGGCGGCGGTGTTGCCGAAGGTCAACAAGCCGCGCGTCCCTGTCACTTTCCGCGATCGCGCCAACGGTCGGGAATTTCTGGTCTGGCTGGTGAAAGATGGGCGCTACATCTTCGGACTGGGCGACTGGTACGAGGCGAACGATCTGCCGGCTGGCGCCTACATCGAGATAGCGCGCGGGCCGGCCGCCAATGTGTTCATCATCGACTGCAAACGCCACCGGCCCAAGCGCGAATGGGTGCGCTTTGCCACCCATCGCGACGGTCACCTGCGGCTCGAAACGGCCCAGCGCGCCGTCGGCTGCGAATTTGACGATTTGATGTCAGTGTTCTGCGACAGTGTCTCGGCGCTGTCAGGTTTGCGGGGCGAGCATCCCCGCGATGTGGCGCAGGCGGTTCGGGAGGTGTTCCCGGAGATTGCCAAGCTCAGCCCACAGGGCAATGTTCACGCCAGCACCCTGTATGCCGTGGTCAACGTCATCACGCGGGCGTCGCCGATGGCTGTCTTCTCCGCGCTCTCGTCCAGCGGGGCATATCAGTCTGTTGGCGACAACTACTGGCACTTGAGTGAAACGCGATGAAGCTCTTCCGACCCACCGAAAACACCAAATTTCACATCGACTACTCCTGGTTCGAGAAAAACGGCCAGGACGTGCGTGTGCTGGTGTACAAATGCCTGACGCCTGAACAGCAGGACAGACTGGGCGACAACACATCTGACATGTTTGACTATGTGGACGAGATGACCGGCGAAGTGGAGCGCATCGACCGCATGGTGCACATGTTGCAGACCGAAAGCGCGTCCGATCCCAACTTCGTCACCCCGCGCACGCCGGTCTTTGAGGCGGCGTTCCGCATTTTCCTCATCAACCGCAACAAGCCGCTGACGGCGGTCGAATTGTCGGAGCGCATGGGCCGCAAACCCGCCGAAGTGCTGGCGCAGTTGAGCGGCCGGGCCGTGTACAATGGGATCCGGCCGGTTGCCGATTGAGCAGCGGCCCCCATAGCTCAAGTGGATAGAGCGACGGACTTCTAAGTATTTGGGCCTTGCAAGGGAAACCTTGCAAGTGTAAGTGGTCAAAGTCGGAGGAACCTACAGAGAGAAAAGACGGTGGTCGAACTCCCAGTGACAATTGGGACAGAGTGCCACTAGGTTGTCCAGAGAGTTGATCTCGGCTATTGTAGCGTCATCAGGGAAGCTGGAGATCGGCTTAATGTGACAAACCGCAAAGTGCTTGTCGTAGCCGCAACGCTCACAAGCTTTTGGACGCGATGACTTGAGATAAGCTTGTCGCGCCAGTGTGCGAATCCGAGAGAAAACTTGGTAACGCCGAATGGCTTGCGTTTCACCTAGAGTTCTCTTGTCCCAATCAACACAGTTGCGATTGCAGTGATCACAGACTGTTTTTCTACCCTCAACGTGGGCGCCGCAATGCTTACATCGTTTGCCAGCCCGAACATGTTCTGGGTAGATGCGGTTGTTATGAGCAGCTGCGCATGACCTGCTGCAAAACTAGGGATTCGACGTTTCCTGGCCACAATTCAGACACCGCATCTTTTGTCTCCAGGGCAATTCCGAGCCAAGCTCGACTCGAACATGCGTTCTGCGATTCTAGCATGCGCTTGTTCGATTGAGAAGGTGTAGAGACTAGACGGCCACCACCTAAAGCGATAGCAGTCGCAATGGTGAAGGTATAGTCCAGGGAGTTGGGAAACCAACACAAACCAGAATCCGCAGGTTGGGGGTTCGAGTCCCTCTGGGGGCATGTCGGCCGGGTAAGGGCAGCAGCCTTTGCCCGGCTGTTTGCATTCCGGGTTACGGCAGATAGCCGCGCTGCCGCAACTGTTCGCAGAACTGGGCATAGCGCGCGCGGTAGGCCGGCCTGAGCTGCGCGTCCGGCTCCACAACGACCTCCGACCTGACCATCGCCCGGGCAGCCGCGCTCAGGCTGCCGTGCCAGGCGCCGGCAGCGGCCAGTAGCGCAACGCCCATGGCGGTGTCGCTCACCGCCGGGCGAATCAGCGCGCGGTCGAGGACGCTGGCGCGCACCTTCAGCCAGACCATCGACTTACTTCCCCCGCCGGTGGTGTGGATGCGCGGCCCCACCGTTGCGCCGATCTCCCGCAAAGTGTCATACGCCAGCCGTTCGAGCAGCGCCGTTCCCTCCAGCCCGGCGGCAAACCGGTCGATCTCATCTTCGTTGCCGGTCGCGCCGGCCAAAAAGCCGGCTGCGCGCGGGTGCGCGAATGGGAATCGCTCGCCGGCGCGCGCCAGTGGATAGCGGATCAACGCGGTGGGCAGGCGCTTTTCAGCTGCGGTGTCAAGGGTTTTCAGGTCGCGCCCGGTGTGCTCGCGCACGATCCATTCCGTGCCGGTGTTGCTGGCGCCGCCCGGCATCCACCATCCTTCAGGATGCCGATGCGAATAGATGCGGCCCAGCGGGTCGATGAGCAACTGTTCGGTGATGCCTTTGACCACGAGTGTGGTGCCAAGCGACGTGTTCCATGCGCCCGGTTCGACGGCGCCGGAGGCGATTTGCGCGGCTGTTCCGTCGGTGGCGCCGCTGAACACGGGCGCGCCTGGCGGCAGCCCGGTTTCCTCTGACGCGGCCTGTGTGACTGCGCCGATGGGCGCGCCCGGCGGCGTGACGCGCGGCAGGCGCGACAACGGCAGGCCCAGCTCGCGCTCAATGAACGCCGGCCATTCCTGCGCGATCAGGTCATAGCCGCTCTTCAGCGCGTCGCTGAAATTGGTCACGCCATAGTCGCCGGTCAGGCGCCCGACGATGAAGTCGGTGGCGTGAATCAGATGGCCGGTTCGCGCGGCGAGATCAGGGCGCTCACGCCACAGCCACACCATCTTGGGCAGGCCGAAGGACGCGCCGAATGCGTACCCCAGCTTTGCTTCCAGCGCCTGCCCGGCCTGCCGCACGGCTGCGACATAGGGCTGGCTGCGCGCGTCGTTGTACATCAACGCCGGATGCAACGGGTTGCCGCTGGCATCCACCGGCAGAATGGTGCCGGAGGTGGAATCGACGGCCAGGCCGGCGACACGCGCGCCCGCCGGCAGCGCCCCGGCAACCTGTCGCAGACACACAGACGCTGCGCGCCACCAGTCCAGCGCGTCCTGCTCGAACCAACCGGCGGGAAGGTTGCGTTGATCCGGCGCAAATTTCTGCTCGGCCGATGCTGCGACTTCGCCAGCCGGCGTCACGGCCAGCGCCCGCGCGCCCTGAGTGCCCACATCGACACCGATGACGACCTCGATCATGGTTGCTTCTCTCGATCTGTGATCGCGTGATCTGTGATCGCGTGATCTGTGATCCACCCGGCCAGATCGGGCGCAGCAGCCTCGAAGCGGGCCATGATCTGGCGCAGGGCGCTCTCGGTTTTGCCTTCGAAGCGCAGCGTGATGGCCGGCTCGGTGACCGATTGGCGGACCAGGCCCCAGGCGTCCGGGTACTCGGCGCGCACGCCGTCAGTCAAGGTCAGGTTGGCCTCGCCGGCCAGATTGCGCGTCAGTTGCTCGATCACCTGGCCGGCGCGAGCGGCGTCCATCTTTAGCCGGATCTCCGGCGTGATGGGATAAGTGGGGATGGCGTCGGCCAGCGCCGCCAGCCCCTGCCCGGAGCGACGCACCAGGTCTGCCATGAAAAGCGAAGCGATCAGGCCGTCGTCGCCGCCCAGTTCGCGGAAGAAGTGGTGGCCGCTGATCTCGCCGGCATAGGGCGCGCCCAGGCGCAGAAATGTGGCCTTGATGAACGTGTGCCCCGACTTCTCCAGGATGGGCTGTCCGCCGCGCGCGCGGATGGCGTCGGCCACGAGCAGCGAACACTTCTGGTCATAGACAATCGGAGCGGGGCCGGCGGCCAGCGCCCGCCCCGCAAATAGCGCGATGGCCTTGTCCGCCGGCAGCGGCCGGCCTTTCGCGTCAACAAAAACGGCCCGGTCGCCGTCCCCGTCATAGCCGACGCCCAGGTCGGCCTGCCGCTCGACGACCGCGCGGCACAGCGATTTAAGATTCTTAAAAACAGCGGGGTCGGGCGGATGGTTGGGAAAGGCGCCGTCCACCGTGTCGTAGATCAAAAACGCCTGCGCGCCGCTGGCTTGCCACACGGCGGGCGCCGTCAGGGCGCAGACGCCATTGGCGCAATCGGCCACCACGCGCATCCCGGCCAGATTGGGCGCAAGACGGCGCGCGTGAGCGATGTAGGCCGGCAGCACATCGACGGCGCGCAGCGCGCCGGGCTGCGGCGCCGGCTTCAGATTGCCCGATTGCATGCGCGCCGCCAGCGCGCGGATGTCGTCGGGCGTGACCGGCGTCTCGCCCAGCGCGATTTTGAAGCCGTTGTCATGGGCCGGGTTGTGCGACGCGGTGACCATGACGCCGGGCGGCACGCCGAGGTGATGGCGGGCGAAATAGAAGGCCGGCGTGGTCACCATGCCGATGTCGATCACGCCGCACCCGC
>DAOTYS010000266.1:0-21845 GCA_034434575.1 Thermoflexales bacterium
CCGCAAGCCCAAACTGCGCGGTCTGGGCCTGTACCACGGCAAGCGCGGCTATGGCATCTCGGTCGAGTTCAGCGTCAAGACCGGCCCGATCACCATCCTCGGCACGACGCAAACCGCCGAGGGCAAACTGAAGTTTCTGGTGGCAGAAGGCGAATCCATCCCCGGCCCGACGTTCAGGATCGGCAACACCAACTCGCGCCTGAAGTTTGGTCTGGGGCCGGCCGAATTCATGGACAAGTGGTGCGCCGAAGGGCCAACGCATCATGTCGCCCTGGGCGTTGGTCATCAGCGCAGCAAGATTGAGAAAGTGGCCCGCCTGCTGGGGCTGGAATGTGTGGGGATGTAATCATGTTTGAGTGGCCTCATGGCAAGCGCGCCGCCCTCAGCCTTACGTTCGACGACGCGCGCCCGTCGCAGGTCGATGTGGGCGTCCCGATTCTCAATGCGCATGGCCTGCGCGCGACGTTCTATCTTTCGCCGCCCAATATCTCGCCGCGCCTCGAACAATGGAAACAGGCTGCGGCGGCCGGCCACGAGATGGGCAACCACACGCTGACCCATCCCTGCACCGGCAACTTCCCGTGGTCGCGCGCGAATGCGCTGGAGGACTGCACGCTGGAGAAAATGGAGCGCGAGCTGATCGACGCCAACGACGCCATCCGCCGGCTGTTGCATGTTGCGCCGACGACTTTCGCCTATCCCTGCGGGCAAAAGTTTGTCGGGCGTGGCGCAGAGGCCCGCTCCTATGTGCCGCTGGTGGCGAAACACTTTCTGGCCGGGCGCGGCTTCAAAGACGAGGCGGTTCACGATCCGCTGGCCGGCGATCTCGCTCAGGTCATGGGCATCGACGCAGACGATCAGCCCTTCGAGCGGCTGAAAGTCTGGATCGATCGGACAGTTGAGGCCGGCGGTTGGCTGGTCTTCGTCGCCCATGATGTCGGCGACTTTGCCCGGCAAGCTATGCCGGCCGATGTGCTCGAGGCCGTGTGTCGATATTGCGCCGACCCGGTCAACGGCGTTTGGGCTGATACGGTGGCGGCTGTAGCCGCGCACATTCGCGCTGCTGAGCGGGCGTAAGATGTGACGCTGAGCCGCAGGCCCGCGCAGCGGCTAAGGTTTCTTGCTGTCGCCGTTATCCTTGCCTTTGCCTTTGTCTTTGTCTTTGTCTTTGGCGCTGTTGTCGTTATCGGGCTTGCCAGGAGCGTTCTTCGGCCCCTTGCTCTTGTCTGCGGGCTGTTTGGCGAGCGCGGTCTTGCGCTTCTGACTATCGTCGTCGGCATTGAGCGGGCTAACAGCGAGCTTGTTTGCTTTGAGCACGACACCGAGATTGGCATTGAGTTTGCCGACGCGGAGACTGTATTCTTTAGCAATGTTGCCCCAGCCCATGCCGGCGTCTCGCAGCGCCTGCACCTGTGTGACCGGCGCGCCGGCCATGCGCGCAATCTCGTACAGGCGCACGATGTTGCCATAGCCCCAGCCATCCGCGCGCAACTGGATGACGCTGGTGACTGGAATGCTGTAGTGTGTGGCAATGGCGATGTCGATTTTGCCTCCCGTCACGCCGATCGTTGCGGTGATCGCGCCGGAAGGTGTTGCGGTTGCCGCCACCGTGGTCGCGCCACTGACAATTGCCTGAGCGGGTGAACGCTGGCCGGTGGAGGCGGCAGCCGTAATGGCGAGCGCGGCGCTCAGCGTGAGCGCGCCAGTGAAGGCGGCAACGCCGACAAATACTCTCTTTGACATTGTCATAAAGTTGACTCCTCAAACAACGGGGACCAGTGTACTTCATACCGGAGCGCAGATAGGCATGGCAGAAATGGCGCAGGGTTTATTGCAGCGCACGCGCAAAGGCGGATACTACATTCGCCCGGCGGATAAGCCGGCGCGCGAAGTGCGCGTGCCGCCGGAGATGGTTTCTCGATACAGCCTGGCGCCCGGCGCGCAGCTCGTCGGTCAGGCGCGCGCCGGCCAGCGCGGTCTGGAGCTGGCCACGCTGGAATCGGTGTGCGGCCTGTCTCCAGACGCCTTCAAGGCGCGCGCGCCGTTCGCAGACCTGACGCCCATCGACCCCGACGAGCGCTTTCAGATTGGCGAAGCCGGCGATGTCAGCGCGCGGATCGTTGACCTGGTTGCGCCGATTGGCAAAGGCACGCGCGGCCTGATTGTTGCGCCGCCCAAGGCCGGCAAGACGATGCTGCTCGAGAAACTGGCCGGCGCCATCCACCAGGCCGATCCGCAGACGCGCATCGTTGCCATGTTGATCGACGAGCGCCCGGAGGAGGTCACTTACTTCCGGCGCATGGTGCAGGCGGAGGTGTTCGCCAGCTCCAACGATCAAACGGTGCAGCAGCACATCGAACTGGCCGAGCTGATGCTGGATCACATCCGCGTCGAGTTGGAGTGCGGGCGCGATGTGGTGGTGCTGGTGGACAGCTTCACCCGGCTGGTGCGCGCTTTCAATCTCAGGGGCACAGACTCTCATCGCACGCTGTCGGGCGGATTGGATGCTGGCGCGGCTGAATTGCCCCGCCGGCTTTTCGGCCTGGCGCGCAACGTCGAAAATGGCGGCTCTGTCACCATCCTCGCTTCGATTCTTGTGGACACCGGCTCGCGCATGGATCAGGTTATCTTCGAGGAGTTCAAAGGCACGGGCAACAGCGAGATCGTGCTCGACCGCTCCCTGGCCGAGGCGCGCATCTTTCCCGCCGTCAACGTTCTGGCCAGTGGAACGCGCAAGGATGAACGCCTGTATACGCCGGATGAGCACCGCCGCATGGTTGCGCTGCGTCGCATTCTGCTCGACTATAAGCCCAAAGAAGCCATGACCTTGATGCTCCGGCTGATGGAGAAGTACCCGACCAACCGCGACCTGCTGGCGCGCGTGCCGGTCAACGGCGGTGTCTAGGGGCGGGGCTTTTTAAGGTTGCGTTCGCGCCTCGCAAATCCTGCTTTCAGCCTGCTCTCATGCGGATAAAAGACATTCCTGCATGCTCAATGAAGTGAAGCCTTCGTGAAGAACAGCGATGCTGAAGGAGGTTGATATGTCGAAGGTGTCGATTGGATTCGGTGTGGCGTTGATTGCGCTGGGTGTGGCGGGTTACCTGGCCGGCGGGGCATCCAGCATCACCGGCCTGATCCCTGCGCTGTTTGGCGTGGCGCTGGTGGGACTGGGCGCGTGGGGCAGCCGGGGCAATGAGAAGACGCCGATGCACATCGCCGCTGTGGTGGGCTTGCTGGGCTTCCTGGCGCCCCTGAGCCGCATTGTGCCGGGACTGGCCGGCGGCGCTGAGCTGAGCCTGGCCCTGGTCACCAACATTCTGATGTTTGTGATCTGCGGCGTGTTCGTCGCCCTGTGCGTCAAGTCCTTTGTTGACGCGCGCCGGGCGCGGGCTGCTTCGGCGGGCTGAGCGGGGACGCTCGACCCAGATGCTGCCTGTCTTTTGAGGCAAGCGGCAACGGCGGCGCTGCGCCCAGCCAGCGCCGCCGCTTGCTTTTCTGCGCGCTCATGTGAATCAGGGCGCATGACGCGCGGCGCATGACGCGCGGCGCATGACGCGCTATCCCTTCAGGTAGCGTTGCAGAAATTGCTGTGTGCGCGGGTCGCGCGGAGCCGTGAAGATGTCATCTGGCCGGCCTTCTTCCACGAACACCCCGCCTTCCATGAAAATCACGCGGTCGGCGGCGTCGCGCGCAAAGCTCATCTCGTGCGTCACCACCAGCATGGTCATGCCGTCGTTGGCCAGGTCTTCCATCACCTTGACCACTTCGCCGATCAACTCAGGATCGAGGGCCGAAGTCGGCTCGTCGAACAACATCACTTTCGGCTCCATGGCCAGCGCGCGGGCAATGGCGACGCGTTGTTTTTGTCCGCCGGACAGCCGCGAAGGATACTCATCGCGCTTGTCGATCAACCCGACCTTGCGCAGGAAACTCTCGCCGATCTCGACCGCCTGCGTTTTGGGCATGCGCTTGACGACCAACAGCGCCTCGATCACATTGTCGATCACGCTCTTGTGCGGGAACAGGTTGAAGTCCTGGAAGACCATGCCGGTGCGCAGCCGGATGTCATGGATGCGTTGCCGGCGCGCTTTGGCCGGCAGGTCGGGCGTCACTGCGATGCCATCCACCTCCACCAGCCCGGCGTCCGGCTCTTCGAGGAAATTGATCGCCCGCAGCAGCGTGCTCTTGCCGCTGCCGCTGCGACCGATCAGGCAGATCACCTCGCGCGGTTGAACGGTCAGCGACACGCCCTTCAGCACATGCAGCGCGTCGAATCGCTTGTGAAGATCGACGAGGCGAACAATCGGCTCCATCTTTCGATTTTAGATTTTTGATTTTGGATTTTTGATTTGGCGATCTATCTCTTGCTCCTCCGCCCCTCCGCTCCTGCGCCCCTCTGCTCCTCCGCCTCTCCGCTCGTCTGCTCCTTCGCTTCCTGTCACCGGTCGCTGCGCGCCAGGCGCTTTTCGATCTGCGATTGCGCGGCTTGTAGCACGATAGTCATGATCCAGTAGAATGCGGCGGCGATCAGCAGCGTCTCCATGGAGCGGAAGTTCTGCACGCCGACTTTCTGCGATCGCCAGAGCAACTCTTGCACGCCAATGACCGACACCAGCGCCGAGTCTTTCGTCATGGCAATGAAGTCGTTGCCGATGGGCGGGATCACCACGCGCACGGCCTGCGGCAGCACGATGCGCCACAGGGTCTGCCTCGCTGTCATGCCCAGCGCCGTGGCCGCCTCGACCTGGCCGCGCCCGACCGACTGGATGCCGGCGCGAAAGACTTCGGTCATATAAGCGCCGTAGTTGATGCCCAGCGCCAGGATGCCGGTTGGCAGGGCCGGCAGCACCAGCAGGCTGCTGATGAGCGGGAACTGCTGCTCGAAGCCCGGAAACAGGCGGTTCAACTGCTGATTGATCTGCGGCAGGCCGAAGAACAAAATGAAAATCTGGATCAGCAGCGGCGTGCCCCGCACCAGCGACACATAGAAGGTGGCCAGACCATAGGCGAGCGGGTTTTCGACAGCCGGCCCAGCGCGCCCAGGAACGCCAGCAGGATGGCCAGGGTGATCGAGGCGACGGAAATGTACACCGTCGCCACGATGCCGACTGTCCACGCTTCGGGATTGCCGGCGCCGTACACGATGAATCCCCACCACTCGCCGATGAACCCCAGGTCGAGCCGGATCAATGAGAGAAAGGCAACGATGCAGGCAAAAATAGCCGCCCAGACGAGAGCGATCTTGTAGCGGAAGGGCAGCCCGGCGCGGGCCCGCGATTGGAGCGCGGGAGATGGCCGGGGCTGGCCGGCAGCCGGAGAAGAGGGCGCTTGCATGGTGGGCAGACAGCCGGGGCGTCAGGCAAGGTTGGCCGGCGCCCCGGCTGATCGCTGAAGGCCGCTGGCTGCCTACTGCTTTTTGGTCACATCCAGCCCGTCGAAATACTTCATCGACAGGTTGCTCAGCGTCCCATCGGCGTGCATTTCATTCACGATGCGGGTCAATTCGGCCAGAAACTTTGCGTTGGGCGCGGCGGCTTTGTCGATGCTGATGGCCAGTTCCTCGTAATACACCGGCTTGTCCAGAAACTCGATCGGCACGCCCTTCTTCCTGCCATCGTTGATGACGTTTGCCGAGGTGAGCAAAGCGTCATAGTCCTTGCGACCCGACTGGATCGATTGGATGCATTCCTGATCCGTTTTGACGATGGCGATTTTCACGCCCTGTGGCGGCGGCATGACCACCTCGATATCCAGATTGCCGTTCAGATAGGTTTCGTAGGTCGTCGCCTGGGCCACGCACACGGTTCTCCCGGCCAGGTCATTCACCGTCTTGATCTCATCCTTTAGATCGGCCCGAATGCCGAACTGGGTGACAGAGAAGTAATAGGGCGGGGTGAAGTCCAGCACTTTGCGCCGCTCCGGCGTGGGCGTCATGCTGCCGATGCTGACATCCCAGCGCCTGGCCCAGTTGCCGGCGGTGATGGCGCTCCAGTCCGGCGTCACGAATTCGACCTGCACTCCCAGGCGTTTGGCGACTTCGCGCGCGGTGTCGATGTCGAATCCGGTCCATTCCTTTGTTTGTTCGTCGAAGTAGCTCTGTGGCGCGTAGTTGGCGTCGGTGCTGACGCGCAACACGCCGCGTTCTTTCACGATGTCAAGCCAGTCTTTCTCCCCGGCAGCCGGCGCGGCCGTCGGCTGTTCGGCGCCCGGCCTGTTGGCAGGCGGCGGGGCGGCGCAGGCGCCCATCATCGCGCCGGCGAGCAATGCGAACGAGAGCAACAGTGATCTGCGTTTGAGTTGCATGATTCTCCTCTCCTAACAAACCCTGGCTGGTTTAGGGGCAGTGCAATGGCCGGCCCATGTTGGGCCGCATTGTAGGTCGTCTGGCCGGCTTGTCAATGAGAGAGCACAGATGACCTAATACGCAACACGCAATATGGGATGCGCGCCACTCAATAGAATCGCTCAATCGGCCATCCGCGTTGCCCGGCCAGCCGGCGCAGGCGCAGGTCCGGGTTAACAGCCACCGGCCGTCCAACAACTTCCAGGAAACTGCGGTCTGAGTACGAGTCGGTGTAGAACACGCAGTCGGCCAGCGCAACGCCGTGTTGTTGGGCAATGCGCTCGCCCCAGTAACGTTTGCCCTCGGCGTAGCACGGCGGCCCGACAATGCCGCCGGTGAAGCGATTGTCCACCACCTCCAGCTCGGTGCTGCGGTAAGGGATGTCGAGATGCCGGGCCACCGGCTCTACGGCAAACTGCGTCGAGGCCGAGAGCAGGCACACCAGGTCGCCGCGCTGTTGGTGTTCGCGCAACCGCGCAACGGCTCGTGGGGCGATGTGGCGCTTCAATTCCTCCTCAAACCACTGGCTGCACAGGGCGCGGGTGGCTGCCGCGTCGCCGTTGCGCACGCTGCGGCTCATGCGCGCCATGGCCCGTGGAAAATCCAGCACCCCCAGCGAGTACTCGGCGCTGATCAGCAGCACGTTGGCCATCTCGATCGGACTGATGAGCCGCCGGCGCCACAAATAGCTTGCGTAGGACCTGCCGCTGCTGACGCTCAGCAGTGTTTTGTCCATGTCGAAGAAGGCGATGCGCATGGCTGTCTCACACGCCGAATAAGTCGGTTTCGATCTTTTCGCTCGCGCTCACCGGCGGATACAGGCGCGAGAAGGATTCCCAGCCGGCGGCCCGGCGGAACAACAGCCGGACGATCAGATTGCCCTGCCGTGTCACCGGCTGCTGGCTGATATGGCACGCCGACGCCCGCTCCTTGTGCCGGACATAGTCCGACACCCGAATGCGCGCCGTGACCGGCACGACCCATGTGGACATCGTCACCAGGTCGATGTCTTTGTTGCGCCCAAACCGCTGGGGGTTCTGCCCCACCAGGGGCAATACTCGCACTGCCAGCTTCAGCATCCCTTTGGGGAATGCCGTCACGTACAGGCGCGGGATTGACGATTGACGATTGGCGATTGACGATTCAGACTGGCTCGTCGAGACCCAGGCGCCATCATCGGTCAGGCTGAGGCCATATAACATTTCGTAAGCGCGCAGGGTGGCGTGATACAGCTTGATGTGGTCAGGATGCCCGTAGCCGCCGAACTTGTCATGTGTGATGACCACATTCGGGTTGAGTTCCTGAATGTGGCCGGCGATGCGCTCGGCCACGGCGTCCACCGACGCAGAGAACAGGCTGTTGGGATGGCGATTGTCCGGCGAGCCGGGCATGCCCGAATCGCGGAAGCCCAGATAGCGCACACCGGCCAGACCCAACTCGCGCGAGGCGCATTCCAACTCTTCAGATCGCAACTCGCCCACATCGGTGTAGCCGCGCATCAACGCCGGGTCCACAGTGCCGGACTCGCCGCGCGTCCCGCACAGATAGTAGACGGCTGCGCCTTCGTGCGCGTATCTGGCCAGCGTTGCGCCGATGCCAAACGATTCGTCATCCGGGTGCGCGAAGATAGCGAGCAGGGTTTTCATGGGTTGTCGCGTATTGCGTATTGCGTGTTGCATGTTGTGTGTTCGGCGGGGCGGTGCGTCAATCGTCAATCCAAAATCTAAAATCAAAAATCCAAAATCTGTTGGATGACTTGCCCGGCCTCGATGGCCTCATCGCGCGTGATCCAGCAGTGCGTCACGGCGCGAATGCGGCGCGGGCCGGTGTCGAGCATCCTGACGCGGTGTTGATCGGCGCGCCGGCACAGCTCGGCGGCGTCAAAGGGCAACTCGGGCGCCAGATCGAAATACACCATGTTGGTTTGCACGCGCGCCAGATCGACGCGCAGGCCGGGCGTCTGCGCGATGGCCTCGGCCAGCAGACGGGCGTTGGCGTGATCCTCGGCCAGCCGGCCTGCCATCTGTTCGAGCGCCACGATGCCGGCGGCCGCCAGGATGCCGGCCTGCCGCATGCCGCCGCCCACCAGCTTGCGGTTCTTGCGCGCCTCGTTGATAAACGCTTTTGACCCGCACAGCACCGACCCGACCGGCGCGCTCAGCCCCTTGCTCAGGCAGAACGTCACGCTGTCTGCGCCGGCGACCAGTTCGCGCGGCTCGACGCCCAGCGCCACGGCCGCATTGAAGATGCGCGCCCCGTCGATGTGCACGCGGATGCCGCGCGCATGGGCGAACGCGATCACCTGCCGCGTGTACGCCGGCGTGAGCGCAACGCCGCCCATGGCATTCTGCGTGTTCTCCAGATTGATCAGCCGTGTCGTGGGGTGATGGTCGTCTTCGCTGCGCACTGCGTCGGCGATGTCGGCGAGCGCCAGTGTGCCGTCGGGCTGGCACGCCACCTGGCAACTGTTGATGCCGCCGACCGCTGCGTAGCCGCCGCGCTCGTGCAGAAAAGTGTGCGCCTCCCGGCCCATGATGATTTCATCGCCGCGCCGGCAGTGCGTGAGCATGGCGACCAGATTGCCCATGGTGCCGCTCGACACAAACAGGCCGGCCTCCATGCCCATCCGTTCGGCGGCCATCTCTTGCAGCTTGTTGACGGTGGGGTCTTCGCCGAACACGTCGTCGCCCACTTCGGCGGCGGCCATGGCTGCGCGCATGGCCGGCGTGGGGATGGTCATGGTGTCGGATCGCAGGTCGATGGTGTTGTTGAGACTCATAACAGGCGGGAATGATAACATTGCCCTTATCATGGTCTTGAGAGATTTCCCCATCACTCACGCCGGCGTCAAGCCGGTCTGGCACGCGCGCTTGCAAACACAAGTCAACGCTCAGACTGCCGTGCGCTATCTGCTGCCAACTGGCTGCGTCGCATCGAGCCGGGACTGGTCGAGGTGGTCGAGCGCATGTTGGGCGCGCTGGGCGAGCAGGGGTTGGTCATTTGCCGCGATCTGTCTGGCAACACCGGCTCGCATCGCTGGAGCTCCAATGGCATGGATGTGGTCGGCTTCGGGCATATCGATGCCTACGTCAATGCGTGGTCATATCGCGCCTTTCGCAACGCGGCGGTTTTGCTGGCGCGCCTCGACCGTCTGACGCTGGCAGATCGGGCGCGCGCGGCAGCCGGCGCCATTCACGCGGCCTATGCGCCGGCTTTGCTCAATCCGGAGACCGGATGGGTGGCCGGCTGGCGCAGCCGCGACGGCCAACTGCACGACTATGCTTTCCTGTACGTCAACGGTGTGGCGCTGTCGTTCGGGTTGATTGAGGGCGAGACTGCGCGCCGGGCGCTGCTCAATCTGGAAGATCTGCGCGCCAGGGTGGGGCCGGCGTCCGCACGGCTGGGACTGCCGTGCAATCTGCTGCCCATTCATCCCGACGATCACATGTTGCCGGGCATTGTGCCGGATTTCGCGCCGACGTTCGAGACGTATACCGACGGCAGCCTGTCGGGCTGGCCGGCGACGTATTATTTGCGGGCGCTGTCAATTCACGGGTTGAAGGACCAGGCCGGCCGACTGGCGCGTGAACTGGATGAAGGCTATGCCGCCGGCGTGTTCGATGGCGGCATGGGAACCGGCCACGAGTTTCGCTCGTGGGAGGGGTTGCCGACCGGCTATGAGGGCACGCTGATCGGCTGTTTCGCGCCGCTGTACGCCATTGCCATCGCGCAGGGCGTGATCGCGCCGTTCGAGCCGGAGTGGTGGCCGGAGGACTAATACTCAATCCCAAATCGGTCGTACTCGCCGGTAGCTGGTTCCCAGCGCGCGCTGACGCCGCGCACCACAGCCGCCGGCGGTCCTTGCTGCAGCCATGCCAGATACTCTTCCAGCGCCGCGCGCGGACCTTCCGCCACCGTCTCCACGCTGCGATCCGGCCGGTTCATGATCCAGCCCGTAAGCCCCAGCGCGCGCGCCCGGCGCGCCGCCGACTGCCGAAAGTTGACGCCCTGCACAATGCCTTCTACCACGGCATGCAAACGAGTTGCTTCAGTCATGTCCTCTCGGCAGTTTTATTGTTGTGACAGTGCCGGCCCGTTGCCAGCCACGGCCAGCCACACGGCCAGGAAGGATACGCCTCCCAGCAGCGCCCCGGCGATGGTCTGCGCCCAGGTGTGCCGGCGCATGCGCACGCGCGCCCACATCACCGCCAGCGTTAACGGCGCGGCCAGCAGCAGCGGGCCGCCGGTTGTCACGATGAACATCGCGGAAAACAATCCCATCCCCGCCGAGTGGGCGCTGACCTTGCTGCGCAGCGAGATCGCCCACAGCAGCGCATACAACAGGCAGGTGGCCAGGCTGAGCGCCAGGAATGCCAGTGGCGCGCGAGCTGCCAGCATCACCAGCGAGGCGATAGCCATGCAGGCCACGGCAAAGACATAGGGCCAGGCGCGCTCTTCGCGCGCGTTCATGTTCACATCGCCGATGCGCCCGGCGGCGACCAGGGCGAACACCAGGCCGGTGGGCAATATCACCGCCATCGACACATACACGCCAAACAGCAACCACTTGCCGGCTGCGAGGGCCGGCTCGCGCAGGGTGAGGATGAGCGCGCCCAGCAGCCCGACTATCGGCGGGCTGAGGGCGTTCGAGATGACCCATGCAACTCGATCGGTGAGCGCCCGAAGCCGGCTGGGTTGCGGCTGAGGATGAGCGCGTCGCGGATGATTCATGGCGCGGAGGTCTCGATCGGGTTGGCATTCGACGGCGCGCGGTGGCGCAACACCAGCGTCACGGCTGCCGCAAGGATGACCACTGCCGACAACACATGCACCACATTGAATGGTGTGCCGGGGAAGAACCATGAGTCGGTGCGCACGAATTCGATGAAGAACCGGCCCGTCGGATACCAGATCAGGTACAGCAACAGCAGATCCCCATCACGCAGCCGGCCGGCCAATCGGCGCGAGACGAACCACAGCGCGCCGAACCCGATAAAGTTCCAGATCGATTCATACAGAAAAAGCGGATGAAAGCGCGCGCTCTCCGGGTACGTTGTCAGGTCATTGTAGGGTGGGATGCGGTGCTGCGGATCGATCCGCAAGCCCCAGGGCAGTGTGGTGGGCGGGCCGTACAGTTCCTGGTTGATGAAGTTGGCCCAGCGCGCAACGGCCTGGCTGAGCGGCAGCGCCAGCGCCGCGCCGTCGAGATAGATGAGCATCGGCAGGTTGCGCCGGCGGGCATACACGTACACGGCTGCCGCGCCGAAGATGAAACCGCCAAAAATGTGCAACCCGCCGGCGGCGATGTTCAGAATTTCCAGCGGGTTAGCCATATACCGATCGAAGCCGTCTGGACCGCGCGGAGACTGGATGAACACGTAGTACAGTCGCGCGCCAATCAGCGCCGGGATGAGCACCCACAGCAAGCCGTCCCACACGTGGCTGGGGTCCTGGCCTTTGCGGGCGACGTATTTTGCGGCAATCCACGCGCCCAGCAGCACGCCGCCAATGATGAACAGGCCGTACCAGCGAATGGCCAGCGGGCCAATCTCCACGAGCACAGGGTCAAACGGGGGATACATAGGCGATGGGTCAATCGAGATAGCCCAGGCTGCGCAGGCGCTGCGCCACAGTCGGGTCTGGCTCATCGAGGAAAGCGCGGGCAGTGTGGCTGGCTGCGCTGGCATATTGGGCGAAGTCGGCGATCAGGCGCCGCAAGGCCGCCAGCCGTTCCGGCTGCGACTGGCTCAGGTCGCGCTGTTCCGCCGGGTCGTTGATCAAGTCGTACAACTCGAAGCGATCGGCGCCGGTTTGAATGAGCTTGTGGCCGTCGCTGCACACGGCGACGCGGCACTGGTCGAGCGCGCGAGCGCGCGCCAGCTCCGGCCGGCGCTTGTTTAACATTCTTAAAAAGTTGAGCGCCGGAATCGATTCAGAGAAGGCGACGCCGCGCTCCGGCTGTCCGCGCACATCCTGGGACAACGTCAGCCGGCGCTCATCCTCGGTGGCGGCGCCGGCTGCTGTAAGCGCGGTGTGAAAGACGCGGCGCGTGGACACGAAGTGATCGACAGTCGCGCCGCGCGGGAATGCGCCGGTGCCGTCGCGCGCCAGCAGCGGCACGCGCACCAGTTCGTTGTACAGCGATACCGAATGCCCCATCAACTGGTGCTCGCCCAGATGGTCGCCGTGATCTGACAGGACGATCACGAGCGACTGATCGAGCCAGCCGGCCCGCCGCAGCCGATCAAAGAACTGCCCCACGAGGTGGTCTTGATATGCGGCCTCCGCGTTGTACATGCCGTCCAGAATGGCTTTGTGCTCCCCGCGAACAGGATCGGCCAGCGGGGCGAGCCAGCCGAAGGCGTCGGTGTTGAACTGGCGCAGATAGCGGCGGGCGGCCGGGTCGCGCAGCACTTGCGGCGCAAACCGTTGCACGTAGGGCCGGGGCGCTCGATACGGCATGTGGATGCCCATCAAATTGATGAAGGCGAAGATGGGTTGATCCGACGCAAGGCCCTCGCGCTGAATGAATAAACGGGCGGCGTCGTCGAGCGACTTGCGGCTGTTGCCCTTGAAGCTGAGCGCCGTCTGCCACATGGGCACAAACAGCGGCGTCAACGACAGTTCGAGCAGCGCGTCGTTGCGCGCGAAAGCGTCCTGCGTGCGCGTGATCAGATCGGTGAGCCAGCCCTTGAAGCGCTGGCGGATGCGGTCGTAGGCGCCGGGTCGGGCGCCGGCCTGATTGGGCCGCGAGGTCCACAGGCCGGCGTAGTTCAAGAAGCTGTCGAACCCGCGCCGCAGGCCGTTGTTGATGACGCCGACCAGCGGGTTGTTGCAGAAAGCGGCCGTGTGATAGCCCGCGTCGCGCAGCCGCTCGGCCAGGGTGGGCAGGCCCTCCGGCAGAATCGAGTTGGATTGCGTCGTGTCGTGGATCGACGGATACACGCCGGTGAATAGCGAAGCGTGCGAGGGGATGGACCATTGGGCCGGCGCGATAGCGAAACGGAAAAGTGTGGACTCTTCCGCCAGCGCGTCGAGCGCCGGTGTGATGGCGTCTGACGAACCGTAGCTTTGAAGCCGGTCGGCCCGCAGCGTGTCGAGCACGAGCAAGAGGATGTCGGGGCGGCGTTTCACTCAAGCGTCTCCGTGCGGTGTGATGTCACAAGGTTAGCAGAATACCATTAAGGCTGTTTAAACCAAAATACCCGGAGCTTCACAGGCGCCGGGTATTTGAGCAGCAGGCATTTGCGCGCTCGAATCACTTGCCCCCTTCGGATTTCTCGGCGGGCGGGAGTTCGGGCGCGCCCAGCGCCGCGCGCATCTGGCGCTGAATCGAGTTGGGCAATTCCTTCCATTTGCCGGCGCCGCGCAGGAAATCTTTCAACTCAGATGCCCGCACGACTGCCGTTGGCCCCGGCTCCACGTCCAGCGCGACTTTTGGATGCGTGAACACAATCACGGCGCGCAGCGGGATCTTCAGGTTCGGCGCCTTTTCAGCCAGGATGCTGGCGACGGCCTTTTGGGCTTCGGTTGCCTCGAATGCCGGATCTCCCAACGGCTCTTCGCGCCCGAACCACAGACTGAAGATGTTCTCTTTGCGCTTCCATTTGCCGGCCTTGTAGGCAACCCGGCCCGACTGTGTCTTCATGATGAACACAGTCACGCCGCCTGGTTCGACCAGCACGTAGTCAGCCGGCAGCGAGAAGAGCAGCAGGGCGTACTTGCGGTCCAGCCCTTTCAGGCTTTCGCGCAGGATCTGTGAAGGCCGGCCTGGCGACAGGTAGCGATTGCCGTAGTGCATGCCAATGCGCGAGACGCCGAACCCCACGATCAGAATCAGCGTGTACAACAGATAAAACAGACCGATGTTCTCCGGGTTGAACAGGCCGAGTTGCTGGCCAAACAGGGTGAGAGCCAACCCGCCCATCAGCACCGCCAGAGAGCCGAACAAAGCCACCCGTCCGATCATGGCCTGGCGCTTCACTTTCTTTTCGTCGATAACGATCTTCATCCGTATCTCCCGAAGATGATGCAGGCGTTCTGGCCGCCCAGGCCGAACGAATTCGACATGGCGATGTTCACTTCTTTGCGACGGGCGACGTTGGGCACGTAGTCCAGGTCGCATTCTGGATCGGGCATGGCCAGGTTGATGGTGGGCGGGATGATGCCGTCGCGGATCGTCAGAATGGTCGCCAGCGCTTCGATGGCGCCGGCGCCGCCCATGGCATGGCCGACCATCGATTTGATGCTGTTGACCGGGATGTCATAGGCGCGCTCGCCGAACACCTGCTTGATGGCCATGGTTTCGAGCGGGTCATTGGCCTGCGTTCCTGACCCATGGGCGTTGATGTGATCGACCTCTTTGGGATCGATCCCGGCGTCTTCCAGCGCCCACTGCATCGCGCGGATTGCGCCGCCCGCCTTCGGGTCTGGGATGGCGATGTGGTGGGCGTCTGATGACACACCCATGCCCAGCACTTCGGCGTAGATGTTCGCGCCGCGCGCGAGCGCGTGGTCGAGCGACTCGACGATCACAACGACGCACCCTTCGCTATAGACGAAGCCGTCGCGGTTGGCGTCGAAGGGTTTGGCGGCCTTCTCAGGCGCGTCGTTGCTGTGGGTGGAGAGCACGCGCATGAGCGCAAAGGCCACAATCGCCGGCTCGATCACCGTGGCTTCCACGCCGCCGGCGAAAGCCACATCGACGCGCCCGCGCCGGATCAGATCGGCGGCGTCGCCGATAGCCTGTGTGCCCGAGGCGCAGGCCGCCACCGGCGTGGCCAGATGCCCCTTGGCCCCGAAGAAGGTGCTGACGTGGTGGCCGGGCGCGTTGGCCAGCGAGGCCGGCAGCGCGAAGGGATTGGCGCGCCGCAGTCCCAGCTTGCGGTACTCCTGCAAGCCATTGTCCACCATCTCGAACCCGCCCATGGCGGTGCCAATGACCACGCCGGCTCGCTCCGGCTTGACATCGCGCCCGATCTCTATGCCCGCGTCGCGCAGCGCCTCCTGCCCGGCGGCGATGGCAAAGTGTGAGCAGCGCGACATGCGCCGCGCCTCTTTAGGCTCGATGTACTTGAGCGGGTCGAAATGCTTCACTTCGCCGGCGATGCGCACCGGCAAATGACTGGCGTCGAACTGCGTGATCGGCGCAATGCCGCTGCGCCCATTGATAAGCCCTTCCCAGGTCGCGCGGGTGTCGAGGCCGAGGCAGGTCACCGCCCCGATGCCGGTGATCACGGCGCGCCGCTCTTCAACCGGCTCTGGGGAGCGCCGCCGGCGGCGCAGCGTATAGTCCCGCGCGCGGCGCACGCTTTCGCCGGCCACGGTCGCAAAGCGCCGGAACCCGCGCTTGAGACGTGAGAATCGTTTTGCTCTTGCCATGAATGAGCTGATCGTGTTCAGCCGTTGTGTGTCGGCCGTTCAGGCGCCGGACTCCTCAGAGGGGTCTGACACCATTTTCCGACCTGTTACTTGTTGAGTTGCGGCAGCGCTTCCAGTCCGCGCTCGATCGCGTCGACAACGCCCTTTTCCACTGTCTGCGCTGCGACACGGATGGCGTTCTGGATCGCGCGCGCGTTGCTGCGTCCGTGGCCGATGATGACTGCGCCATCGACGCCGAGCAGCGGGGCGCCGCCGATCTCTTCGTAGTCGGTGCGTTTGCTCATGCGCTTGACGGCGTCCCTGATCAGCAATCCGCCCAGCTTGCCGGGGGTTGTGCGCATGATCTCTTCGCGCAGCATCTGTTTGATCATGCCCCCCAGACCTTCGGACAGTTTAATGATTACGTTGCCCGTGAAGCCGTCGGTGACGTACACGTCGGCCATGCCGGCCGGAATATCCTTGCCCTCGGCGTTGCCGATAAAGTTGATCGGCGCATTCTTGAGGAGTTGATGCGCTTCCTGCACGAGCTGGCTGCCTTTGGTCTCTTCTTCGCCGTTGGAGACCAGCGCCACCCTGGGCTTGCGAATGTTGAGCGCGCGCTCCGCGTAGATGCTGCCCATCAGCGCGAACTGCGCGAGGTATTCCGGCTTGCAATCGGCATTGGCTCCGATGTCGAGGATCAAGCTCCACCCCTTGATGGTGGGGTAGGCGGTTGACAATGCTGCGCGCTGGATGCCTTTGATGCGGCCCAGCTTGAACAGCGCGGTTGCGAAGGCGCCGCCGGTGTTGCCCATCGTGACGAACGCATCGGCGTCGCCGCGCTTGACCAGTTCCATGCCGACTGCCATCGAGCTGTCTTTTTTGGCTTTGACGGCTGCCGCCGGGTGCTCGTCCATCTCAATAACCTCAGTCGCATGGACAATCGGCAGAGTCAGCCCGGCAGTCTGGCGCTGCACCAAAAGCGGCCGGATTTGTTCCTGTCTGCCGACGAGCACAATCTCGTGGCCATACTCGCGCGCGGCGTTGACGGCCGCCTCGACATTCACGGCGGGACCGATGTCGCCGCCCATGGCATCCAGGACGATTTTCATGATCTTGCGTGTGCCTTCGGTGTGAGTGTGTGAGTGTGTGACTGAGTGAGCCGGTTGACGCTGATGCGCGCAACAAGGCCGCATCCCTTGCGAGCGGCTTCCAGCCGGCGCAGATGATCCGCTCGCGCTGCTTGCGCTAGTTGACGGAGAAGAGGAAATTGGAGTCGATTTCCGGCGGGCGCACTGCGGCCGACATGATGGTCAGCGTGAACAACTCGTCTTCCAGGATTTCGGCCTCCAGACTGAGCATGTCGGCGACGCGCTCCGTGGACAGCAATTCCTGCTTGTCTTCGAGCGGCAACTGCATGGCGATGGCTGCAAACACCGCCAGGGCCGTGGCGTCTTCGGGGAACTGGCGCATTTTGAACTCGACGCCGCTGAAGTTCGCCAACAATGTCAGGTATTGTCGCAGCAGCGCGGCGACGTGGGACTGAAGCCGCTCTGGCGGCTGCTGGTCATTCTTGAACGGATAGGCCACCACATCGCCGATGAGGTATTGCTCGTCGCTCAAGCGGACATTGCGCAGTTCGAATCGCTCGGTGCCCACGGTGAGGATGTTCATCCGCCCATCCGCAAGCCGTTCGACCTGGGTGATCCTGGCTGCCGTGCCGATCGTGTGGGGGCCGTCGTCGTCATCTTGCGCCAGCAGCACCCCAAAAGGCGCATCCTCCTCGATGCAGCGCTGGATCATCGCCCGATAGCGCGGCTCGAAGATATGCAGCGGCAACGTCTGCCCTGGAAACAGGACGACGTTCAATGGAAAGAGTGGCAGCTCAACCACTTCGGCTTTCATATGCGTCTACTCCTTGAGCGCATTTTATCATTGCAATCTGTGTGTCTGTCTGACGTTTTGGCGCGACGAACTACAATAGCCGGGAATCCATCGCCGGCTGCCTGCTGCTGCGGCTGCGCAGCCGGCGGGCGACTGTATCACATTCTGGGAGAAGAACTATGGCCTCAAGTCGCTATGTGCTTGGCATTGACTTCGGCACGCTGTCTGGCCGCGCCGTGCTGGTGCGCGTGTCAGACGGCGCAGAGATCGCCAGCGCCGTGAGCGAGTATTCGCACGGTGTGATTGATGAACGACTGCCGGACAGCGCTGTTCCGCTGGAGCCGGACTGGGCGCTGCAAGACCCGGACGACTATCTGCGCGTGTTTGAGCAGACCATCCCGGCCGTGCTGGCGCAGTCGGGCGTATCTGCCGATGAGGTGATCGGCCTGGGCATTGACTTCACCGCGTGCACGATGCTGCCGGTGCGGCGCGATGGAACGCCGCTCTGCCGGCTGCCGGAGTGGCGGGCCAATCCGCACGCCTGGGTCAAACTGTGGAAGCATCATGCCGCGCAATCTGAAGCCGATCGCATCAACGCCACGGCGCGCGAGATGGGTGAACCCTGGCTGCCGCGCTACGGCGGCAAAATCTCGTCGGAGTGGTTTTTCTCGAAGGCGTTGCAGATTCTGGATGAAGCGCCGGAGGTGTACGCCGCAGCCGACCGACTGATCGAAGCCGCCGACTGGGTGGTGTGGCAACTGACCGGCGTCGAGACGCGCAACTCCTGCACCGCCGGCTACAAGGCCATCTGGTCAAAGCGCGACGGCTTTCCCGGCCATGCGTACTTCAAGGCGCTCGACCCGCGCTTCGAGCGGGTGGTGGATGACAAGATGAGTCGCGTCATCATGCCCATTGGCGCGCGGGCCGGCGGGTTGACGGCTGAAATGGCCAGACGCACCGGCCTCAAACCCGGCACACCCGTTGCCGTTGCCAACGTGGACGCGCACGTGGCGGTCCCGGCCTGCACTGTCACCCGGCCTGGCAGTCTGGTGTCGATCATGGGCACCAGCACCTGCGACATGCTGCTCTCGGACAAAGAGGCCATGATCGAGGGCATGTGCGGCTACGTCGAAGATGGCATTATCCCTGGCTACCTGGGCTATGAAGCCGGCCAGTCGTGCGTCGGCGATGGGTTTGCCTGGTTCATCGAGAACGGCGTGACGCCGCCTTACTTCGAAGAGGCCAGGGCCAAAGGCGTCAGCGTGCATCAGGTTCTTGAGTCCCATGCCGCCCGCCTGAAGCCGGGCGAATCCGGCCTGCTGGCGCTGGACTGGTGGAACGGCAATCGCTCGATTCTGGTGGACGCCAACCTGAGCGCGGTGATGGTGGGGATCACGCTGGCCACCACTGTGCCGGAGATGTATCGCGCGTGGCTCGAGGCGACGGCGTTTGGCCGGCGCATTATCATCGAGTCGTTCATCCGGGGCGGGCTGGAGGTGAACGAGATCATCGCCTGCGGCGGCCTGCCGGAGAAGAACAAGCTGTTGATGCAGATCTACGCCGACGTGACGGGCCTGCCGATCAAGGTGTCGGCGTCGGCTCAGTCGTCGGCGCTGGGCAGCGCCATGTGGGGCGCGGTGGCGGCCGGCGCCGCCGCCGGCGGATACGACACGATCCAGGATGCGGCCCGCCACATGGCGCATCTTAAAGACGAGATGTTCACGCCGAACCCGGAGAACAAGGCGATTTACGACATTCTGTACGCCGAGTATGTTCGTTTGCACGACTACTTTGGCCGGGACGAGGAAAGCGCCATCAAGCGACTGAAACGGCTCAAATTGCAGGTGGCGTAAGGAAGATTCATCATGCGCAAGATAGGATTGCAGCTATTCACCGTGCGCGAGATTGCGAAGGCGGATTTCATCGGGACGCTCAAACACGTCGCCGCGATTGGCTACACCGGCGTCGAAGCCGGCGGCTATCTGGGCGGTTTGCCGGTTCGGGAATTGCGGATCATTCTGGACGATCTGGGCCTGACGTTCATCGGCGGGCATGTCGGGATCAAGGATCTGAACAACCGGTTCGAGGCGACGCTGGAGGACTATGCCGCGCTCGGCGCGCGCTACATCGGCACCGCCTGGTTGCCGGAGGAGTATCGCAAAGATGCGGCAGGCTGGCAGCGCGCTGCGCGGGCGATGGAGAAGGCGGCCGTGATGTGCGTCAAGCACGACATCACGTTCTTTCACCACAACCACGACATGGAGTTTGCGACAGTCGATGGGCGCCATGCCTTTGATGTGCTGTTGGACGCCGCCGACCCGTCGCTGGTAAAGGCGGAGCTGGATGTGTACTGGGCGCAGTTTGCCGGCGTAGACCCGCTGGCGTATCTCGTCCATCTTGACGGCCGCGCGCCGCTGGTGCATATCAAGGATATGACCGCATCCGAGCCGAGGACGTTCGAGATTGTCGGCGAAGGGCGCATCGACTTCGGCCCCATCTTCCAGGCCGGCGATGGGCTGGGCGTGGACTGGTATATCGTCGAGCAGGATCAGTGCCCGAAGGGCGAGCTGGAGAGCGCGCGGGCCAGTTACGCCAACATCGTGGCGCGCGGCTGGTTGAAGTGAGGCGCGCCTGCAATGATGGTATGCTCTCCACAACGAGCCGGTGTTGCTTGTAAGCCGGCAACGATCTGAGAGGAGACTGCTATGAAAGGCAATGAAAGCTTGATTCAAACGTTAAATGCGCTGCTGGCCGAAGAGCTGACGGCGATCAATCAATACATCGTACACTCCGAAATGTGCGCGAACTGGGGCTACGCCAAGCTGCACGAGGCGATCGAAAAGCGCGCCATTGTTGAAATGAAGCACGCCGAGAAGCTGATTGCCCGCATCCTGTTCCTGGAGGGCCAGCCGATCGTCAGCAATCTGAACAAGATTCACATCGGCCCGGATGTCGAGACCCAGCACCGCGCCGATCTCAACGCAGAGCACGAGGCGGTGAAGGTGTACAACGACGCGATCCGGCAGGCTGTTGAGGCGGGCGACAACGGCACCCGCGAACTGCTTGACGGCATCCTGCGCGACGAGGAAGACCATGTCGACTGGCTGGAGGCGCAACTCGACCAGATCCAGCAGATGGGCATTCAAAATTATCTGGTCGAGCAGGTGGACTGACCCGCTGGCGAGAAGATACGAACAGGCCGAAGGGAACGCCCCTTCGGCCTGTTGTTTTGCGCTCCTGGCGAAATCCGATGTCGGACTTCTTCGAGAAGTCCGACATCTATCGGGACAGGCTCTTATCCGGCGCCGGCCTGCAATTGGGGGGCTGGCGTTGCGCCGTTTGGCGCCAACCTGGCGCCGTTGCCTGAGCTGGCCGGCGCAGCGTGCTCCTGGAACTGGCTCATGTAGAGGCTGTAGTAGAACCCGCCGGCTGCCAGAAGTTCATCGTGTTTGCCGCGCTCGATGATCTCGCCGTCTTTCAGCACCAGCACCTGATCGGCGTTGCGAATGGTGCTCAGCCGGTGCGCGATGACGAACGACGTGCGGCCGCGCAGCAGGTCTTCCAGCGCCTTCTGAATCAGTCGCTCGGTGCGCGTGTCCACCGATGAGGTGGCCTCGTCGAGAATCAGGATGCGCGGGTTGACCAAAGCCGCGCGCGCGATCGCCAGCAGTTGCCGCTGCCCCTGGCTGAGGCCGCTCCCACGCTCGCCCAGCACCGTGTTGTACTTATCCGGCAGGCGCTCGATGAAGGTGTCGGCGCGCGCCAGTTTGGCCGCTGCCATTACTTCCTCGTCGGTGGCATCGGGCCGGCCATAGCGGATGTTTTCCATCACGGTCGCGCTGAATAGAAAGGTGTCTTGCAGCACGATGCCGATCTGCGAGCGCAGGCTTTCGAGCGTCACGTCGCGCACGTCGATGCCGTCGATCCTGACCGCCCCGCCGGTCACATCATAGAAACGCGGGATCAAATTGATGATGGTGGTTTTGCCGGCGCCGGTCGGCCCGACGATGGCGATGATCTGCCCCGGCTCTGCCCGGAAGCTGATGCCCTTCAGCACCGGCTCATCTTTTTTATACGCCGCGCGCACATTCTCGAACGACACCGCTCCCTGGATCTGGGGCATGGCGCGCGCGCCTGGCTTGTCCACGATATCGGGTTTCACGTCGAGCAGATTGAAGATGCGTTCGCCGCCGGCGATCGCGTTCTGCAAGTTCGACCACAGCACCGAGATTTGCTGAATAGGCTGGTTAAACCGTTG
>DAOTYS010000267.1:0-8402 GCA_034434575.1 Thermoflexales bacterium
CGCTGTGGTGAACCACCGGTTCATGGGCAACTCCTTGAAGATGCAGGGATCGCCTTCTCGCGCGGCGGGCCGCAATCGACATGATTGCGGCAGTTAGTGCCAGGAGCGCCGGCGCTGCCCACAGCGTAAGTTCGACCCACCGCGTCACGTCGCGCACGGGAATGATGCGCTCTTCGCCGCCGGGCGACTGAACCTGAACCGACACGGCGCGCGTCCAAATCAGGCTGCCTGCGCCGGGCACTGTGAGGCGCAATGACCTGGCCTCAAGCCGGATCACGTGGTTGCCGGCTCGCAGTGGCGGGCCAATGTGTTTTTCGAGCGACACGAAATGCTGGCGCATGGCCTCTTTTCGCGCAAGATTATCGCACTGGTGGTTTCCCGGCGCTGGCTGTCGTGACGGACGCCCATGCAGGCGATCGAACGCAGCGTTGCCAACCTGGATGTCATCCATTCAGCAGACGGGTCAGCAGACGGGGATCAGATTCCGCTCGCCTTTACTTCCCGCGAGATCGACCTGTAGAGACGCGCCGCAGCGCGTCTCTACACTGCGGCGCGTCTCTACACTGCGGCGCGCTGAGGTCTGATGATTTCGCCGTCAATCTTTTGTCGGATGACACTGTGATTATGGTGTGTTACGGTATGGCCGTCAACGCACTGGTGATAGTCAACCAGGATGGATAGTCCTCGGAGGTGCATATGTCGCAGGCACAACGTTCCAGTCTTGTCGGCGGGCTTCTTCTCGTCGGGTTGGGCGCGCTTTTCCTCATCTACCAACTGTCGCCTTCATTGCGCGAGCTGTTCGCGCTGGTGTTTGCGTGGCCGCTGATTGTGGTGGGAGTCGGCGTTTTTCTGCTTTTCCTGGGCCTGGTGGTTGGCGCGCCGGACATGGCGGTGCCGGCGTGCATTGTGGGGGGCATTGGCGGGCTGTTGTACTGGCAGAATGCCACCGGAAACTGGGAGAGCTGGGCCTATGCCTGGACGCTCATCCCCGGCTTTGTGGGCATCGGTGTCATCCTGGCGGGGCTGCTCGGCAGCCGGCTTGTCAAAGGCATGCGCGAGGGACTGGGTCTGCTGTTTATCAGCCTGATTGGATTTGCGATCTTCGGGTCCTTGTTGGGCGGGTTCGATCTGCTTGGTCCGTACTGGCCGGTGTTGCTGATTCTGGCCGGCGTTGCCATTCTCATCCGCCCGCTGTTCCGCGCCCGGTGATGCAAAACACCCTCCCGCGGTTTGTTCAACCGGCCGCAGGGTGAGGGCGTGACGGAGATACAACTCATGAAGCGAAACACAGTGTTCTGGGGCGCCATTCTGATTCTGGTGGGCGCGCTGCTGTTGCTCGACAACCTGAATATCCTGCCGTTCTCAGTGTGGGGGCTGTTGTGGCCATTGCTGTTGATTGCCGCCGGCGTGTGGGTGCTGCTGGGCGTTTCCGGGAGCCGGCGCAGCGTGGAGGCGCAGCAGGTGTCCATACCGCTGGAGGGCGAGCCGGCGGCGCGCATCAAACTGAGTCATGGCGCAGGCGAATTGTTGGTGAAAGGCGGCGCTGCGCCGGGCTATCTGCTGTCTGGCACATTCAACGGCGGCGTCGAGTATCGCTCCACGCGTGAAGCCGGCCGGCAGATCGTCAAGCTCAAGTCGCCGCTGGTGTTTGTCGCGCCGTGGGATATGTTCAGCCGCAATGCTCGCCTGTGGTCGGTCGAGCTGAACGGCGACATCCCTCTGTCGCTTGAGATCGAGTCGGGGGCTAGCAGCACCCGCATCGACCTGACCGGCGTGAAGCTGACCGATCTGGAGCTTGAAGTCGGGGCCAGTTCAGCAGATGTGTCATTGCCGGCCGGCGCTGGCCGCACGCGCGTGAAGATCGAGGCCGGCGCTGCTGCTGTCACGCTGCGGTTGCCCCCTCAGGCTGAAGCCCGCGTCCGATACGAGGGCGGCTTGTCGAGCCTGAACATCGACCGCGCGCGTTTTGCCCAGTCCGGAAACAGTTACCAGACCGCCGGCTTTGACGCGGCGACTGACCGGCTCGACATCGACATCGAGTCGGGCGTTGGCTCGGTGACGATTCTCTGAAATCGCGTGGCCTTTTGCAGGAGGATTTCACATGTCTCGCTTTGATCTGCGCATTGTGTGGGGCATGTTGCTGATAGTGGCCGGCTTGCTCTTTCTGGCCCAGTCTTTGGGATTGATTCCCAGCGCCTGGGGCGCGCTCTGGGCAGTTGTGTTTGGCGTGGCCGGCCTGGCTTTTGTGGCCTGGCTGTTCGTCGATCGCAGGCAGTGGTGGGCGATCATACCGGGCCTGACGCTGCTTGGATTGGCCGGCGTCATCATGGTGTCGATGCTGACGCCTGAAGGGAATGGCGGCTGGGCCGGCGCCGTTTTCCTGGGGGCGATCGGCCTTAGCTTTGTGATCGTCTATATCATGCGGCGCGACTTCTGGTGGGCTTTGATTCCCGCCGGCGCGTTGATGACACTGGCGCTTGTTGCCCTGTCCACCTCCTTCATGACCGGGCTGGAGTCGGGCGCACTGCTCTTCATCGGCCTGGGGGTAACCTTTGGCATTGTCGCGCTGGTCCCCACGCCTGACGGTCGCATGACCTGGGCTTTGATTCCAGCCGGCATCCTGGGCGTCATGGGCATTCTGATTGCGCTGGCCCTGGGCTCGCTCCTGAACTATGTTTGGCCGATAGCCCTCATCATCGTGGGCGTCTACATTCTGATTCGCGGCTTCGCGCTTGGGAAGTCTTGAGGCTGCGACAACACACGGAACTTGCCATGGACTCGAACTCTTCTTTTCGCTCATACGGCCCGCGCCGGCGCATCAGCATTTTCTTCCCGCTCCTGCTCATCATCGCCGGCGTTGTGTTGCTTCTGACCAACATGAAGCTGGTGGACTGGGACATCTGGGACGCCGTTTTTCTGCTCTGGCCGGTGTTGTTCATCGCCGGCGGGCTGGATGGCCTGATTCAGGGCGAGAACCCGGTCTGGCAGGTGTTCTGGCTGGGCGTCGGCGCGCTGCTTTTGATGGGCAACCTCGGCTACCTGGCATGGTCCACCTGGGACATCGTGGCGCGCTTATGGCCGCTGCTGTTGATCGCCGCCGGCCTGAGCGTTCTGGCCGGCAAGTCCAACGTCGGCAGCCTGGTCAGCGCCGGCATGGTGGTCGCCCTGCTGGGTGGCGCGCTGCTGCTGCTGAGCCAGGCGCCGCTGCCTGTTGCCACGGTTGAAGGCGACCGCATCAGTCAGTCGCTGGACGGCGCCAGCAAGTCCAACATTGACTTGAACCTGTCCGCCGGCAAACTGCGTCTCACCGCCATGCCAGAATCCACCGGCCAGATCGAGGGCGTGTTGCGCCAGCAGGACGCGCGCAACGTCGCGCAGAGCCATTACGTGTCACAGGACACCGCGCACTTTGCCTTGCGCAGCACCGGCGTGGCCATCTGGGTTCCGTTTGGGCCGAACCGCTATCAAAGCGAATGGGATCTGCGCGTCAATCCTGAAGCGCCCCTCCTCTTGAATGTCGATCTGGGCGCCGGCGAGGCTGATGTGAACCTGTCCTCCACACAGGTGGAGCGCGCCCGTATCAACATGGGCGTCGGCGCAGTTGCCGTGACACTGCCTGATGAAGGGCGGTTCCAGGCGCAGGTGGAAGGCGGCGTTGGATCGATCACGGTTTTGCTTCCCAGGACGCTGGCGGCCAGAGTGCGCGCGAACACGGCGCTGGTCAATCTTGACCTTCCATCTGACTTCGTGGAGGATGCCGGTGGCTGGCGTTCGCCCAACATCACCGGCGCCGACAGCGTTGTAGATCTGACGATCAATCTGGCGATCGGGCGCGCCATCATCCGCTATCTGGGCGAATGATTGGCCGGCGTAGAGACGCGCGGCGTAGAGACGCGCGGCTGCGCGTCTCTACGAGATAATACAAATGCCGTCACCATGCAAGTCACAGTCCTGGGCGCAACGGGTTTTATCGGCGGGCAGATTGCGCGCGCGGCTGTTGCGCGCGGCTGGCGTGTTCGAGCGGCGCGGCGCCATGCCGGCGCGGTTGGCGCGATTGGCGACGCGCCGGTGGAATGGGTCGAGGCCAATCTTGCGGATGAAGCCTCGCTGACGCGCGCCATGCGCGAGTCGGAGGTTTTGTTCCATGCTGCGGCGTCGTACCCTCAGGACTTCCGCAACATCCCACGGGTGGTGGCGCAGGCCGGCCAGGAAATGGAGCGCGTGCTGCGCGCAGCCCGGCAGGCCGGTGTTCGGCGCCTGGTGTATACCAGCAGCCTCACGACGCTTGGGCTGGCGGGTCAGGGTCTTCTGGCAGACGAGTCCTTGTTCTACACGCCAGGCGCGGCAAACAGCGCCTACTTCGAGGCCAAGCATGTCATGGAGCAGATTGCGCTGCGCGCGTCAAACGATCTGGCAGCCGGCCTGGAGGTGGTGGCGCTGTTGCCCTCTGCGGTGTTCGGCCCCGGCGACGTGAAGCCCACCACGAGCGTTGTGATCCGCGACGCGGCGCGCGGCCGGTATCCCTTTTACTTCGACGCGATGATCAACGCCGTTGATGGCCGCGACGTGGCATGGACGCATATCGCCGCCGCCGAGCGCGGGCGTCCCGGCGAACGCTACATCGTGGGCGGTCACAATCTGGCCTTGCGCCAGTTGCTCGACACCGTGGATGCCATTGTCGGGCGCAGGCAGACGCGCATCCGCGTCTCACGCCGGCTGGTGCGTGCGCTGATCGGCCTGACCGACCGGCTGCCTTTCACGCATGTGCCGGAGAACTTCCGCACGTTTGAGTTCTGGCAGCCGGTGTCCAGCCAGAAAGCGCAGGCAGAACTGGGTCACACTATCCGGCCGTTTGAGGAAACGGTGCGCGACACGTTGCTGTGGTTCCAGCAAACAACGGGTCTACTGTGACTTGAGCGCCTCATCGATTGCGGCCTGGAAGACGATGAGGGGCTGCGCGCCGACCAGAAGTTTGCCGTTAATCAGAAACGACGGGGTGCCGCGCACCCCCACTTTTTGCCCTTCCTGCGCGTCTTGCTGCACACGCGCCAGCGTTTTGTCTTCGTTCAGGCAGGCGCTGAATGTCTGGGTGTCCAGGTTCAGCGCAGCAGCGAATTCGATCAGCTTCTCTTTGGTCGCCACAAGCTGTCCTGTCTTCTCGCGTTCGGCGTACAGGTAGTTGTGGTAATCCCAGAAGCGTTGCTGGTCTGCCGCGCACTCGGCAGCCTGCGCGGCGATGGCTGACTGTGGGGTGAGGAAGGGGAAGTGCTTGAAGCTGTACTTCACCTTGCCGGTGTCGACGTATTGTTTGACCAGTTCCGGGAAGATGGTGGTGTGGAATCTCAGACAATACGGGCACTGGTAGTCGCTGTACTCGATGATGGTCACGGTGGCGTCGGCGTTGCCGATCATGTTGGGTCCGCGCGGCGCGGCGTTCCTGATGGCTTCTGGGTCGCCAGCCGGCTCTTGTTCCGCGCTGTCGGCGTTGTTCTGCAGCGCTTCTTCGACGCCGGCTTTGGCCGCCTCGCGCGCCGCTTCGCGCGCCGCCTCGCGCACAATCGATGGATCGATGCCGCCGGCTTCTTTCAGCGCCTCTTGCGCGCCGGCTTTGGCGGCTGCCTGAATTGCGGCCAGGTCGGCTGTCGCCGGGCCGGTTTTCAATGAGCCGGTGAGCGCCAGCGCGCCGGCCAGTATCGTTGCCCCAACAAGCGCGCCGAGCGCAAACCAGCCCAGCGCCATGCGGTCTTTTGCTCGTTGTTCGTCCATCAGTTATGCTCCAGACGTGGCGGACAGGGTTCGCTTTGCCACTTCCTGATACAGCTGTTCGTATTCTCGCACCGATCGCCCGATATTGTATAGATGCTCGATGGCCGCGCGCGGTTTCCTGTACCGATCGGGATGGCCGACCACCTCGATAATGGCCTCGGCCAGGGCGGCGTCGTCTCCCACCGGCACGATCCTGCCCATGCCGGTGGTTTGCACCGGCACGCGCACGCCTGGCAGGTCGCTGCAAATGGAAGGGGTGCCGCACAACATGGATTCGACCTGCACCAGACCAAACGACTCGGTTGAGTTGAGGCTGGGCAACACGGTCACATCACAGTTGGCGTACAGAGCGGCCAGCTCAGCGCTGTGCAGCGAGCCGGTGAATGTCCACAACGGGCCAAGCGCGTCGAACTCGGGTTGCAGCCGGCGGGCGTAGTCCTCTTCGCCCAGCACATGATGGTAGGGGCCGGCAAACAACACGCGCGCCGAGGGCAGCGTTTGTCGCACGCGCCGCAGTGCTTTCACCAGCACCTCGACGCCCTTTTCCGTCGCCAGGCGGGCCACCATGCCGATGATCGGGCGCTCGCGCAGATTCCACTTCGCCGCAAAGGCAGTCACCTCTTGCGGCGCCGGCGCCTGCATCTCGACCGGCGGCGGGATGACTGTCAGCTTGTGGATGTAGCGCGACAGAAACGGCGAATGCCGGGCATAGTCGTCGGTGTATGCGACCAGCCGGTTGGTGAAGCGCGCGGCGATGTGGTTGGCGGCGCGGATGACGGGGCCGGCCAGACTGTTGAGCAAGCCGTGGGGCAACTGGATGTCGCAGTGGTAGGTCAACACAACAGGCTTGCCCAGCCGGCGGGCGTTGATGGCCAGGCCGGCGCCGTCAAATTGTGGCAGGTGCAGGTGGATGATGTCGTGCTCGCGGATCAGGCGCCGGGCCGTGTTGCCAAACGATGGCATGATGACGCCTTTGCTCAGGCGAAGGGCCACCGGCACGCGCACCACTTCGACGCCGCTCTCGCGCGCGATCAATGGCAGGGCCGGGTCGTACTGCGATGTGAGCACGGTTACCTGGCGCCCGGCTTCCACCAATCCCCTGGCCAGCCGCTGCGCATAGATCGTCAGGCCGCTGATGTGCGGGCGGTAATAGGTGAGAACCTGAAGGATGCGCATGTGGAGTCTTGGCGGCGCGCCGGTCGCGCGTGTGCGCGCGTGAACGCGCGCGTTCAATCGGGCGAGTGCGCTGCTTCGCCGCCGACTGCGGCGATCGTGTCTGGCGCGCGCGTCTGATGGGTGGCGCGCTGGCTGCCGGATGTGACTTTGCCGAACGTCAGGCCAAGCCGGGTCAGGCTGAACAACCCCAACAGGATGAGCACAAGTTGTTGGCCCAGCGACCACACGAAGGCGAATGCCACAGCGGCATTCTTGTCCGCCCCAAACGGGATGACCAGCGCTTCGCGCGCGAGCGGCTGCACGACGCCCAGACCGCCCGGGGCCGAGGGCAACGCGCCGCCCAGGTTCGACATTACCATGACCAGGCCGGCCTGATCCAGCGCGCCGGGCATGAAAGCCCACATGGCGAAATAGGCGACCAGCGCGTTGGTGGCCCACACGCCGGCGTTGGTGAACAGGACAATCGCCACCTTGCGCGGCGTGTTCATCAGCCGGAAACCGTCACAGACATCGTTGAAAAGGCGGATGATGCGCTCGGCCTTGAATCGTGGGAAGCGCCGTTCGACGCGGCCAGACCCGGCGCGCAGCACTCGCTCGACGCGCCCAGATTGCCAGATTATCACAGCCAGGGCGGCCACCAGGCCGATGATGAACAGGCCGCCGGTGAGCGCCACGCGAGAGAACTCGGCCGGCATGGGAATGAACTGCGCGAACGCCGCAAACAGCACCAGCACGGTGGCCAGGTCAAGCATTCGCTCAACCACCACAGCGGACAGCGCGCGCGCCATGCTGGCGCGGGTGCGCTCGCCGATCACCCAGGCGCGGGCCAGTTCCCCCAGACGCAGCGGCAATGTTGAGTTGACCATGTAGCCGATGGTGATGGCGTGGAAAGTCACTCCCAGCGGGGTGTTGTCCATCAACAGAGACCAGCGCCACACGCGCATGAACAGCGTGGCGAACAGGGCGATCAGGGCCGGCAGCAGCCAGATGACCTGCGCGCCGGCCAGTTGGGCGAAAAATTCGTCGAAGCGAATGTCGCGCAGTGTCAGGTACAGGCCGGTTGCGCTGATGGCAAGGCCCAGCCATAATTTCCAATTTTTCAGCACAGCGATTGATCCTGGCGGGTTGAGAATGGGGCAAGGATAGCATCATCCTGCGACGGCCGGCAGGCTGCCAGATTTTCGATCCTATCGCCTGCGCTGTTCTCGCGCGCGGGGCTGACGCTAGATGCGGCGTCAGGGGCGAGCGGCTGGCAGTCGGCGTTCCAGCCCGTGTTCGCGCGCGCCGCGCTGGCGTCGGTGCAAGATGGCTGCGGTGATCAAACCTGCCAGGCCCAACATGCCGGTGACCGCGACAATGACAAGTTGCGTGTGGTTTGCCGACACACTGGGGCCGTGCGGAGGGGCGTCGGCTCGCAGGGCTGCGGTGCGATCACTCAGCGCCAGAGGGAGGATCGGCGC
>DAOTYS010000268.1:0-7146 GCA_034434575.1 Thermoflexales bacterium
AGGGGGCAGCGGTGTATGCCCGCCTGCAGGCAGTGATCTCTACTTGTCGCAAACAGGGGCGCAACGTCTTCGCCACGCTGCGCGACCTCTTCGCCCGCCAGCCAGTCTCCCTACTTGCAGGCGGCTAGGCAGTTACCCAAAATCTAAAATCCCCATGGCCTGGCTGCGAGCAAACTGGTTTCTGGTGATCGCGCACGCCGGCGCATGTCTGCCGCTAATTGTGCTGGCGTGGGATGTGACGCGCGGCAACTTGAGCGTCAATCCAATCCAGGACATCACGTTTCGCACCGGCAAGTTCGCGCTGCTCATGTTGATGCTGTCGCTGGCCTGCACGCCGGTTCACACGGTGACCGGATTCAGGCCGGCGCTACGCATGCGCAAGTGGTTTGGGCTGTACGCATTCCTGTATGCCGCGCTGCACTTCCTGGTCTTCAGCGTGCTCGACTTCGGGCTGGACTGGGGGCTGATCCAGCGTGAGATTGTCGAGAAGCGTTACATTCTGGCCGGCCTGGCCGCGCTGCTGATTCTGATTCCGCTGGCGATCACGTCCACCAAAGGCTGGCAGCGCCGGCTCGGTAAAACGTGGAAGCGCCTGCACCGCTTTGTCTATCTGGCCGGCGCGCTGGTCATTCTGCACTACGTCTGGCTGGTGAAAGCGGATGTGCGCGAGCCGCTGGTCTGGGGCGGGGCGCTGGCCGTTCTGCTCATTTTGCGCATCCCGCGCGTGCGGGCGTTCTTCAGCAATGCGCGGCAGCGCGCAGTTGCGGCCAGAGCGTCACGCCCCATGAAGCCGCATCAACCGGTTTAGAGACGATTGGCGCGAAGCAGGAAGCCGTGATTTACTTTGCCTGCTCTGTATCTTTGCCTTTTTGCTTCGCATCTTTGGTGATGACATGAAAGAAACGCTGCTCAATGGCATGTGGGCGCTGATCGACGAACCGCTGACCACAACGGCGCAGCACGCCGGCCAGGTGCTGGCGCGCGCAGACGGCTGGATGCCGCAACCTGTTCCCGGCGACATCCACCAGGGCCTGATGGCCGCCGGCCGCATCCGCGACCCGCTGCTCGGCCTGAACAGCTTCGATTGCGCCTGGACCGAGGATCGCTCGTGGTGGTTCCGCAGGACTTTCCCCACCGACCCGGCCTGGCTCACCTCAGACGCCGTCGAACTGGAACTGAACGGGCTGGACGCAAATGCGTCGATCTTCCTCAACGGCCATCATCTCGGCGATCACAAAAGCGCGTTCTATCCATTTGTCGCGGACATCAAGGCGCATCTCAGCGCCGAGGGCGACAACACGTTGCTGGCGCGGCTAACGGCCGGCGTGGAGGATGTGACGCCGGATATGCTGGCCCCGCTCGGCGCGCCGGTGAGCACCGAAGCCGGCAATGGCCGGCCTGAGCGCGGCGACCAGCGGCGCGTCTTCGTCCGCAAGCCCCAATACTCGTTCGGCTGGGACTGGAGCCCGCGCGTGGCGACCACCGCCATCGCCGGCGACGCGACCATCCGCGCCTTCAACACCGCCTGCATCCGCGACGTGCGCGTGTTGCCGCAGCGCGCGCCCGACGCCGACATCGCGCAGGCCATCGACGTGCGCGTCACTGTCACAGTGGATTTCCTGCATTACTTCAAGACCGGCAACGGGACACTGCGCCTGACCATCCGCGACGCCGACGGCAAGCAGGTTGCTCCGCCGATCAGCAAGACCGCGCTCTTGCGCTCCGGCCTGAACTTCGTCGATTTCGCGCTGCGTCTCGAGTCTCCCCGCCTGTGGTGGCCGAACGGCCTGGGCGAGCAGCATCGCTATGTTTTTAAGGTCGAGCTGATCGCGCAGCGCGAGCGGGCGGCGCGAACCGTCGAAGCCGGCCTGCGTTTCGTCGAGTTGATCGACCGCGATCTGTTCGCCTTTGTGGTGAACGACCAAAAAGTCTTCTGCAAGGGCGCGAACTGGATTCCGGCCGACACGATCTATGCGCGTGTCAGCGCCGACAGATACGACCGGCTTGTGCGCGAGGCGAAGCAGGCCAACTTCACCATGTTGCGCGTGTGGGGCGGGGGACTCTATGAGCCGGAGGCGTTCTACGACGCCTGCGACCGCTATGGCATCCTGGTCTGGCACGACTTCATGTTCGCCTGCGCCCCGTATCCCGACCATCTGTCCTGGTTCGTTGAAGAAGCGCGCCGCGAGGCCGACTATCAGACCAGGCGCCTGCGCAACCACGCCTGCATGGCGCTCTGGAGCGGCAGCAACGAGAACAACTGGGCCTTCGACGAGTGGTGGCATGAGAAGACCCGCAGCGGCGCTTACCTCTACAACTATCTGCTGCCGGCCATCGTCCGCGCCAATTGCCCGGAGATTCCATACTGGAACGGTTCGCCCTATGGCGGCGAGACGCCCAATGCGCCGGATGTGGGCGACCGGCATCACTGGTTCGACTGCATGATGAACCCGGACATGAACAAGCGCATCACGCCCGAAGAGTACGACAAGTGCTCCTCGCTGTTCATATCCGAGTATGGCTACATTGGCGCGCCGCCGAAGGAGACGGTCATTGCCTATCTGGATGGCGCCCCGTTCGACCGGCAGGGCCAGGTGTGGCAGCACCACAACAACACCTTCGAGAAGAACACCGTCGACGCCGGCATCCGCAAGCACTACGCGGACCCGGAGTCGATCAGCCTGGACGAATACTTTCTCTACAGCGGCCTGACGCAGGGTCTGATGTGCGCCTACTCGCTGGAGTCGTTCCGCGCGCGGCCCGATTGTCACGGCGGGCTGTTCTGGATGTATGCCGATTGCTGGGGCGAGGTGGGCTGGACGATTGTGGACTATTACCTGCGCCGCAAGCCGGCCTGGTACTTCGTCCGCCGTGCGCTGGCGCCGGCCCGCCTGATCCTGCGCGAGAAGAAAGGCGTCATCACTGTCACGCTGGCGAACGACACGCGGGCGACTTTGAAAGGGACGCTGGAGTATGGCGCCCTGTCGCTGGATGGCCGGCAGCGCGATGTGCAGCGCGCGCGTTTCACTGCGCTCCCCCTGACCCGCACGGTCGTCGCCACATTTGCCAGAGGGGCCGGCGATCCGTCAAAGCAGATGTGGATGGCGCGCGCCAGCCGCTTGAACACGGCGGAAGTGGAAATCCTGCCGGCCACGTTGCGCGCAACCGATGTGCGTCGCCTGGAGTTGCCGGCCCCGACGCTGGCGCTGGCCGTCTCGAAGGCCGGCCCTGGCGTGTGGACAGCGCGTGTGTCCAGCGATGTGTTCGCGCATGCCGTTCACTTCACATTGCCGGAGGGCGCTGTGCCAGACGACGACTACTTCGACCTGCTGCCGGGTGAAACGCGCGCGGTGACCATCGCTTCGCCGCGCGCGCTCAAGCCCTCGCACGTCGGCGTGACCAGTGTCTTGCCATAGACCTGTTGCGACTTGTGGCCTGTCGGCGCGCTACCGGCGGGCTGCGTGTTGCTGGTGGATCGCCAGGTACAGCACGATCTGGGCAGCCTGATCGCCGTGCAGATACAGCGACATGCCCTGGTTGTTGCCTGTCTTGATTGAATCTGCTTGCGCAGCCACAGGCGCTTTCACGCCTTCATTCAGAGTTGTTGAGGATTTGGCATTTTCGTGCTGTCACAGTGGGAATTTGCCGGTTCGTTCTGCCGTTTCAGCAGGCTTGGACAGCCACATTGACATTCCATTTGCACTTGGATAAGATTTATCCGGTGAAGTTGTCGCGCGCTTCATTGCAGTCCGGTAGTGCGCTTGCCGGGGTGGTTGTCCTTCAGCGCGTGCAAGGAGGTTGAGCAGAAAGAGATAGCCAGACTGTCGTAAACCACACTTACCCGAATGGGCAATGCCTGTTCCCTATCGTCTGAGTAAACGAGGAGGAAGTTACGAATGAAAAAGCCAAGTCGCCTTTTTAAGTCCGTAATATTGCTCGCCGCTACCTCGATGCTATTTGCAGCTTGTGCCCAGGCTCCCGCGCCGACGACCGCTCCCCCCGAACAGCCGGCCGCCCCCGCTGAGCAACCCGCAGCCCCGGCCGAACAGCCGGCCGCCCCTGCCGGCAAGTATCAGGAATCGCCGGTGCTGGCTGCCAAAGTGAAGGCCGGCGAGTTGCCGCCTGTAGACGAGCGGCTCCCTGAAGACCCGTTCATCGTTGGCCCTGGCGTCATCCTGTCCGAGACGGACTTGCCGGATTGGCAGCCGGGCAAGTATGGCGGCACGCTGCGCTCGGCGCATGCGGTGGCCAACTGGGCGCCCGACATTTTCGTCATGATGAACGAGCCACTGTTGAGCGCGCCCGGCATCGGCGTGCAGGGCATCCGGGGCAACGTGGTCAAGGATTTCAAGGTTGAGAATGACAACAAGGAGATCACGTTCTACCTGCGCAAGGGCCTGAAGTGGTCCGACGGCACGCCGGTGACCACCGAAGACGTGCGCTTCGTGTGGGAAGACATCTACGGCAACGAGAAGCTTTACCCCAATGGCGTGCCGAACATCTTCCGCACCGGCTACGCGCCAACCGGTGAGCCGGGCAAGCTGGAGATCATCGATGACTTCACCTTCAAGATGACCTTCCCGGCGCCCTATGGCGGCTTCCTGCGCAACCTGACTATCGAAGGGTGGCGCGGTTACACTGAGCTGTTGCGCCCCAGCCACTATCTCAAGCAGTTCCATCCCACCTACACGGATATGGAAAAGCTCAAGCCCCTCATGGAGGAGCAGAAGCTGACCGATGAATGGTGGAACCTGTTCAACCTGAAGGACTGCACCAACTGGGAAATGACTAACCCGCAGTGCGTGAACTACCCCGCGCTGAATCCGTGGATCGGCGCGCCGGCTGACCAGGGCGTTCTCAAGTTTGAGCGCAACCCCTATTACTACAAGGTTGACACCGAGGGCAAGCAACTGCCGTACATCGACACGATCATCTCCACCCAGATGGAAAACGTGGAGATGGTCAACGTCAAGGTCGTGACCGGCGATGTGGACTTCCTGCGCGAGAGCACGGCGCTGGTCAAGGTGCCGCTGTACAAGGAGAACGAGGACAAGGCCAACATCCGCGTGGTCCTGCTGGACATGCACGTGGACTCGAGCGGTCTGCGCCTGAACCAGACCTATTCGGACACAGTGTGGCAACAGATTGCCGGCGATGTGCGCTTCCGCAAGGCCGTCAGCCACGCCATCAACCGCCAGGAAATCATCGACAGCATCTACTTTGGCTATGCCTCTCTGCCGCTGACAACAGTGGGCGAAGAGAACGCCACCTATGACGTCAATCTGGCCAACAAGTTGCTGGATGAGATGGGCCTGGACAAGAAGGACGCCAATGGCATCCGCCTGCGCCCCGACGGCGCGCCGCTGACCATTCTGCTCGAGCACGGCGCGCACGCGCCCGACCTGGCGCCGGTGGCCGAGATTGTGCAGACCAACCTGCGCGACGTCGGCATCGATATGCAGGTCAAGCAGATCGACTCATCGCTGTGGGGCCAGCGATGGAACAACAATGAAATCCAGGCGACGGTGATGTGGAGCCACGACCAGGGTTGGGCCAACGACGGCACGAGCGGCAACGTCGATCGCGCCGGCCGCCTGTGGGCTGTCTGGTACAACACGCGAGGCAAGGAAGGCGTGGAGCCGCCAGCCTGGGTCAAGAAAGCCTGGGAGCTTGACGAAACCCGCTGGGGCACCGTGCCCGGCTCGGAGGAATACAACCGCCTGTGGGAAGAAGGCCGGGCCTGGGAGCGCGAGAACCTGCCGTACATCAACTTCGTCGAGCAGGTCAAGTACCCGATGATCGCCAACAAGGATCTGCGCAACGTGGCAAGCGCCGGCTTCGCCATCGCGTGCAATTTCGCGGGCGAACAACTGTGGTTCGACCGGTAAGCCGTTTCAAGCCGGCTTGCCGCCAGTGTGGATCACTGCCGGGTTCGTCCCGGCAGTGATCCAGTCATCTCAGCCAGATGTCTGACTCCGCCGGCAGGGCTGAGGATCATCCTCCAGGAGGAAACGCCAAGTGCTAGCGTATATTGCCCGTCGTATCGTGACCTTAATCCCCATCCTGTTTCTCATTTCCGTCGTCTCGTTTGTGGTGATCGAACTGCCGCCGGGTGACTGGGTCACCTTCCAGATTGAAAGCTTGCGCATGTCCGGCATCGAGTTGGGGCAGGACGAGGCGGACCGCCTCACGCGGCAGTATGGCCTGGACAAGCCGCCGCACGAGCGTTACCTGCGCTGGATGGAGAACATGATCATCCACGGCAATCTGGGCTGGTCCTTTCAGTGGAATCGTCCCGTGAATGATCTGCTCTCAGAGCGCGTTCCGCTCACGATGGCTATATCGATTGCCTCGCTGCTGCTGTCGTGGGCCATAGCAATTCCGATTGGCATCTACTCGGCGACCCATCAATATTCTGTCTGGGACTACATTTTCACATTTGTCGGTTTTATCGGTCTTGCAACCCCCGGATTTCTCGTGGCCCTGGTGCTTGCCTGGCTCATTTTCACCACGACAGGCTTCTCTCCGCTGGGTCTCTTTTCCAGCGAGTATGTTGACGCACCATGGTCAATGGAGAAGTTGCTTGACATGCTGAAGCATCTCATCCTGCCGCTGTTCATCATCGGCCTCAGCAGCACCGGCACAACGATCCGCGTGATGCGCGCCAATCTGCTGGATGAGTTGAAGAAGCAATACGTCATTACTGCGCGCGCCAAGGGTCTCTCGGAACTGAAACTGCTTTTGAAGTATCCGGTGCGCATGGCGCTCAATCCCATCATCAGCACGGTGGGGTGGGTGCTGCCCGGCCTGGTGTCGGGCGAAGTGCTGGTGTCGATCGTGCTCAGCATTCAGACCACCGGCCCCTTGCTGTTGCGCGCGGTGCTGGCCCAGGACATGTATCTTGCCGGCAGCATCGTCATGATCCTGAGCACGCTGACCGTGATCGGCACCCTGCTTTCGGACATCCTGCTTGCGGCCATGGATCCCCGCATTCGGTACGGAGGAGTGAAGAAGTGAGCGCCAAGTCCCCACTGACTTCTGCCGCGCCGGCCGGCGAAGTTTTCGGCCCGGAACCGACCGAAGAACAGACCCGCCCGCAGGACGAGCGATTTTATTACGCCACTCAGCGCCAACTGATCTGGTGGC
>DAOTYS010000269.1:0-9952 GCA_034434575.1 Thermoflexales bacterium
TCTATTCCTCGGGCCCACAGCCCAGTGGCGTCTGCAACGGAATACGCGCCGCTCGCACCTGCTGTAGACCGCGAGTATTGGCTGGAAATACTGCTGCGCCTGTCCGATCCGGTGTTGTCGAACCTGGCTCAGCACCGTTTGAAGGCTGTAATGCCAGTCGAGGCTATGAACGAGACGCAGGCTGCTTATGCGCGGCATTCGACACATCTTGAAGCAGTTGCGCGGCTCTTGTGCGGTATTGCGCCGTGGCTGGAACTGCGCGATCTGAACGGGGATGAAGAGGCGCAGCGCACCGCGCACGCCGAGATGGCGCGCGCGGCATTGGACGCAGCAACCGATCCACAATCGCCGGATTTTATGAACTATGGCCAGGGCATTCAGCCATTGGTTGACACGGCCTTCCTGGGCCACGCGCTCCTGCGGGCACCCAACGAGTTGTGGCGCAAACTGCCCAAGCAAACCCAACGCAATGTGGTCGCGGCGTTGAAGGCATCGCGGGCTATCTCTCCTTTGAACAACAACTGGTTGCTATTTGCTGCGATGGTGGAGGCTGCGCTGGCACAGTGCGGCGAAGAGTGGAGGCAAGATCGGGTGTCGCCGGCGCTGAAAAGCTTCCGCCGCTGGTATGTTGGCGACGGCGCCTACTCGGACGGTCCGGAGTTTCGCTGGGATTACTACAACAGCTTTGTGATTCAGCCGATGTTGCTGGATGTATTGCGCATTCTGGGAGACACGCGCAAAGAATGGAACTCGATGCGCGCGCCGGCGCTGGCTTTTGCCCGGCGTTACGCCGAAGTGCAGGAGCGTATGATCTCGCCAGAAGGGACGATCCCGCCGATTGGCCGGTCGATCACTTATCGCTTCGGGGCGCTGCAACTGCTGGGTCAGATCGCGCTGATGCGGGCGCTGCCAGAATCGCTGCAGCCGGCACAAGTTCGCTGCGCCATGACCGCCGTGCTGCACCGCATGATGGATGCGCCGGGCACATTTGATGAAAACGGCTGGCTGCTCATTGGCCTGTGCGGACACCAAGCTGGCCTGGCCGAGGTTTATATCTCGACAGGCAGCCTGTACCTGTGCGCAGCCGGATTGCTGCCCCTGGGCCTTCCGCCCGACGATCCATTTTGGGCTGACCCGGCAGTAGATTGGACGGCGCGCAAGCTATGGTCTGGACAGGATGGACCGGCCGATCGGGCTGTGAAAGGGAAGTTCCCCGAATGACACAACCACCTCCCCCTTCCGCAGAGGCTCTGACCCTGGATTCGCCGGCTGTGCTGGCGAAGCCGCGCCGGCGCGCCTCCTGGTCACGGACTCAATGGGCATGGTTCGTCCTGATCTCAGCCGCCTACCTGCTCAGGCTGATCCTGATGCCGGTGACCGGGCAGAATGATCTGGTGCTGCCAGCCTGGAAGGCGCACTACATCAATCAGGGACACTGGAACATTTACGCATACATGGCAGAGGTGTATGACGAGCGCAACGTAGTGACCGATCATCCGCCGGCTGCCTATCCCTACGGATTCTATGCCGTGACAGCCGGCTGGCTGGAAGTGTTGCGCCGCGCCGGCTTCATCGACTTTGACGGATGGAGCGCGCAATGGGCCATCTCCAGCCGCGCCTGGTGGTTTTTGTTATTGAAGCTGCCCTATCTGGCATCTGATCTCGTGATTGGTGTCCTGCTGTTTCGCGCCGCGCCCTCTGGTCGCGGGTTATTGGCCTGGGCCGGCTGGGCCTGGTCCTTGTCTGGCGCTTATCTTCTCTTGATGGGACAAAACGATCTGTATCCCACGCTGTTCACAGTTGGGGCAGCCTGGCTCGGCGGGCGGGCGCTTCAGGCGCAACGAGCAAACCGACCGCAGCGTGAGGGCGCTATGCTGGCCGTGGCCAGCATGGCCCTGTTAGGCCTTGGCGCCACCTTCAAGATCATTCCACTGGCGCTGGCTGCGCCGTTCGCGCTTGTGTTGGCATCCCGATGGCGAGACCGGTTGTTGTTGACGGCCATCCCGGCGGTCATCTTTGGCGCGAGCGCCGCGCCGTTCATCGCGACGCCGGCTTTTGTCAACGGCGTGCTCTTCAACTGGGAGGGTGTGCGTGTCTTTTCTGCTGCGCAGATATTTGCGTCACCCGTCTCCCTGTTCGTCATGGCATATGTGGCGCTGCTCATCGTCCTGATTGCGCGACCCGTGTCGTCGGCTCGTCCCATTGACCTGTGGGCGATTGGCGCCGTTGTGTTCAGCGGCCTGTTTTTGTTCTCCTGGTCTCAGTTCTACTGGGCGATCTGGCTCACGCCTTTTGTGGTGACGTTGATTGCGCTGGACAGCGGTCGCTGGCGCTACTGGCTGACGCTGTGGTTGATCATAGAAGCGACTTTTGCTGTTCTTCTCTTCAGCATGCACCGAGACTTCAGCATCGGCTTGCTGGCCAGCGCGTCGCTATCCTTCCGCCTTGCTCAATTTGACGCTGTAATCGCACTGTTTGCGCCGGCGCTGCAGCAGCCTGTAGAGATCGTTTGGACGGTTGCGCGCAGCGCCCAAACGACTGCGCGCTTGCTGGTGTTCGCCGGCGCGCTGGGGCTTGTGTTGCTTTCCGCGCTGCCAATTTGGAGGCGATATATGCGCCCGGGGGAGCGCAATGTGGCCGCAATGAGCCGGCCGGGAGTGCTGGTCCTGCCTGCGCTTGCCGGCGCGCTTGCTGCCATTGCTGTGTTGGGGCTGTCGCGTCATGCAGTCGTGCGGGAGTTTGGCCGCAACGAGATCGCTCGTGTTGCACTATCTGCTGAGCAGCCGGCCTTCGAACAAACGATCGCGCCGGTTGCGCAGAGCTTGACCGGTCTGCTGCTGCTGGTGTCGCAGGCAGACAGCGCTGCTCTGCCGGGAACGATGCAGGTGTGCGCAACCTCAGATGCCTCAAAGCCGGGCGCGTCTGCATGCAGCCAGGGACGGCTGATTCAAACCGGGTTGTTCTATGGCTATGGCTTTGTGTTTACTCCGCCGTTGCCGGCTACAGAGCATCCTTACCGCTTCGTTTTTCGGCTCATCGATCCTGCGTCTGACGCCCGTGTTGCGCTGGCGATTGTGACGCCTCCAGCCTCGCGCCAGCAGGCAGATTACACAGCCGAGCACGGCAACCAGGCTCGCACGGGCGTGGCGCGCCTGACGTTGCTTCGCGCTTTTGACACCGGGCAGGCTCTGCAAGATATGAGCAGCCGGCTGGCCGAAGATGGGCGGCTGCCTGTGCTGTGGCTGTTGAGCCTGGGCGCGTGCCTGGCGGTGATAGGATGGGTAGTGACTGCAGCGCCAAACGATGACTCCTCATCTTCATTGTCCTCGCAATCATGCGTATCTTGAAAGTCTATCCTGCCCTGCTGCGCGCCTACTGGGAGCGCGCAGCCGCCTACCGGGCCGTGTTCATGGTGTCATTGCTCAACGCGGTCTTCCCGCTGGTGATGATGGCCATCTGGATCGGCATGGCGCAGGACGGGCCGGTGGCCGGCTACACGGCGGCGGACTTCGCCGGCTATTACCTGGCTGCCGTGTTGGTGCGGCGCGTCACCGGCGTCGGCATCGTGCAGGATGTGGAGCGTTTGATCCGCACCGGCGAACTGACCGTGTATCTCATCCGCCCGCTGGATGTCATTCACCACTTCTCTGCCCGCGTGTTGACCGGGCGCGTGGTCGTGGTGTCCATGTTGCTGGCGCCCGTGGCGCTGGCTGCGCTGGCGATTCCCGGCGCGCAGTTCGACCTGCAGCCAGCCAATCTGCTCTTCTTCATTCTGGCATGCGTGATCGGGTTGTTGTTCGAGTTCCTGGCCCAATACCTCATTTCCGCGCTGTCGTTCTGGATCGTCCAGACGCAGGGTGTGGCGGCGGCCTATCAGTTTGTAAAGGCATTCCTGGGCGGCTACATTGTGCCGCTGGCGTTATTCCCGGCGCCGCTGGCCGCCGCGCTGACCTGGTTGCCCTTTCAGTGCAGCGTGGCCCTGCCGGTGGAAATCCTGACCGGCCGGCTGGCGCCCGAACAGGCTGCGCTGCGCCTGGGCATCAGCGCCGCCTGGGTGACGCTCATCGCGCTGGGCGCGCGCGCCGCCTGGCGCGCCGGCCTGCGCGGCTATAGCGCGGCGGGCGCCTGACCATGCGAGGCTGGTTCGAGGCCATGCGCCGTTATCTGGGGCTGCTGCGACTGTTCGCCCAAAACAGTTTGCTGACCAGCCTGGAATACCGGGTCAACTTCGCCGGCGCGCTGTTGATATCGCTGCTCGATGCTCTGTGGGCGATAGGCGGCGCGTTGTTGTTTTACACCCACCGCTCCACCATCGGCGGCTGGACGTTTCACGAGGCGCTGATCGTGATCGGCATGTTCTTCGTCGCATCGGGCTTTGTGGACGCGGTGATGCAGCCGAATGTGCGCGATGTGATCGAGGCCGTGCGCACCGGCGCGATGGACTATGTGCTGATCCGGCCAGTGAACGCCATGTTCCACGCCACCCTGCGCCGTCTGCGCTTCGACAAATGCTCCAGCCTGCTGGTTGGCGCGCTCCTGATCGGGTATGCTTTGCTCCAACTGCGGCTGAGGCCGGCCCCCGAGCAGTGGCTGCTCTTTATCCTGCTCAGCCTGGCGGCGATTGCGCTGTTGTACGCCCTGATGGCTGCGCTGGCAGCGTTGTGTTTTTGGGTGGTGGACATTGCCAACATCGATGAGCTGGTGATGGGCGCGCTGGAGACGGCGCGTTTCCCGGCCCAGGCATTTCCAGAGCCGCTGCGCGGCCTGATCTCGTTTGTGATCCCGATCGCGTTTATCAGCACGGCGCCGGCGGAGGCGCTGCTGGGCCGGCTGACGCCGGCGCTGGCGCTATATGGGCTGGCCTTTGCTGCGGCCGCGCTGTGGCTGAGCGCGCGCGCCTGGCGCCGGGCGGTGGCGCACTACACCAGCGCCAGCAGTTGACCCATGCCTTGAGACTGGAAGGATGAGCGTTCCTGTCAAGACCAATCGCCTGCTGATGGCCATCGGCCTGGATCTGGGGCTAACCCTCGCCTCGCTCTGGCTCTCGACGCAACTGCGCTTGTGGCTGCCCTTCGGCAGGGAGCTGAATGAACCAAGCGCGGCGCTGGGCTGGCCAGTGTACGCGCTGACGGCGCTGGTCTGGCTGGTAGTGCTGGCCCAGTTCAATCTGTATTCGCGCCGGCGGGCGCGCCTGCGCGAAGAGTCGCGCGCCCTCACGCTGGCGGCGCTGACGGCGCTGTTGATTCTGGCCGGCGCGCTCTATCTGAGCTTTCGCCAGGTGTCGCGCTTGCAGTTCATCTACTTCGGCGCGGTGAACATCGCCTTGTTGAACGCGGCGCATGCGGCGCGCTTCGTGCGGCGTCGCTCCGGCGCCGGCGATGATCGCTGGCGTGTGTTGATCGTGGGCGCGGCCGGGGCCGGCCGCGAGCTGGCCGAGCGCATGACGTGCTCGACCGCTGGCGAGGCGTCGCTGATCGGTTTCCTGGACGACCATCTGCCGCCGGGCGCCGAGGTGTGCGCCGGCGCGCGCGTGCTGGGCCGCGTCGACCAGGCGCCGCGCATCGCGGCCGAACAGGGCGTGTGTGAAATCATTCTGGCGCTGCCGCGCGAATCTCACGCGCGCACCCTCTCGCTGGTCGCCGATCTGGAAGCGTTGCCCGTTCAGGTCAGCCTGGTGCCGGACGTGCTCGACCTGGCCTGGTTCATGACGCGCGTGGAGGATTTGAACGGCATCCCGATCCTGCGCCTGCGAGAGTCGCCGCTGAACGGGCCGGCGCGCGCGATCAAGCGGGTGATGGACCTGGCGCTGGCGTCGGCCCTGTTGCTGGCTTGCAGCCCGCTCCTGGCCCTGATCGCGGCGCTGATCCGGCTCGATTCGCCCGGCCCGGTCATCATCCGCCAGCAGCGCGTGGGCGAGAATGGCCGGCTGTTCAACATGTTCAAATTTCGCACCATGTGGGCGGGGGAGGAGCAGAGGAGCAGGGGGGCGGAGGAGCGAGGGGTCGGTTCGACAGGGTCGGCTTCGACAGACTCAGCCGCCGGCGCGAGGGAGCAGGGGGGTGAGGGAGCAGTGCTGCATAAGCGGCGGGACGATCCGCGCGTGACGCGGCTGGGGCGTTTTCTGCGCCGCTACAGCCTGGATGAGCTGCCGCAGTTGATCAATGTGCTGAAAGGCGAGATGAGCCTGGTGGGGCCGCGCCCCGAATTGCCATGGCTGGTCGATCGCTATGAGAGCTGGCAGCGGCGGCGCTTTGCCGTGCCGCCGGGCATGACCGGCTGGTGGCAGATCAACGGGCGCAGCGACCGGCCCATGCACCTGCACGTGGAGGACGACCTGTACTACATCCGCAACTACTCGCTGTGGCTGGACGTGACCATCCTGCTGCGCACGCTGCCGGCGGTGCTCAGCGGGCGAGGGGCGTTTTAGGACTCAAGTTCGGACACAACGCGCTGCAACGCCGCTTCCCACCCGGCGTTGAGACCGTTCATCAGGGCAGCCACATGCTGCTGCGCAATCTGGTCAGCAATGGCATCGTTGGCGATGCCGTGGCCAGCCACGACCGGCACAGCCCTGAAGCCTGCCTTGCGCAACAGAGCTGCCCGTTCCACCGCGCGCTCAACATCACGCGTATCGATAACGCTGGATATTTCCACGGCCAGCCAGATCTCCCCTCTGCTTTGCTGGCGAGATAACTGGCCTCGCACCAGCAAATCCAGCGGCAAAAGTTGCTCCAGTTCCTGGCGACTCAAGCGATCTTCCAGGTCGTCCCATATGTCGCTGATGGAAACCACACGCGGCTTGCGCACCCAGAGTCCAAAGAACGACGCCGCTTTGTCGCGGTATTCCGTTTCCAGCATACGGCCGCGCACAGCCGCCATCTGATTCTCAAGCGTGCGAACTGAAGTAGTCAATTGCTGTGTAACCTCGGTGAGACGATCCAACCGCTGGGTCAGTTGATCCACGCGCGCTGTCAGTTGATCCAACCGCTGGGTCAGTTGATCCACGCGCGCTGTCAGTTGATCCAGGCGCTGGGTCAGTTGATCCACGCGCGCTGTCAGTTGATCGACGCGCGCAGTCAGTTGATCCAGGCGCTCAGCCAGCTCGGCAAAGCGTTCGTCCGTGCGACGCTCGAACTCGGACAGGCGTTTGTCTGTGCGCTGCTGCGCCTCAGCGAGCTGTCTGATGCTATCAGCCAGCTCAGCGAAGTGTTCATCTGTGCGGCGCTGGGCCTCGGCCAGCTCGCGCGGCAACGCCAGCAGCTCGTCGGTCAGCACAATGCGCCGCACCTCGCTGAGCCACTCCGGCCGCTCGAGCAGAAGCCGGGTCAGATCCTGCAGATCGTTGACTGTAAACGCCATTACCGGGATTATAAGGCGGGTGCGCTTTGCGGATCCAGGAGCGCCTCATACTGGTCGGTCACACAATCCCATGAGTAGTGGGCCTGGGCGTGCGCCTGCGCCCGGCGGCGGTATTCCGCGACCATCGCCGGCTGGGCGAGCAAACTCTCCAGCACCTCGGCCAGCGCCGGCCCGCCGTGCGCGCCGCTGTAGCCAAAGCCGGCCTCCCCAATCGTCTCCAGGTTCTCCGGCGTGTCGTTGACCACGACGCAGTTGCCGAAGGCCATCGCCTCCACCAGCGCCGGATGCGTGCCGCCCACCTCGGAGGTCTCGACAAAGATCAGCGCGTTGCCGGCCAGTTCGGCGTAGGCGTCGCCGAACTGATAGCCGGTGAAGACGATGGAGGGATCGCCTCCCGCGCCGGCCTTGAGCGCGGCGATGTAGTCGGCGGCATAAGGCGCGTCGCCGGTGATCACGCACTTCATGTCGGCGGGGACGCACCCCCGCCGGCGCAGGATCAGCCAGGCCTGCGCCAGGTGATGGGCGCAGTTCTCCGGCACCAGCCGGCCAACAAACAGCACATAGCGGCCCGGCGTCAGACCAAAGCGCCGCAGCAGCTCGCCAGGCGGGCGCGGCGAGACCTCCGCGCCATACGGGATGAAGACGGTCTCCGCCCCGTATGCCTGGCGGTAGTAGGCCTGCACGCGGCGCGAGTCGGTGACAACAACATGGGCGAGACGGGTGGAGAGTTGTTCCGACCAGCGAATGTAACGGCGGGCGAACGCGCCCCACTTGCGGCGCTTCCAGTCCAGCCCGTCTACATTCAGGATCACCCGCGCGCGGCTGAACAGGCGTGGGATCAGACAGAGCGGGGCGTTGCCGGCAATGAAGACGATCAGCCCGTCGTAGCCCTGGGTGAGCGCGTGGGCCATTGAGAGCGCGGTGTGCGTGAAGGTGTCGAGATGTTTGGTGGCGATGCCGGGCACGCGCACCAGGCGCATGCCCTTATACGTCGGCGCAGCGTAGCGCACGTGATGGGCGCGGTTATAGACGGTGACGCGATGGCCGCGCTGGGCCAGCTGCGCGCCGAGGTGCTCGGCGCAGGTCTCGAAGCCGGAGTAGGACGCCGGCACGCCGCGCGTGCCGATAAGGGCGACGCGCATATCAGAGGTGGCCAGGGATAAGCATGCCCAAAGAACAGACTGTATGTTATCTGGAGGCCTCTTTGCGATAGATTACCAGATCGTGCCGGTTGAACAATCCAGGCGGCGGCCAGACCCGTGAAAATCCCGCGTCTTCGAACAAGCGAGTTGTCGTGTCTGTCGCCCGCAGTTCAACGACAGCCAGTGAGTGCGGACGGGCAGCCTTGAGGGTTTCAGCTGTTGCATCAGTACGCCAGCGAATTGGGGGAGCGCCACTGCGGCGCACGTAGAAATCCACAGCGAAGCGGACAATGCCTGTTAGCCAGATATCCTGAGAGTCCCGATTGTAGTTGTTTAGAACAAATTCGACTGCCGGCCCGGCAACCGAATTGGACGGAGCATATAAATCCAGATGGGATACATGGGCGGCCGAGAGAATGAACATGCCTGCAAGTCCATATCGCAAAATCAGATGAGCCAGTCGCCTCTTTGGCAGCCATGAGACGATTTTCTCAATTCCCGCCAGACCAAACCCTATCAGTATTGCGCGAATCGTTGTCAGAAATAAGAACTGTCTGGGCGCAAAAAAATAATGCGCGGCCAGGTTGGCGACGATCACGCCTAATACCCCGAAGAGGCATGCGCCCGTTAAACCTGCAACCGCCCAACGATGCGTATGGGTTTTCAAGCCATATAGGACACCAACCAGCGCCAGCAAACCAGCAATCGGAGGATAGAGGCTGGCCAACCAATCAGCTCGCTGCAACGGTATCAGAGGAGGAAGTTCCAGGCCGCGCAAAATAGCGTTGATCTGTCGCTCGCCCAGCGACGATCCCCCCAGGGTGTGTGGCGTAGTGTTCAAAGCCCCTACGAGCCAAGGCAGAAAGGCTAGACCGGCGCAAGCCAAGGTGCTAGTGAACCAAGCCGTAACTTGGACTCGCTGCGATCGGGACGAACCGAATAGTGTAATTGCCAAACCGGCGCCCCAGAGCAGCGCCGAATAGATGTGAGCATAGGCTGTCGCAGTAGCCAGGCCAAAACACAACAACCATGCTGTGGTTGATATCCGAATCCGGCCTCTTGCGGCCAAGGCAGCCGCTGTGATGACGGCAGTGGCCAGCATGAGGCCAAGCGAATAGAAACGCGCCTCTCTCGCGTAGGCGACCGCTAAAGGTGAAAACGCCATGGCCAAGGCCGACCACTTCCCAACACCGGGCTGAAGGGTATCTCCAAGCCGAAAAGCCAGCGCGACCGTGATCAGACTCCACATAAGCGGCAGGTAGCGCAACACGATCTCGGCGTCGCCGGCAAGTCTCACCACAACCCAGGTGAGCACATGATCCAGCGGCACTCCTCCAATCCCGCGCCTGCTCACAGTCTGAATGACTTCCGGGATGGTGGGAGCCATCGCTGCGTCGATCTGAGCCGCTTCATCTTGCCAATAGCTGTACGTGTCAATGTTGGCAATACGC
>DAOTYS010000270.1:0-11335 GCA_034434575.1 Thermoflexales bacterium
TCGAATTCGATGTATTTGCCGCGCGGCAAGACAGCGTGGCGCCGCGCCCACGCGCCCACATTCTGGGCAGCCGCAACGGCAAGGCAGCGCAACTGGCGCGCGAGCTGGGGCTGCGCGCCGTCTTTGCCGGCCCGATCCGGCCGGATGACGTGGCGTTGATCGATGACCCGGCCCGCTACGCAGCGCAGCAAGCATTAATCGATTCCGCAGTGGAAGGCGGGGCGCTGGCTGTGTTTGTCGAACTGCCAGAAGGGAGCTATCAGATCGGCGGGGCAACGCTGCGGGTCGAGCCATGCGGGATGGGCGGACGGCACTTTGTCTCGCGCGACACAGGCCACCCGCTGGTGGAAGGATTCGAGCCGGATGATTTCAGGTTCTGGTATGACCCCGCTGTCGATCGCCCCAGCCCGCTGCTCGACACCGTGGTGGAGGCGCCGGGCTGGACGCCGATCCTGATGAGCGGCAATGGCGGGTGGGAAGTGGACTGGCGCGCGACGCCGGCGGCAGTGGAGATGGAACGCGACGCCGGGGCGTATCGCGTGTGTCAGGTGAAGCTGGCCGGGCGCCTGGTGAACCCGGTCGCGCGCCTCTTTGCCGGGCGGCTGTTGCGCAACCGGTGTCCGACACCTTGAAGGTGTCGGACACCTGTTCCTTCAAACCTTAGCAACCTTCAACCTTAAGAACGGCGCTCCAGCTATTCGCCTTTCTTCTCAACGATGAGCACCTCCGTCCCAGAGTCACTCTTGTTGATCGTGATGTTCAGCGAACGATCCCCTTTGGTGAAATCCAGGATGCGCATGTCGCCCACTTCGGACACTTCTTTCTGCGTCCACCCCAGCTTGGGCAGCTCGGTTTGATAGAACGAGACCACTTGCTCGATCGTGTCACCGGTCTTGAAGGTAAGGACGTTGCCAAACTGGGCCTTGTCCTTTGCGCTGGCAGGCGCAGGAATGTCGTCGGCCGGCTTCTGGGCGACGCACGCTTCAGGCAGTTCCACACGCGACACGTTGTTGATGTCTTCGACCTGGTACTCCCATTTGGCCGTGCCCTCTGCGTTGTCAAATAGCGCCGTCTTGCCGGTGGCTGTGCCAGCCAGTCTGACAATAAATCCGCCTTCCTGAGCCACCCACGCCTCACCACTGCCCTGTCCAACCACGGCGATGCTGGCAGACTCATCCAGCGCGTAGCGATCCGTCTTGATGCCGTTGATCGTTACTCCCTTCTCGACCAGGCGCGCTTTCTGACCGCTCCCGATAACATCCTCAGGGTTAATCATCGCAGCAGGGGCAGAAGCCGGCTGATCGCTGGAGAAACTTACGCAGTTCGCTGTGCCGCCTTCCAACACATACATGTATCGGACGCCGCCGACGGTCAACAGCTCAAAAGTGCCTGAAGCCACGCTGCCAGAGCCAACTGTGCGCACGCGCTGATCTTTGTTATCTGCGACTTCCTGGATGACCTCAAACTGAGTGTTGACTGCTTTGCCGTCCTTGTCCTTGCCCTCGAACGAAAAGTTGAAGCGCGCGCGATAGCTGTCGAGTGCTGACATACTCGATTGAATGTCCGGCAAAGTGACAAATTGAGCGTCCTGTTCTGGGGTGGCCTGGGCGTCTGAGGGCCTGCCGGCCTGTGAGGATGCTGAGGGGGTTGCCGTAGCCGGCTGTTGCACGGCGGGCTGGCTGCCGGCCTGAGCCGCCCCAGGGGTGGCCGTAGCTGAAGGCTGGGGCGTGCTCTCTGGCTCGCCGCCGCCACATGCGCTAAGGAGCAGCGCAGCCGCCAGACTGACAATCATGTACCTTTTCATCTTTAAGCAATTCTCCTTTCGTGAATTCCCACTTCGCGCGGCAGATGCACATCTTTCCGCGTAACGCGTGTGGTTTATACCCCATGCCTCGCCACGCGCGTCTGACGGGCGCCCTGCAAAAGCCTGACATTTGGGCAGGAGTGACCTGCAAATGTCACATGGCGGCGCCTCAATCGTGGAGGATGGCGCAAACGGGCAGCACAGCCCGCATAATTCTTCGTGTCATTCTTCGCCGGCTGCGCATGAATAATGACCTTTACATCAGGCGCAAGGCCGTTTATAAGCGTTAAAGCATCACAGTCGCTGGGCTGAGCGCCGTGTCGTCGTTTTGACCTGCTGCCATTGGACATGTCACCAAAGGCGGGCAAAGCGCATCGAAAGTGAAAGATTTCACAAAACCCGGCCACAGTGCCGGAGTGAGAGGAGCACCCATGAAGAAGTTGTTGATTTTGGGCGCCGGAACAGCCGGCACCATGGTTGCGAACAAACTCATCCGCCTGCTCGATCGCGAGGAATGGCAGATCACGATTGTGGACCAGGATCCGACCCATTACTACCAGCCGGGGTTTCTCTTCCTGCCGTTCGGGGTGTACACGCGCAACGACGTGGTCAAGCCCAAGCGCGACTTCGTGCCCTATGGGGCGGAGATGGTCATGGCGCCGATCGAGATGATCGAGGCTGAGCACAACCGCGTGCGGCTGGGCAACGGACGCATCTTGAGCTACGACTTTCTGGTGATTGCCACCGGCGCCGACATCCGCCCGGACCAGACGCCGGGTCTGGCAGAGCACGAATGGGGCAAGTCGATTCACACGTTCTATTCGTTCGAGGGCGCGCTGGCGCTGTTCAAGCATCTGAAGACCTGGCCGGGCGGCCGGCTGGTCGTGAACGTGGTCGAAAACCCGATCAAGTGCCCCGTCGCCCCGCTGGAATTTCTGATGCTGGCCGACTGGTTCTTCCACGAAAAGGGGATGCGCGACCGCGTGGAGTTGATCTACGCCACGCCGCTGCCTGGCGCGTTCACAAAGCCCATCGCTTCCAAACTGCTGGGCGGGATGCTGGAGGCGAAAGGGATCAAGGTTGCGCCGGAGTTCATGATTGAGCGCGTGGAGCCGGACGCAAAAAAGCTGGTGTCCTACGATGAACAGGAAATCGAGTACGACTTGCTGGTCAGCGTGCCGTTGAACATGGGCGCAGAAGTCATCGGCAAATCGGGGCTGGGCGACGAACTGAACTACATCCCGGTGGACAAGCACACCTTTCTGTCCAGCAAGCACCCGAACATCTTCGTGCTGGGCGACGCGGCGGCGGTTCCCACTTCAAAGGCCGGCTCGGTGGCGCACTTCGCGGTGGACACCTTTGGCGAGAACTTCGTGCGCTACACCGAGGGTCTGGAGATGCAACCGCTCTTTGACGGGCACGCCAACTGCTTCATTGAGTCCGGTTTCGGGAAGGGCTTGCTGATCGACTTCAACTACGACACTGAGCCATTGCCAGGACGCTACCCGTTGCCGGGCGTCGGGCCGTTTACGCTGCTGGAAGAGTCGGAGGCTAACCACTGGGGCAAGCTGATGTTCCGCTGGATGTATTGGAACGTGTTGTTGAAGGGCCAGGAGCTGCCGCTGCCGGCGCGCATGAGCATGGCCGGCAAATGGCAGCCCTCGGCGGCCAAATAGGAGGCGCGATGGACCCGTCAATCGCGGAACTCAACCAGAAGATCGATGCGCTGGCGGCCCAGGTGCAATATCTGACCGAGCAGGCCCAGATCGCCGAACGCGCGCGCCAACAGCGCGAGGAACTGATGCATGACCTGATGCCGGTCGCCAACAGCGCCATGCGGATCGCCACGGAGCACCTGCAGGAAGTCGAGGCCTACGTCAACCCGGCCGACCTGATCCGGCTGCTGAAGAAACTGGCCCGCGCAGCCCCATATATCGAGCAGGCGCTGGACCAGCTCGACGGCGTCAAGGATTTGCTCGACGTGGCCATGCCGCTCAGCAAGGACATGTTCGGCAAAGCTGAGCGCGCTCTCGACGCCGCCGATCGCAGGGGCTACTTCGTCTTTGCTCGGGGCGGTATGCAGATCATCGACAACATCGTCACTTCGTTTTCCGAAGAAGACATCCGGCAGTTGGGCGACAACATTGTGCTGATTCTGCGCACGGTGAAGGAGATGACGCAGCCGGAGGTGATGAACTTCCTGCGCAACACCGTCACGCTGGCGGAGCAGGAAGCTGAGGGGCCGGTGGACATCTCATACCGCGCCCTGTTGCGTCAGCTGCGCGATCCGAACACGCGCCGTGGTTTGGCTTTGACGATGCGCATGTTGAGCGGCATTGGCGCGCAGGCCGGCAATGAGTGACGAGTGATGAGTGATGAGTGATGAGTGATGAGCGCCGAGCGCGGATAATACGCAACACGCAACACGCAATACGCAATACGGAGCACGCAAACAGGAGAGAACTATGGCAACTCGAACGATCGCAGGCAAAACTGTGGAAGTGAACGACGAGGGATTTTTGACCCGGCCGGAGGAGTGGACGAAGGAAATCGCCATCGAGCTGGCCAAAGAAGAAGGCATTCCTGAACTGACCGAGGCGCACTGGAAAGTGATCGAGTTCTGCCGGCAGGACGCCGGGGCCACCGGCAAGGCGCCCACATTGCGGCGCATCACCACTGCCGCTGGCGTTTCGACGAAGGACATGTTCGCGCTGTTTCCGAAAGGGCCGGCCAAGAAGGTGGCGCGCATTTCCGGCCTGGGCAAGCCCGAGGGCTGCGTCTAGAGTTGAACTGCCGCGCCGGTCTGGGCGCCGGGGCAGTTCGTTTTCACGGAGTTCGTTTTCACGGAGTTCGTTTTCACGGAGCAATTGCAATGGCTGACGAAACCCGCAAAATCGCGTTCATCTGCTCGAAGGGCGATCTGGACATGGCGTACCCGGCTCTGGTGATGGGCTGGGCGGCCCTGGGCAACGGCATCGACGTGACCATCTTCTTCACCTTCTGGGGCATGGACTTGATTCGCAAGACGCGCCAGGATCGCCTGGAGATCGCGCCGGTGGCCAACACGGCCATGAAGATGAGCATGATGGGCTTGAAAGGCGCGGACAATCTGGGCATCCCCAATCTGATGGGCATTCTGCCCGGCATGACCGCCTTCGCCACAAAGCTGATGAAAGACAAGATGAAGGCGCTGGGCGTGCCGCCGGTCGGCGAATACATTCAAATGCTCGTCGATGGCGGCGCCAAACTCTATGCCTGCAAGATGTCGGTCGATATGATGGACCTGAAGAAAGAGGACTTCGTGGATGGCGTGATCGACATTGTGACCGCCGGCGACTTCATGGACATGACCGAAGGCGCTCAGATTATCTTTATCTAGCGCCTGCACCCCCGGCAGGTGTCGGACGCCTTTGAGACGTTCGACATCTGCCGGCCAGCTACATCGCCACCACGAAGGCGACCGCGTATTCGCGCTCGTGCGTGAGCGAGACCGACCACTGTGTAAGGCCCAATTCCTCTCCGCGCAGCGCCGCGCGGCCATGCAGCCGGATCAGCGGCTTGCCTCGTCCATCGCCGATGATTTCCGCTTCGCGCCACAAGATGCCGTCGCGGGCCAGAATGCGCATGCCCACCCCCAATGCCTTGCTGACTGCTTCCTTGGCGGCAAAGCGCACTGCCAGCTCGGGGATGCGGTCGCGGCAGTACAGGCGTTCCAGAGGCGTGTAGACGCGCTCCAGAAATCGGTCGCCGAATTCGCGCACCGCCCGCTCGACGCGAGGCACATAGATGATGTCAACGCCGGTTGTCAACATTGGGTCATTGAGCGATTGAGCGATTGAGTGATTGAGCCATTCAGCCACTGGGACACTGGCGCAGCAAGACTGCCACGATAAATCCCAAATCCAAAATCCAAAATCGGGATCACGGGCCGGCAGTCACCATCACAAAATTGTCGGGGTCGAGCCATTTGCGGGCAACCGCCTGAATGTCCGCCGGCGTGATCGAACGCACCAGCTCCGGGTAGCGCAAGAGATAATCCAGGCCCAGGTCATAGCGCGCCATGTTGACGATCTGGCTGGCGACACCCTCGTTGGTCTCCATCTGCAAGGGCAGGCTGCCGATGAAGTAGGACTGATTGTCCTGCAATTCCTGGGGACGCACCTTGCGGTCGCGGATGCGGCGCACCTCGGCCAGAGACACTTCGACGACGCGATCGACCCATTTTGGATTCGCGCCGGCATAGATGCACCACGCGCCCGGCCCGATGCCGCCTTCGAACCGGCTGCCAATGTAGTACACCAGACCCTCATCCTTGCGCACGCTTTCGCCCAGGCGCCCGTACATGCCGAACTGTCCGAGGATGCTGTTCATCAGGGCGAGCTTGATCCAATCCGGGTCGAGACGCGAGGGACCGGGATAGCCCAGCATCAAACTGCTCTGGGCTTTGCCGGGCATGGCAACATGCCGGCGGGGCCGGCCTTCGATTTTAGGGGCGGGGGGCATATCCCGGCGCGCGGGTCGCGTCGCCCGCCAGTCCCCAAATGCGCGCTGAACGAGGGCGTGAGCGTCCTCGGCCCTGACTCCCCCGACCACGGTGATCACCATGCCCTGTGGCGCGAAGTAAGTGCGATGGAAGGCGGCGAGGTCGTCGCGGGTGATGGCGCGCGCCGTCTCCGGGTAGCCGTCGATGGAATAGCGGTAAGGGTGCCCTTCGGGGTAGCACAATTCGTTGAAGGCCAGGCCGGCCATGGCGCGCGCGCTGTTGGCGCGCTCTTCCAGAGAGGTCAGCCACTCGCCGCGCTCTTTCTCGATTTCGGCTTCGGGAAATGTGGGGCGGATAAGCGCGTCGCTGAGCAGGTCAAGCATGAGCGGCAAATCTTCCGCCAGACTTTTGGCGTGGAAGCCAGTGGTGTGCATGCCGCCTGACACGCCAAGGGTCGCGCCGATAGATTCGACCCGCTCAAAAATCTGTTCGTAGCTGAGGCTGCCGGCGCCCCGGGTGAGGCAGTCGGCAACAAAACCGGCCAGGCCGGCGCGGTTTGGCCGGCCATTGCGGATCTGATCCGCCACCGCCGCAGAGCCGGGCGCGCCGACCGGCGCTTCATCACGCGCGCCGGCTATCAGATAACCACTGACGACCACAGCCGGGCTGGCGAAGTTCTCGTAGGCGAACACACGGATGCCATTGCCCATCTCGGCCTGAGCGATGTTTGCCGCGCACGGCACGGACAGGGGGCGGGATCGCGATCGCGGTTTGGGATTGTGTGCGGGCATAGGAATCATCAGCTTGCCGTTGCGGACGGCGCGCCGGGCCAGGCGTCATCCCTGAGGCAGATAGCGCCCAACGGTCACGGCGTCTCGCGTGAGGTAGGCATTGGCCACGCGCTGCACATCCTCGACTGTCACGGCAGACAGACGATCCAGGTAGGTATGGACCCACCGGTAATCGGCAAACATCTCGCAAAAACCGAGGTAGAACGCCTGGTTGGTCACACTTTCAGAGCCGAACACGAATTGGGCTTTGGTCTGCTTGATGGCCTTGTCCAGTTCGGCCTGTGTGACCGGCTGGTGTTTGACGCGCTCCAGTTCGGCCCACAGGGCGCGCTCCAGGTCGTCGATGTCGCTGCCCGGCTGCGCCGTGGCAAAGAACACATAGAGGTATGGATCGATGGTCGGGGTGACGCCGCCGCTGATGTCGGCGGCGAGGCCGGTGTCGACCAGGGCTTTGCTCAGCCGGCTGCTGCGATTGGTGGTGGCGCCGCCGGTGAATGACAGCCCGCTGGCGCCGCACAAGACTGAATCGAGCGCAACCAGGGGAAAGAAATCGGGGTGCGAAGCGGCGACGTTGCGAAACGCCAGCATGAGGTAATGGGTGGTTCCTTCGCCTTTGACAATAACGCGGCGCTCGCCGGTCTGTGGCGGCTCGACGCTCGTCATGCGGGGCGCGCGCGCCGCCGGTTTGAGCCGGCCAAAGCGCCGGGCGATCTTGTCCAGCATCTCGCGCGTGTCAAAGTCGCCGGCGATGGCGACGACAGCGTTATTTGGGACATAGTAGGTCTTGTAAAAACTGCGCAAGTCGTCGCGGGTCATGGACTGCAAATCGCACAGGTGGCCGATCACTTCATGGCCATAGGGGTGCGCCTTGAAGGCTGCGGCCTGCACTTCCTCGAACAAGCGAAACGACGGGCTATTCTCGGCGCCCTGCCGCTCGTTGATGATGACAGACCGCTCCTTGTTCACTTCTGTCGGCTTGATGAGGGCGTTCACCATGCGATCGGCCTCGATCTCCAGCGCGAGGTCGATCTTGTCGGAGGGCATGGTCTCGTAGTAGGCGGTCCAATCGATCCAGGTCATGCCGTTGCGGGCGCCTCCCTCGCGGCTGACGAGCCGGTCGAGGTCGTTTTCAGAATAGCGGGGCGTGCCCTTGAAGAGCATGTGCTCGACCCAGTGCGCGATGCCGGTGATGCCGGGATGCTCGTTGCGCGAACCGACGCGGTACCAGACCCAGAGAGACGCAACCGGCGCGGTGTGAATTTCCTTCAGCAGCGCGGTCAGACCGTTCGGCAACACGGCCTTCACGGCGCCCTCGGCGCGCGAGACCACTCGATACGATTTTGGATTTTGGATTTTGGATTTTGGATTGCCGGTTTTCACAAGCGCCATGTCACTCTCTCATCCCGATCTGAACAAACCGCCGACCCAATCTCGCTGCGGGAGCAATCGCAAATCCAGAATCATCCGTAACCTCGGCCCATGCCGCGATAGGTGAAGCCATGCCGGCGCATCAGATCGGGATCGTACAGATTGCGGCCATCGACAATCACCGGCTGCTTCATGGATGCTTTGACGCGGTTGAGGTCGATGTTCTTGAATTCGTTCCACTCGGTGGCGAGGATGACGGCGTCGCAGCCGGCGACGAGGTCATACGCATCCTGGGCGAAAACGACGCGGTCCACGACGCGCATAGCGTTCGGCATGGCGACGGGGTCGTAGGCTTTGACCTGGGCGCCCTCGCGCTGCAACATGGCAATGATGTCGAGCGCCGGCGCCTCGCGGATGTCGTCGGTGTTGGGCTTGAAGGCCAGACCCAAGATGCCGATGGTCTTGCCGCGCAGCCCGCCCAGCAACTCGCGGACTTTGGCGACGACGCTGCGCCGCTGGTCGGCGTTGATTTGCATGACCGCTTCCAGCATCTGGGGATGCCTGCCCTGGATGTTGGCCATATGCGAGAGGGCTTTGACGTCTTTGGGAAAGCAGTTGTGGCAGATCAGGCCGGATGAAGCAATTACTGTGCCGGCGCCCGTTTCCAGACTGTAGACTGTGGCGTCCACTTCTTCGTATTCGACGGCTTCGACAGTCAGCGTCGCAAAAGCATCCTGCCTTGAGAAGCCGCGCTGAGCAATGTGGCGCTGATAGCCTGCCAGGATTGACTCAATGCGACTGCGATGCTTGTCGCCAAAAACGCCTTTCAATGCCGCCAGTTGAGCATATCCGCTGACACGCAGGATATAGGCCGGCCTGGTGGACTTGTTCATCCGACGCGTTCGAATCGACGCCACTACGCCCAGCGTCTGCAGGAGCAACGCCATGCCATCGGCAAGCACTTTGCTGACTGTCGCGTATTCCAGCATGAGATTTTTGCCGCCCTGGAGGGGCGTGACAGCCCCATCTCCGCTGAAAGCGCCGCGCACCAGCTCGAACCGTAATTCAGGCGCGACGTTGAAGACAAGCCTGGGCAATGCTTTGTCGTCGGATCGGGCGCCGCACTTCAAGACACTGCGCAGCAGCCATGCGAACAACCGCGACGACACAACTGTCGTCGTGGCATGGGTGCTGTTGCGCTCGATATATTTCAGCCCCAACCCGGCCAGGATGCGGCGCACATCGGCGATATATTCTGTCTCCTGCTCGTGGAAGGAAAACCCGACCCGCTCTCGTGTCGCGCCGGCGCGGCCTGTGTCAACGCTGATGTATCCCTCCGCCAGATAGTAGCCGCACAGCCGCATCAGGTCGGCGTCAACCGGAATGAGCGCGTTGATTTTGGTGGCAGCCCCTTTGGCCGTGTACAACTGAAGCCTGGAAGGATCGACCGACAGAACGCCCTGGCGCGTGAGATGGCGGAACAGCGCCAGTGACATGCGGTTATGGCGCTTGATCTCATGCGGGTATGCCAGCAACTCAGACGGAACGTGGCCGGCGAAATCGTGGTATCGCCGCGTGAAGCTGTCGTCCACGGGCGAGACATACACGTCCGCTTCAAGCTCAGTTCCCTCAAGCAAGTCAATCAGATTCAACGCAGCCGGCGCGTCAACAGGCGGCAGGTCGCACAGCGCAGCGAGTTGATCGCCGGGCGACACAGAGATGGCGGGGACGATGTCAAAACCTTGCGAGCGCCGGATGACAACCGGATGATCTGCGGTCACCCTGAGCGCGCGCCCCATGCTGGTCGTCAAAGAGACCATCGTGCCGCGATAGGGCCGGCGGGTGACAGCCTTGACATCGGCAAACACTGGCCGGCCTGATTGGAGATCGAACGCGAGCACGCGCTTCTCGCGCGGAACGACGACTTCGACCATGTCGCCCTGAAAGGCTTCGCCAGCCTGACGGAACAAATTCTCCAACGGCATTGCAGCCACATTCGGGCTGTTGAGCGCGAAAATCGTTTCAGCCCCTTCAAAACACGAGCCGCCATAGCCCAGTCCTGCGTCGAGAAAAGCGCGGCCGATGCGCTTGTCGTAGCCCATGCCGGCGGCGACTTCTTTGACATCGGCGCCCAGCGCCTCGCAGATATTGGCGATCTCGTTGATGAACGAGATCTTGGTGGCCAGGAAAGCGTTGCTGGCGTACTTGATCATCTCGGCGGTGCGCAGGTCGGTGATCATGATCGGCCCTTGGATGCGCAAGGGCAGATAGAGCTGGGCCACTTTCTGGGCCGCTTCCTCATCGAGCGAGCCAAGCACCACGCGGTCGGGGTTCATGAAGTCGCTGATCGCAGATCCCTCGCGCAGGAACTCTGGGTTGCTGACCACGCTGAAGGGGATCGGGCGCGGCTGCCGATTCCTGATGATGTCCGCCACCCAGTCGCCGGTGCCGACGGGCACAGTGCTCTTGTTCACCACGATCAGCGGGTGATCCATGACCTCGGCGATGCGCTCGGCGACGGCGCGCACGTAGCGCAGCTCCGCTTCGCCATCCACGCCCATCGGCGTGTTCACTGCGATGAAGACGATCTCCGCCGGCCCATCCGGGTTATTGATCGCTTCATGGTAAGACGTGGTGAACGACAGGCGGCCCGCAGCGACGTTGCGCCGCACCATTTCCTCCAGCCCCGGCTCGTAAATCGGCATGATGCCCTGCTTCAACTTCTCAATCCGCGCTTCGTCTATGTCCACGCAGATCACGCGGTTGCCCAGGTCGGCCAAGCAGGTGCCGGTGACCAGCCCGACATACCCTACGCCGATCACAACGATGTTCTTCATGGCGTGTTCATCCCCTCTTCGTGGAAGTTTACCCAGCGAGAATCCCTCGGCG
>DAOTYS010000271.1:0-10912 GCA_034434575.1 Thermoflexales bacterium
GCCGACGACGAAGCCGGGCAGAAGCCGGGCATACGATACGCGGAATCGACGCTACCTGATCTCAAGGCCCTCCAAACTGGTGGGTATTGTACTATCCCTCTGGGTATAATGCTGTGTTTGCGCATCCGGCGCAAGCCCGATCAACTGGAGGCTACACTTGCGAATCAGCAGACACCCGGCTGTCGCAGCGCTCACCGCAGCGTTGTTGCTGGCAGCATGCAGCGGGGAGCCGGCGGCGCTTCCCACGATTACACCCTTCCCCGGCACCCCCACTTCCGGCGTGCCCACACTGGCCCCGCCCAGAACCCCCACCCCGCGCGGGACGGCGGCAAGCGCGCCGGTGGCAGACAGCGAGCGCCCCTTTGCGGCGCTCACCACCGAAGAGCGGGGCAGAATCCGAACCGAACCGCCGCCGGTCACCATCGACCCGTCGAAGAAGTACATCGCGTCCATTCAAACGGACAAGGGTGTGATCGAGGTGGAACTCGACCCATCCGCCGCCCCCCAGACGGTCAACAACTTCGTCTATCTGGCCCAGAACGGGTTCTATGACGGACTGACTTTCCACCGCGTGGAGCCGGGCTTCGTCATCCAGGGCGGCGACCCGGCCGGCAACGGCACCGGCGGCCCCGGCTACAACATTCCGCCCGAAATCGCCTTGACCCATGTGGAAGGCGCCATCGCCATGGCCCGCACCAGCGGCCCGCCGGAGACAACGCCCAGCAGCGGCAGCCAGTTCTACATCACCCTGGCGCCCCAACCGAATCTGGACAACCAGTACACAGTGTTCGGCAAAACCATAAACGGCATGGATGTGGTCAATCGCATCGCCGTCGGCGACCAGATCATCCGCATTGATGTCCGCGCGAGCGATGGCGGGACGGTGGCTGTCGCGCCGGCCGGCACGCCTGTGCCCCCGCCGCCAGCTACCTGCCAGCGTTTCGCGCTCAATGTGAACGCCGCAGATCGCGTGCTGGGCAACCCCCAGGCCATCAGCACAATGATCGAGTACTCGAACCCCATGTGCCCGGCCTGCGCGCAGTTGCACGCCCCCTTGAAGAGCGTCATGGAGCAGATCAGCGACACCGTGCGCCTGGCCTACCGCTACTTCCCGCTGACCCATGCCAACGACAAGGCGCGCATCGTCTCTCACGCGCTGGAAGCCGCCGGCAACCAGGACCAGTTCTGGCCGCTGCTTGACCTGGTGAATGAGAAACACAACGACCTCGAAAGCCTCGATTTCGCCCAGATCACCGCGACGATGAAAAGCTATGCGCAGGAGTTGGGCCTGGATCTGACGCGCTTCGAGGCCGATCTGGCCAGCAGCGAGGTGGCTGCGCGTGTGGAGCGCGACATCCAATCCGCAGAAGCGCTGATGATCAACGGCACACCCACGGTGTTCCTCGACGGCCGGCCCATCAACGGGGCCGCCTTCACTCAACCAGAGATCATCACCCAGGTGCGCGAATACATCGCTGATCGCAAAGCGCAATTCGCCGGATTGACCGCCAGGACGTTCGATTACGCTCAGCCGGAGCAGGTGGTGGAAGCCGGCGCGCGATACGAAATGACCTGGGAGACAACCAAAGGCGGCGTGACGATCGAACTCGACCCGGCTCTGGCGCCTGTCAACGTCAACTCGGTCGTCTACCTGGCGCAACAAGGCTACTTCGACGGCTCGCCACTGTTGCTCAATGACGAGCAGTTTGGCGCCCTGTTGTTCGGCCCGACCACCCCGGCCGGCAACCCCGGCTACGATTGCAGCGTCGAAAAGCCCAAAGCCGGGGCGTTCGCTGAAGCCGGCATTGTCGCCCTGTATGGCTCGCCCGAACGCGCCGCCGCACAATTCATCGTGACCTATCAGCCGGTGTCGCAATTCGAGGGACAGTTCGTTGTGATCGGCAAAGTGACAGCCGGGCTTGATCTGTTGCAAACCATGACCGGCACTGTCGGCCTCGACACAATCGACCGCATCCAGAAAGTGACCATCGCCAAACGGTAGGGGCAGAGAGATGGGGCAGGACTTGCCTGCCCCATCTGGTTCGGCGTTGCCTCCGACAAGCTCAGGCAACCCGACTTGACGCATGTTTGTTCACACGCTCAGCGTGCGCTTCCGCGATCTGGACGCGCTCAACCATGTCAACAACGCGGTCTATCTGACCTATCTCGAAGAGGCCCGGCTGGCATTCTCCGCCGAGATGGGCGTAGATTGGTCGCGCTTTCAGGAACAGGGCTTTGTGCTTGCCCGATGTGAAATCGACTACCGCCGGCCGGCCCTGCTGGGCGACACGTTGCGCATCGAACTCGGCGTCGGCGACATCGGCAGAAGCTCCTTCGAGTTTGTCTACCGCATCACGCGGGTTGGCGATGGCGCGTTGATCGCTGAAGCCCGCACGACTCAGGTATGTTTCGATTTCATCCGCAACCGGCCTGTCCGTGTGCCCGAAGCGTGGCGCGCGGCGCTGGCACGGCGCCAATGCCATGAACCAGTCACGCCCCCCTGCCCTGCTGGCGCTTGAAGACGGCACGCTATGGCCGGGATTTGGTTTCGGCGCCATCGGCGAGACAACCGGCGAGGTTGTCTTCAACACATCCATGACCGGCTATCAGGAGGTGATCACCGATCCCTCCTACCATCGCCAGATCGTGGTGATGACTGCGCCGCACATCGGCAACGTCGGGTGCAATCCCGAAGATGATGAGTCGGAGCGCGCATGGGTGGCCGGCTTTGTCGTGCGCGAGCTCAGTCCGCTGGTCAGCAACTATCGCGCGCGCCAATCTCTGGACGACTACCTGCGCGAGCGCGGCGTGGTCGGCATTGCGGATGTGGCCACGCGGCCGCTGGTCAGGCACATCCGCACCCACGGCGCCATGCGCGCTGCGCTGTCGTCACAGAACACAGACGCCGACCGGCTGATCGATCTGGCGCGCCGCAGCCCCAGCATGAATGGGGCCGACCTGGCCCGCGAAGTGACCTGCGAGGAGCCGTATTCCTGGTCGGATGGGGTGGACGCGCAATGGTATCCGGGGATGGCGCGCAGCTCGGCAGACAGGCCGGCAGACCTGACCGGCGCGCCGCTGGTTGTGGCCTATGACTTCGGCATCAAGCGCAACATCCTGCGACTGCTCGCATCGCGCGGATGTCAAATCCGCGTCGTGCCGGCCACTACGCCAGCCAGCGATGCGCTGGCCCTGAAGCCGGATGGCATCTTCCTCTCAAACGGGCCGGGCGACCCGGCCGCCTGCGACTACGCCATCGCCACAACACGCGAACTGCTGGGCAAGATTCCCATGTTCGGCATCTGTCTCGGCCATCAGATCATCGGCCTGGCGCTGGGCGGGCAAACCTACAAGCTTAAATTCGGTCATCGCGGCGGCAACCAGCCGGTGGGCGCGCCGCGCGAGCTTGGCGAAGACCGCGCCATCGAAATCAGCAGCCACAACCACGGTTTCGCGGTCAAGGCGGAGGGGCTTCCGCCGGGCGTGGAAGTCACGCACGTCAATCTCAACGACGGCTGCGTGGAGGGGCTGCGCGCGAAGGACTTGCGCGTGTTCAGCGTGCAATACCATCCTGAAGCGTCGCCGGGGCCGCACGACGCAAGCTATCTCTTCGACGAGTTCATTCGGGCCATGCGCGGGGAATGAGCGATTCAGCGCGGCGTCACACATCGCGCGCATAGACGCGGTGGTTTTTGTAGGGCCGGCCGCCCAGGTTCTCCAGATCGGCGCGCATCTGGGTGGCTGTTTCGGCCACCTGAGTCAGATCGCCGTGCTGAAAGCGAAACTCGCGCAGCGTTTGCTCCATTTCGGAGTACAAGAGGGCGTTGCCGCCCCGCCCATGATACTCCGGCAGAATGCCGGCGCCATTGAACGCCACCCATTTCGTCCGGCGCATCTCGATCAGCACATCCACGATGGCGAAGGGAAAAAGCCGGCCTTTTGCGCGCTGCAGCGCGGCGGACACGTCCGGGAAGGCAAACAGAAAACCCACGGCGCGCTCGCCGTGCGCGATGATCTTGATCAGGCGCGGGTCTGCCAGCAACAACACGGTGTCCAGCACCAGCTTGATCTCCGGCCAGGCCAACGGATAGTATTCCCAGTTGTTGACGAAGGCCCTGTTGTAGGCTTCCGCGATGCGGGGCGCCCATTTCACCGCCTCGCGCTTGCTGGTGAAGCGCAGCACCCTCAGACCGGATCGTTCTGCCGCCCGGCGCGCGATGGCATGCACGCGCTCCGGGAGACGGAATTGTTGCGCGTCGATATAACATGAGACGAAATCGACTTCCTTGCGAAAGCCGGCCCCCTCCACCAGCGCCGGGTAGTAGGGATAGTTGTAATTCATCATCGTCATGAGTTGGCGGTGCTCAAAGCCCTCGACCAGGACGCCGTATCCATCCAGCGGACCAAAGCCTTTCGGCCCCACCACCCGGTTCAATCCACGCCGGCGCGCCCATTCAAACACGGTCTCGAAAAGCAGCCGGGCCGCTTCCGCGTCATCTTCAGCGTCAAAACAATAGAACTGCGCCTGGCGCGTGTTGTGATAGCGGTTATAGGCGCGATTCTCCAGCGCCGCGATGCGGCCCACAGCGCGCCCGTCCCGTGAGACGATGAAGAAATCCGCGTCCGAGTGCGTGTAGTAGGGGTGTTTGTCGCGGTTGAGCAACAACCGGGCGTCGCCCAAGGGTGGAGGAACCCAGCAGGGGTGACTGGCGTACAGACGATATGGAAGACGGACAAATCGCTCAACGTGGGCGCGATTGCGCGTGTCGATGTGTTCAATGGCGAGCATGAAGCGGAGTGTAGCACTCCCCCTCCCGCCGGCTTGAAGCCGACGAGAGGGCTGGCGCCGGGGGAGTGGAGATGCCGGGAATCGAACCCGGGTCCGAAATGAACCCACCGCGAATGACTACGAGCGTAGTCGCCGTTTTGGTTTCGCGCTGCGCACCCGCGACGACACGGTTAGCGCAACACTAGCTCGTGGTTTCGGCTGTCAGCCGGCAACCCGAACGGCCTACGAACCTCAGCCGGGCGCCCGTTGGCTTTATTACGCCGCAACCAGATCCCACCAACGCGAGGCTCTGGGCGACGCCGGCGTCAATCAAGCGCCGGATGCCGTCTGGCTACCGCTTACGCGGCGACCGGAACAGCATTCCAGTTGACATTCTTGGCACTTAATGTGCTGTGCGCTGTTTTACGAGAGTCGCGTCTCGGCTCGCCACCCGGGGTCTGCCCATTCCGTCGAAGCCATTGCATCCCCATGTGGAATGTGAATTATACCGCACGGGTCGGGTACAATCCGGGTTTGCTATGAAGCTGGTTCAACACGCCGTGCGTCTGCCTGTCATCGTGTTTGTCGCGCGGATTCTGCTTGCCGTGTTGGGCGCAGCCATCTGGCCGGCAACGCCGGCAGTCGCCCAGGCCAACCCGCTGGCCCGCATCGTGTCTCCCTCGAGCGAGCAATCGATTCGCGGCAACGTCACCATTCAGGGAACGGCCAACTCCGGCCAGTTTGTGCGCTACGAAGTCGCCTACGCCGCCGAGCCGGATCTTGGCGCATGGATCGTGATTGGCGGCGGCGCCCAGCCGGTGGAAAACGGCGTCCTCGCCGTGTGGAACACCCGCCCGCTGCCCGACGGCGCCTATGCCTTGCGCGTGCAAGTCGTCAACGCCGACGGATCGGTGTTCGAGGGCATTGTGCGCAACCTGAAGACCGCCAACGCTATCAGTCAGCCTGCGCCCGCGACGCCGCCGGAGGCCGGCCAGCCGGATGAGGCAACCAGCAGCGCAGAGGCAAACGCCGGCGCAGCCGACGCATCAGACTTTGACCTGGCCGCAATCCCGGCCGCATTCCTGCGCGGCGCCCGCATGGCGCTGCTGGCATTGGCGGCGCTGGGGGCGTATGTCGCGCTGAAGCGTTTGATCGGTTTCTTCCTGCGCCGGTTTTTTGACAAGCCGGTGGACTATGGTCGCTGACTGCGCGGATATCATCCGCCGGCTCTCCATCTTACAGACCTTACAGACATGCCAGATACGGACCCGATTGATCTTTCATCGCGCCGCTGGCGGCTGATCGTCGGCCTCGGCAACCCCGGCCGGCAATACGCCGAAACCCGCCACAACATCGGCTTTGCCATCGCTGATCTGCTGGCCGAAAAGCACGGGCTAAAGTTCACCAAAATGATGAACCGCGCCATCATTGCCATCGGCGAGATCGACGGTGAGAAAGTCGTGCTGGCCAAACCCCAAACGTTCATGAATGACAGCGGCTCGGCGGTCAGCCCGATCGCCCGGTTCTACAAAGTCGCCCTGCCCGATCTGATGGTCATCTACGATGAACTGGACATTCCGTTCGGGCAGTTGCGCATGCGGCCCTTTGGCGGCAACGGGGGACACAATGGCATGAAGTCGATCATCGCCCGGCTGGGGTCGCAGGATTTCCCCCGCCTGCGCGTGGGCATCGGACGCCCGCCCGGCAAAATGGACGCGGCCAGTTTTGTCCTGCAACCATTCAGCGCCGCTGAACGCGAAGAAATGGCAGAGGCCAGCGAACGGGCAGCGCAGGGATTGGTCATCTGGCTGAAACATGGCATCGACCGGGCCATGAATTTCGTCAATGCCGGCCCACCCCGCCGGCCAGAGACAGACACAAATCGAAAAGGCTCCGGCGCGCCGGCGGATGCGCCGGCAGAAGTTTGATGGGAGGCGCCCGATTTCACGGCGCAGCAGTCGGCTGCGCTGTAGCCGGCGGTCGAGGCGGCAAGCGCGGGATGTCGGCTTCCGGCACGATCTCCACGCTTTGCGCGTCCCCGTCCATCCTCACGACACGCGCAGACACCCAGGCCGGCTTGCCGTTCAGATCGACGCGCCACCACCCCCGATCCTGCACGGTGCCGGTCACCGTGATGAACTGGCCCTGCTTCAACACCCCGACGACGGCGTAGCCCAAACCCGGCCCGAATCTGAGATTGACGGCCTGTGTGCCTTGTGCCGGCGTGACGCGCGTCACCGGCAATGGCGTGGGTGATGGCGTCGGCGAGGGCGAGGGCGAGGGCGCAGGTGTGTCTGTCGGCGCAAGTGTCGGCTCAGGCGACGGCGTGAGCGACGGCGTGAGTGTGGGCGCAGGGGTGTTCGTCGGCGCGGGCAATGGCGTTGCCGTTGACGACGGCGTCGGTGCGGGCGTATTGGCCGGCGCGTCAGTGGCTGCGACATCCTGAGAAACCGGCTGCGCAGGAATGGGGGACGGCTCAACCCTCTGGCGTGGCGTGCGCGTGGGGCGTTGCTGGGGCGCCGGCGCCTGAGCGAGAGCGCGGGTGGGCGTGCTGGCCTGCGCGCCGGGCGCGCTGAACAGGTACTGCGCCGGCAGGGCAACCAGCGAGATGAGCACCAGAATGCCAATGCAGCCAAGCGCCATGCCGCCGACAGCGCTGCCCCTGGCCGCGCGCGCGAGGGAACGTTCTGAAGGGCCTGGGTTACCTTTCACGCCTGACATGGCAGCGCGCCACCTTGTGAGTCAGTATAGCAGAGGGGTTAATGATGCCACCACTCATGGGTCCATCGCCACCCATCGGTCGATGAGTTTACGCAAGGCGCCGTCTGCGCGCATGTCAGCAAGCGCCTGATTCAGCGCCGCCAGCAGGCGCGTGTTGTCACTGCGCACGGCAATCGCATACAGACGCGGCTCGATGCTGACCAGCGCCGCGCCATTGCCGGCCAGGTCTCTGGTTTCGCGCAACGCAACCCACGCTTCGACCAGGGCTGCATCGGCGCGGCCGGCCCGCGCAACCGCCACTGCGCCGGCTTCGTCGTCGGTCGTGATGCGGCGCAGGTTGGCCAGCCGACGTTCCCAATAGCGCGCCACACGATCCGCGTCGGAGCCAAGCGCCACAGCCACGCGCCGGCCCTCAAGGTCCTGCGGGCGTCGAATAGCCGGATTGTCAAAGACAACCATGTGAATGCCGGCGTCGAAGTAGGCCGCGCTGTAGGCGATCGTTGCCGTCCGCGCCGGATCCACAACCACGGCTGACACGGCAATGTCATCCCGCTTGAGATGAAGCGCATCGTAAAGCGCGTCATAGCCAACCGGGTCCGGTTGCACGGTAAGTTGGAGCCGCCGGGCAATCTCGCGCGTCAATTCAGCGTCCAGGCCCTGCCAGCCGGCGTCATCGAAGAATGAGAAGGGACGCCAGCCGGGGTCCATCGCCACGCGCAAGGCGCCGCGCGCGCTCAGTTCATCCCACTGAGCGCCGGCGATCTGCTCGTCGCGGACGCGCGACACTGCGGCCGGAATGGCCACTGCCAGCGCGCAGCACACGGCCAATGCGAGAACAGCTTTGCGCGCGCGCATTGCGGCCGGCGCTGGACGCGCCTTCGCGTCTGCATACGGCGTTTCCATTCCGGCAGCCGGCCTAGCGAATGACCACCAGCGTGCCTGTGGGCGCCCAGGCATACAGCCGGCGCGCAAAGGACACGGGCAGGTTCACGCAGCCGTGACTCATCGGGCGGCCAAAGTTGTTGTGCCAGTAGGCGCCATGAATGGCATAGTTGCCCGAATAGAACATCGTGTAGGGCACTCGCGGCAGATCGTAGCCGGGGCCGCGCATGCGCACTGCGCTGTACTTCTTCTGAATGCGAAAAGTGCCGCGCCGGGTCGGCGTGCGCGCCAGTCCGCTGGAGATGGGCGCGCTCATTACTGCGCGACCATTCTCCCAGGCAATCAGCCGTTGTTGAGACAAAATGACCTCAATCCACTTGCCGCGCCGCGCTGCGGCATCCGGCTGCGCGTCGACGAGCGTCGACTCGCTGCGGGCTTCGACGGCAACCCAGGCAGAGGTTGCCGGCGCCAGTCCAGCGGCAACCATCGTCACCAGTCCGATCACCCACAACAGCCTCCTGAAACGACCAGGCCACCGGCCAGCCTGCCATAGCCGCAAGCTTAACCGGCTGCGCATCGATTGTTCACCCATAGTCATCTGCCCTCTGCCCTCCATCTCCCCTCTGTCCTCTGTCCTCTGTCATCTGTGCTCTGTCATCTGTCATCTGTCGTCTGCGCTCTGTCCTCTGCCAGATAGCACAGAATCCCATCCACAATACCCTGAGCCACCCGGTCTGCCTTGCGCGTCAGGATAGTTCGGTCAAGATACAGGAATCCAGTCTCAATGATCGCCGCCGGCGTGGTGGGCGCCACTTCATGGAACGCATGGTACTGCGTCATATCGTAGGTGACCGTGTTAGCGTGAAAGCGAAGGCCGGTCGCCGCCTGATAACGTTCCACGAGACATGCGACCAGACGATCTTCGGCTTCGGGCAGCCGGCTGTCCAGGGCGCGCGCAACTTTAAACCCCGTGGCCAGATCGTTGATGTAGGCGCACGAATCGGCGTGGATCGACACCAGCGCATCCGCCACATAGCCCTGTAGCCGGGGGTCAAACTCGTCGAGAATATCGACCGTGTGGCCCTGGGCGCGCAACAAGCTGGCCACACGCACGGCATGGTCAAAGTTGACCTGCGCTTCGGTCAATCCATCCGCGCAGACCGCGCCGCTGTCGTTGCCGCGATGCCCGCTGACGATGCCGATGCGCATCGGAGATGGACTGGAAGCAGCCGGCGCGGACGCGGATTGAGCCGCCAGCTGCGCTTCGGACGCAGCGCCTGGCAGGGCCGCAATCGCCTGCCAGTTCTGGGCGGCCACCACGATGATCAACGCCAGAGCGACCAGCACGATCGCCGCGACAAATGCGCGCCGGACGCCAAAGGGCAACTCAACTCCGGCCGGCGCCTCGAGGCTGCTATCGACACGCGAGGCGTTCGCCTTGCGGGGACGAGGCGCAGCCGGCGCGGACGACAGGCGGCGCGCCTGCCGCGTCGCCTGTCGGCGGCCTGCGCGCTGGGAACGTTCAACCGCCGCGCGCTGAACGTTGTCCGCACCGCGACCTTTCTTCACAGTCGAAGCTCTCTTCATGGCGACGAAACCCGGCTCGCCGCGCGCTCCAGATTCAGAGACATGACGCGCAGACGCGGCCTCGCGGGTTGAAAACCAAACCGGCGATAGAGAGCAAGCGACGCTGCGTTGCTGGCTTGAGTATTCAGGGTGACAAGTTGGACTGCGCCACTATCGAGCAGCCGGACCAGCGCGCTGTGGAGCAGCGCCGACCCGATGCCCTGACCCTGACAATGGGGACTGACCGCCAGTCGCGCAATATGAGCCTCGTCGCCCAGGCGGGTGGCCAGAAGATAGCCGGCAACCTGACCAGCCCACTCGGCCACCTGCAATATCGCGGAGACGCGCCAGGCGTGATCCAAAGCCTGCGCAGACAGGCGCCATTGCGGTTCAAAGGCGCGATTGTCCACATCCAGCACGGCAGGCATATCAGACGCTTCCGCCAGCCGCGCGCGGATTGCAGGGGCCGGGCGCAGCGCACGCGGGCCGGCGCGCCAATCTGCCCGTCGCAGCGCAAGCGTCACCACATCATCCACGCGCCGAAAACCCAGATCGCGCAGATGGGGAGTCAGCCAGTGGACTGGCTCGGCGACACACATCAACCGGCCCACACCGGCTCGTTGCAGCGCAGCGCTGCACGCTTGAACCATAGCTCGAACGAGCGGCGTGGCAGACACGCCGTCACGAATGGCGCACCAGCGCAACCAGGCTGCATCCGAGCGCGCGCTGGCCAGGCGATTGATGTCATCGAGCAAAACTGGCGCGGCAAGCATTGCGCCAAGCAAGTCCTGCTCGCGCCCGACGGCAATGAAGGCATCGCTCAACGCCCACTCCTGCACAAGCCACCAATCCAGCCGGTCGAAGACCCGGCGATTGGCAGCCAGGTTTGCCAGCGCCGCTTCACCATAGTCGGAGACCAGCCCCGCTGCGAAAGCAGGCTGTTCAGCAATCCGCGCAGACGCGCCCAGAGTGTCC
>DAOTYS010000272.1:0-25691 GCA_034434575.1 Thermoflexales bacterium
TGCCTGAGCCTGTCGAAGGCAACGCCGACGATGGCAGCGGCGGCTTCGACAAGCTCAGCCACCGAAGCTCAGCCACCGAAGCTCAGCCACCGAAGCTCAGCCGCCGAAGCCGTTGCCAGTCGCTGAGCTTGCTGAAGCGGAGTCTGTCGGCGTTGCCTGAGCCTGTCGAAGGCAACGCCGACGATGGCAGCGGCGGCTTCGACAGGCTCAGCCACCGAGGTTCAGCCGGCGCAGGAAAGCAAAGGCGACACGGAGTGATTGCTATGCCCTACATGTACATTCTGGAATGTGCTGATGGCAGCTACTACACCGGCAGCACATGGGATCTGGAGCGTCGTTTGCAGGAGCATCAAAGTGGCACAGGCGCTAACCATACGGCCAAGCGTCTGCCGGTGAAACTGGCGTACTACGAATACTACGATCGTATAGATGATGCCTTTCGCCGTGAAAAGCAGGTGCAAGGCTGGAGTCGTCGCAAGAAACAGGCACTGATTGAGGAGAACTACGAGAAACTCGTCGAGTATTCCCGCAATTACGCTCAGCACGGTTCAGACCTGTCGCCGTTGCCGATCGCTGAGCTTGCCGGTCGCTGAGCTTGCCGAAGCGACCGGCAACGGCGCAGAGGTTTCGACGGCTTCGACGGCTTCGACCGCTTCGACGGTTTCGGTGGCTTCGACAGCTTCGACGGCTTCGGCGGCTTCGGCGGCTTCGACAGGCTCAGCCGCCGAAGCCCTTGCCGGTCGCTGAGCCTGTCGAAGCGACCGGCAACGGCGCAGAGGTTTCGGCGGCTTCGGCGGCTTCGACAAGCTCAGCCGCCGAGGTTCAGCCGCCTAATATCCACCCCTCGATCTCGGCAATGCGGCGTTCGTGCTGGCTGAGGGCCGGCCGCCAGTGCGCGCTCAGCGCGCCGGCGCAGTCGGCCTCTTGCAGCCAGCGCGCCACGGCATAGGCGTCCTGCTGATGCGGCGAGCGATCGGCGCGCGGATACTGCTTGCTCCACAAGCGCGGGTACACTTCGGCGATCACCGAGCGCCCTGCTGGCGGCTGCCAGCCGTCGAACGGCCAGAAGTGAACGCGCGCGCCCAGCGCCTGTCGCAGGTAACGCAGCCAGGGCAGGCCGGCGTGCGTTGATTTGGCGACTGAGCCTTGCACGTCGAAGTGAAAAACCGACTTTGCGCCGGCGCGTATCTCGGTTAGACGCCGCCAGCGCGGGTTGCCGGCGCGCGCTGCGCCATTGCCACAAACGCCATCGCGCACAAAATCCACGTATGTGTGCGCCGCGTCGGTCGGCCAGTGTTGTTGAAAGTCATCCAGAAAGGCCGCCCAGTCGCCCCCCAGACCATGCTGTTCAAAGTACGCCACAGGAAAGGAAAACCCATGATCGATGCCCACCAGCGTCGGCAGGCTGTTGCGCAGGGCGCCGGCCAGCCACTCGGCCAGGCCCCGGCGCGTCCAGTATTTACGCGGGCTGGGCGGCGGTGGAACTTCGACCGGCTCCCGGTCAAGGTCGGCGCCGGCGGTGTAGTAGACGCGCAGACCGGGCAGGCTGGCTTCTGGCGTCTGTGCGCCGGAATAGTCGATGCCGACGTACTGCGCAAAGGCGGGCATGGTGAGGGCGCGGTTGGCGATCAAGAGGATGCCAGATCGGCAGGTTGGCGCCCCGATTCGCGCATGGCGCGCGTGGTGTTCACGGTCATCAGGATGGCCAGCCCGACCACAAAGAAGATCACCACCGACAGAATGGCCGGCCTCAGATTGCCCAGCGCCTGGTTGACGAACCCGAACAGAAAAGGCCCCATCCACGACGTGCCGCGCTCGCTGATCTCGTAGATTGAGAAGAACTCCGCTTCTTTCTCCGGCGGGATCATCTGCGCGAACAGGCTGCGGCTGAGGGCCTGACTGCCGCCCAGCACCAGGGCGATGAACGCCCCCAGCACCCAGAACTCCAGCTCGGCCTGCGGGATGCCCAGGGCCGATGGCTCGTAGTCGCGCATGCCGAGGAAGGCATAGATGACCACGCCCGACCAGATGAACAGGCTGACCACCAGCGCGCGTTTGGCGCCCAGCCAGCCGGCCAGCCGGCCAAACGATAGCGCGCCCACAAACGCCACGAACTGAATGAACAGAATGAGCAGCGTCAGACGTTCGGTGGGAATAGCCAGCCCGCCGCGCAACGCCGGCGCCGCCGCAAAGATGGCCGACACGCCGATCACTGTCTGAATGCCGTCGTTGTAGATCAGATAAGCCAGCAGGAAGCGCGCCGTTTCGGGCGAGGTGCGCCATTTTCGCCGGATGAAGATGGCGATCATGATGAGCGGCCCCACAACGGCGATGAAGATGACCTCCAGCGGAAGCTGGAGGAACGACACGACCGGAAAGAGAATCAGGACGATCAGCGGCGAGAGCAACAGCCGGGCCACAGTTGGCGCCGGCGTCTCCATCGTTTCGCTGAGCTGTTTGAAGGCAACGCCGACAATGGTTTCGCCCTGGGGCAGCGCCCGCGCGGTGCGGCGCGAGCGCAATGTCAGCCATGTCCAGATCGACCAGCCCAGCCACCACACGCCGGCCGAGGCCAGATTGATGCGCACGGCCAGACTGCTATCCAGTCCCAGCCGCTCGCGCATGAGAAAGAGCGCCAGGTTGAACACCAGCAGCAATCCCCCGCCCAGGTAGCCCATGGCCCATCCGAACGAGGACACGCGATCGCGCTGGTCTTCGCTGGCGATGTCCGGCAGGTAGGCGTTGTAGAACACGATGGCCGCCCCAAAAGCCAGATTGGCGATGATGAACAGCACGCCGCCCAGCCACCACAGCTCGCCCTGCACGAAAAAGAGCGCGGTGGTCGCCAGGCCGCCGATCACGGCGAAGAGCTGCAACATTTGTTTGCGGCGATGCGAATAGTCCACGATGGCGCCGAGGATGGGCAAAAAGCCGGCTTGAAAGACGACCGAGAAAGCGATGCAATAGGGCAGGAAGGACTCTGGCGCAACCGGCAGGCCAAAAAAGCGCGCCAGACCGTCCGGGCTGGCTTTGGCTGCGGCGTCTACCAGAGCGGCCAGATACGGCCCCAGAAAGACGGTGCCTACGGTGGTGCTGAAGGCGCTGTTGGCCCAGTCATACATGGCCCAGCCGAGAATTTCGCGCCGGTTGTTGACGAGCCGTTCAGAGTGAATTGCCACAGATTTTCTCCTGCATTTGGGTTGGCGGGTAGTGTGATGGGTTTTTGTGAAGGGCAGATTAAGGTTGCATCTCGCCGGCGCAGTTTTCGGACTTCTGCTCGATGCGTCTGACACCGGGCAGTTTCAGATCAGGATTCGGCGACGATCAAGGCGGATCGGCTTGCGTCAAATGAGCGCGATGCCGGCGGCGTCGAAGTGTTTCTTGATGTCTTCGTATAAATCGAACTCTAGCTGCCGGGCGGCGTCAAAATTGGCGCACCACACGCGCAGCGACAGTGTCACGCCACCGGCCAGATTAACGACGGGGCAACCCGCGATCTCTCCGGACAACGGATGTTTTCGCGCGTCGGTTAAGGCAATTGATCTGGCCTGATCCAGGTCGGCGTCATAGGGGATCTTGAAAGAAATCACGGCCAGCTTGCGCCGGTCGCGCACGGTCAGATTGATTGTGATCTGTGACGCCATGACACTGTTGGGCAATATCACGCGCCGGTTGTCCGCTGTGCGCAGGGCGGTGTAACCCAGGGTCAGGCTCTCCACATAGCCCATTTCAGGGCCGCCCGGCGCGTTCACCTGCACCAGATCGCCCACCTCGAACGGGCGATACAGGGCCAGCGAGATGCCGGCGATCAGATTGCCCAGCGTATTCTGCGCGGCCAGGCCGATCACCAGCGACACGATGCTGACGCTGGCCAATAAAGCCCCGCCGAGGGTCCGCAACGCGGGGATTAGATTGGCGTACAGCACAATGGCGAAGACAATGATGCCCACCCGGCCCATTTGATCGGCGAACTGAAGGGTGATGCGGTTGACAAGTCGTTGTGAGCGGTTTAGCGCGCGCCGTGTCAACCGATGGAGCAGGGCGGCCAAAAGCCCTGCCAGCCCGAAAATCAACGCCGCATACACCACAGCGCCGGCCAGGGTGCCGGGGTCGAACAGAAAGTCAACCAGCGATGGATTCGCAGACATGCCAGAGACGCCGTGCCTTGATTTTGGCCGGCAGTATCCCACAAACAGCGCGGCGCGCGCCGGTCATGCTGAGCGCAGCGAGGCGCCCCGGCGCTGAAAATCGCAGCAGCCTGCGCATCCTGAACGGACGGTGATTGGCTTAACGGTAGCGGCCTGTCGCTGTTGCCGTCTCCCACAGCGCGCGCATGTTTTCCTCTGGAATGCCCGGCAGGCCCTGGTCGGGCTGGCACACATAGCCGCCGCCGGGCTTCAGAATGTCCATCACCCGCATGACCTCGGCGCGCACTTGCTCCGGCGTGCCGGTGGCCAGCAAAGCGGTGTCGATGCCGCCGGCCAGCGCGGTGCGCCCGAACGTGTCTGCCTTCAGCCGGGCCAGATCGTTGGCTCGCGCCTGGATCGGGTTCAGAACGGTTACGCCAATCGAGGCCAGGTCAGCGGCGATATCCTGCACGCGTCCGCAACTGTGAAAGTTAACGATCTTGCCGGCGCGCAAAGCGTTTTCAAAGATGTAGCTGTATTCAGGCAACAGAAAAGCCCGGAACATGGCCGGCGAGATCATCAGCGCCCGCTGCGAGCCAAGATCCTCGGAGAAGCCGATGGCATCCACGCCCAGTTCGAGATAGCGGTCGAACACCCGGCGGGCGTAGTCGGCGATGCCGCGCAGCAGGTGGCGCATCTCGGCAGGATGCGTCACCAGCGCGGCCATGAAGTTCTCCATGCCCATGAGCGCCCACGCCCGCTCGAACAGCAGGTAAGTCAGATTGCCCGTCACCAGTTTCCGGCTGCGGTCAACCTGCCGCAGCGCGTCACGCATCTCCGGCGTGAAGCGCAGCGCGTTCGGGTCGGGAAAGCGATAGTCGGCCAGCCGGTCCAAGTCGGGCAGGGGGTTGCCCTTTGGAAAGGGCACTGTATCGGCCAACCCGGCCTCCCAGTGCACGCCCCAGGCATCTGTCCACGTGCCGATCTTGAAATTGCCCTCGAACTGAATCGTGTGCCAGATCGGTTCACAGCCCATCGGCACATACTCTGGCGACTGGAACCGAATGGCGGCGAGGTAGTTTTCTTTGGGATTCATGGTTGCGTTGGTTCCGCTGCACAGCATCATACCCCAGCAGGGGCAACAGCCTCCCCCACCCCAGTATATGCGAGATAACCTGCAGGGGCGCCGTCTGACTGGTCGCGGCATATGGCCGGCCTGCGACGCGCGCGTGACCGCCGGCCGTGAGGATGCTGCTTCACCAGGGGTGCGCGCCCGGTTACAATCCGCCCATGAAAATCAAATTCCACCGCATAGTGATGGCTGCTGTCGCGCTGCTTGCGATGCTGGTTCAGCCGTCTCCGATCCCGTCTGCTGCGCCTGAACCCGATGCGCCGCCCGGCAAAGTGACGCCACGCGCCTGGGCCGCGACCCGCAACGCGCAGCGGGTCGGCCTGATCGTCACGGCAGCCGGCTTCCCTGATCTCTCGCCGGCGCGCGCATTGCCCACCAAAGAAGCCAAAACCCGCTTTGTGGTCGAGACGTTGTTGCGCCATGCCGCGCAGTCGCAGGCCGGCTTGCGCCGCGATCTCGACGCGCGCGGCGCGCGCTACCAGGTGTTGTGGATCAACAACGGCCTTTTCATCCCGGCTGCCGACCGCGCCACCGTGCGCTGGCTGAGCGCGCGGCCCGACGTGGCGAGCGTTGATCTGGATGTGCAGATGCGCGGCGTGCAGGCCGGCTGGCCCGCCGCCGAATCCAAAATCCAAAATCCAAAATCGAAAATCCAAAGTCCACAATCGATAGAGTGGGGCGTGTTGCGGGTGCGCGCGCCAGACGTGTGGGCGCTGGGTTTCACCGGCCAGGGCATCGTGGTAGCCGACCTCGACACCGGCGTGCAGTGGAATCACCCGGCGTTGATCGGCCAGTATCGCGGCTGGAACGGCAGCAGCGCCGACCACAACTTCAACTGGTACGACGCCGCCTATGACCAGTCAGGCGACACGCGCTCGCCGTTTCCGCATGACGACAACGGCCACGGCACGCACACGGTGGGCACGATCCTGGGCGACGATGGGGGGAGCAACCAGATCGGGGTGGCGCCGGGCGCGCAGTGGATCGCCTGCCGCAACATGCGCTTTGGCATCGGCAGCGTGGCGCGCTATACGCTGTGTTTTCAATTTTCACTCGCGCCCACCGACCTGAATGGCAACAACCCCGATCCATCCAAAGCCGCCGACATCACCAGCAACTCATGGGGCTGTGATCCGGGCTATGGCGAGATCGGTTGCGACGTGCCCTCGGCGCTGGTGACGGTGACGCAGGTGCTGCGCGACGCCGGCATCCTGACCGTGGCGGCTGCCGGCAACAATGGCAGCGCGTGCATGTCAGTCATTCATGCGCCCGGCACCCTGGACCAGGCCTTCAGCGTGGGCGCCACCGATAGCGCCAACAATATTGCCGGCTTCAGCAGCCGCGGGCCGTCGAGCTTCACCGGCCATCTCAAGCCGGATGTGGTGGCGCCGGGGGCCGGCGTGCGCTCTGCGGTTCCCACGAATGGGTACGGCTACAAAAGCGGCACCAGCATGGCCACCCCGCACGTGGCCGGCGTGGCGGCGCTGCTGTGGTCGGCTGCGCCGTGGTTGCGCGGCCAGATCAGCGAGACAGAGGCCATCCTGCGCAGCACGGCGCAACCGCTGACCACCAGCCAGACCTGCGGATCCCTGCCGGCGGGCGCTGTGCCCAACAACACCTATGGCTATGGCCTCATCGACGCGCGCGCGGCGGTGAGTGAAGCTCAGGCTGTGACAACCAGCATCGCCGCGCCGGCGATGCAATTTGTTCTGGAACCGTTGACCTACACGATTTGGATTACCAATCAGACGGCGCTGACGCGCACAGGCGCCGTGCTTACAGCGGGCCTGCCGCTTTCAACCGCGCTGCTTTGGGCGTCTGATTCGCCGCTGGTGGCCGGCGATGTTGTGACGTGGCCGGCAGTCGTGTTGCCTCCACAGGCCGCATTGTCCCGCACGCTGGCGATCTCCGTGGCTCAACCACACCAGGTGGTCTTTGCGCGTCATGGCGTGAGTTACTTTGGCCTGACTGCGCAGCGCCAGATCTCAGCTGAGCCAGTCGCCACCCTGGTCTACGCGCACCGGCGCTGGTTGATTCCGGTCTATCGCTAGTGCGGCTGCGCCGGTCAACGGTTGGAGACCGGCAGATACACGCGGCGCAGTTCCCAGCCGGGATTGAACTCAAACGCGCCGATATCCGGCCCAAACCCCAGCGGCCGCGGCTGACCGTCGTAGTCGTCTGGGATGCTGGCATCGGCGCCGCTGTCCACGGCGGGGCTGCCGGCCTGCAAGCGGTAGTTGTCTGCGGCGGGATCGACAAACAGCGGGGCGCCGGTGCGGGTGTTTGCGCCGCCGGCGATCTGACCGACCACATGGGTGATCACGCCGTAGAACAGGTTGAAATCCTGCGTGACCGACACTTGCGTGCCGCGATGAATGCCGACTGTATGGCTGGTGATGATGGTGTTGGTGATGCCGGCGATCGTGTCGCCGGAGCCGCTGGCGTAAATCGCCGACTGTGGATCAATCGCGTCGCCGCCGACAATGGTGTTGTGGAACAGGTGTGACGCATAGGCCGATGAGATGCGGATCGCCGCGCCGCCGGCAGCGGAGCTGGTGATGGTGTTGCGCGCAAACACGCTGTTCACCACCCAGTTCTGGCGCGGGCTGTCTGGGGCTGTGTTCAAGCGCAACGCGCCGCCGCCGCCGATGCTGGGCGAGATGACCGTCCCGCCGTAGGCCGCGTTGCTGATGAACAAACTGGCGCTGATGACTGCCCCGCCGGTGGTGTAGGCTGCGCCGCCGCCGCCGGTCTGGGCGACGTTGCCGCGAAAAACGCCGCGCGTCACCACGAGCGGTCCCTGCGCAAAGATCGCGCCGCCGTTGGCGGCGAGGTTGTTCTCGAAGACTACGTTCTTCACAGCCAGCGCGCTCGGATCGTTGACCAGCACTGCGCCGCCGTTCAGTCCCGGCGCGTAGCCGTTGCTGAGACGCACACCGGTGATCGTGACGCTGAATGGCGAGCCATTTGTGCCGCTGATCTCGATCAGCCGGAATGGCGGCGCGCCCGGGTCTCGCTGGATTGTCAATTCGTTCGGCCCAGGGCCCCGGATTGCAAGCGGCTGGATGATGGTTGGTAACGTTGATGTCAGGTTGATCGTGCCGGCCACGTTGATGAGGATCGTGTCGTCCCCATCCCCGGCGGGGCATGCGCCGACCGGCATGTCAAGATTGGCCGCCAGGATTCCATCCCGCAACGAGCAGGCAGCGGGATCGCTCCAGCCCGACAGCGACTGCACGATGATGTAGCCGCTCGCGCGGGCCGCCAATGGCGGGAACGCCTGTGATGTCAGTATCCAGGCTGCAACTGCCAGGACGACGCGTCCGGCGATCATCCGCCAGGGCAGTTCTCGCGCGGCGCCGCAGGTGTCTGCCGGCAGCCTGCTGTCAGAATGGCGTTTCATCTGCCTGGTGTTTGTGCGTGCGAATCGGCGTTTGAATCCTCTGAACATGTTGTCCCCCGTAAACACGCAGCCGGCGCAGCGGCTGCGCGCTACGCATCTACTCAGTCAGTCTGTAACCAATCGGCAGAAAAACCCTCACTGCCGGCTCGATCTCGATCTGAACCGGCAACTCGAAATTGACAGCCTGGCCGTCGTCGCCTCTGGCCACGCTGCTCAGCCGGCCAACCGTTGCCTGCGCGACGACGCTGAACGACACTGTCTGCTGCGCGCCGGGCGCCAGGTTGCCGGTCCAGATAATCTCCCTGGTGAGTGGCGTTAACTCTGCCTCTTGTGGCAATGTGGCGCCATCGGGCACGCTGGCTGACAGGGTGATGCCTTGCGCAGTGCTCACGCCAACGTTGGTGACGATCAGCGTGAAGGTCAGCGTGTCGCCGGGGCGCGCTGTCAGTGCGTTCACGGTGTATGTGCTGGTGAGTGTGCGCCCGGGTGTGTTAGCCGACTGGAATGTCACCACGGCTGCGCCAGATCGACCATTGCTGGCGCGCGCGCTGATCGTTGCGAGGCCTGGGTCGACGCCCGAAGTAAGCGCAGTCGTGAAGCGCCCCTCCAGATTGGTCGCGCCAGCGGTGTCGCGCAATTGACCGAGCGATGTGCTCAGAGTCACCGGTTCATTCGGCGCGGCGTTGCCATACGGGTCAAACACAAACAGCGTGATCTGGCTGACGCTCATGCCGTTGGCAAGCAGCAGACCGGGCGACGCGCTCACAGCGAGCGTATAAGGCGCGCCCGGAATGATGTGAACGATTGCTGCGCCGCGCGCGGCGCCCTGTGTGGCGGTGACCAGTCGGCTGGAGGCCGCTCTGGTCTGCGCGGTGAAGACGCCGCCGGCGTCTATCACGCCGCCATCGGTTGTCCAAACGGGCAACACGGGCGTCGCATTGTTGTAACGATCAACGCCTGTGGCGCTGAAAACCAGCGTTGCGCCGGCTGCGATCGTTGCCGGATTGGGCTGAACCGTGATCGTGGTCAACGCGCCCGGCGTCAACGTGACCTGTGTGGAAGCAGTCAGCAACCCCGCCGACACGGTGATGGTGGCCGGCCCGGCGCGCGTGCCGGCATACCAGCTGGCAAACGATTGGCCGGCTGCATTGGTCGGATCGAACAGGGACAGGCCGCCTCTGCCTCCGGGCACAATTTGACCGATGACTGCCAGGCCCGGCGCCGGGCGCCCCTGAGCGTCTGCAACGGTCACCGTGACCTGCGCGCTGGACACATTGTCGGCCGGCAATGTGGCCGGCGCGACTGCCAGCGCAATGCTGGCCGGCACACGCACTTCGCGTGTGACGACATTGCTGCTCATCTGCGGCACAGCATCCGATCGAACCTGAGCCACATTGGTTACGATGGCGCTGGATGCCAGAGTCGGATCGATCTCTACGGCAAAAGTGAGGCTGGCCACCCCGCCGGCCGGGATGTTGGTCTGTGTCATCACGATGCTGGCGCCGATTGCCACCCCGCCGGTTCCGGTCACGCTGTCCGTCAGCAGGCGCGTATTTTCGGGAATGGCATCGGTGAGAGTCATGTAGCCCATCGCGCTCGTTTCTGGAGCGGACACCACGACGGTATAGGTGATGCGTTGGCCGGGCAGCAGGATTTGCTGTGTCGGAATTGCCCGCTTCGAGATCCGTTCACCATCACTGACGGTGACTACGGCGGCGCCGGTGTTGTCGAGGGTGTTCATCTCCCAGTTCTGGCTGCCGATAGTGGCGGTGTTCGTGACAGGGCCACCCGGCAGGTCAGGCGACAGAATTCCGCTCAGTGTGATAATGCCGGCAGCGCCCGGCGCAAGCGGATTCACCAGGTGGAATTGGTAGACTGCGCCCGGCGTTACCGTGACCGGCAGCGTGGCGCTGGTGCTGATGTTGATCAGGCCATGTGGCAGCGCGTCGGTGACGACAACACCCGACGCGCCATGCGCGCCAGCGTTGCTGAATGACAGGGTGAAGTTGACATTTCCTCCGGAGCGCCGGACGCTGGGCACAACTGTCTTGCGCAACTTGAGGTCAACCCCGTGCTCGAATGCGCCAATGTCCGGCTGCAAACCGAGCGGGCGCGCGACGCCATCCAGGTCTGCGCGGATGCCCGTGTCAGCGCCGGCATCGATGGCCGGGCTGTCGCCCATCAGCCGGAAGTTGTTCTGGCCGGCATTGACGAATTTCGGTGTTGCGGAGACGCTGTGCCCGCCGCTGAGCACCGGCCCAAAACTGCCGCCCAATGTGTTGGTGATGTTGCCATCGAACAGGTTGTAATCCTCGGTCAGCACGATCGAGCCGCTGCGGTGCAACGCGATCGTGTGGCTGGCAATGATGGTGTTGCGCACTTCCGTGCTGTATATGCCGCCGCCGCTGGTGGTGTAAATGGCCGAGTTGGGCGTCACGCTGTCCTGGCCCACGATCGTGCAGTGCAGAATATGCGTGTCGTTCAGCGACGAGATGCGAAACACCGCGCCGCCGGGCGCGTTGGCCGGCGCCCAGTTGCGGGCGAAGATGGAATTGATGACCCAGTTCGGCCCGATGTTGAGCCGCACCGCTCCGCCTCCGCCCAGGCTGGGGCTGCCGGCGCCCAGCGCGGCGTTGCTGATAAAGACGCTGGCGCTGATGATGCTGTCCAGGTCCGAGAACACAGCGCCGCCGGCATTGGTCGCCACGTTGTTGGTGAACACGCTTTGGGCGATGGTGAGCGGGCCGCGAATATGGATCGCGCCGCCATTGCCGGCTGTGTTGTTTTCAAAAGCGACGTTCACGACCGTCAGACGCGCGTAATTGCGCGCCTGGATGGCGCCACCGTTGCCGCCCCCAGCCGCGCCGTTGACCATGCGCAGGCCGGAGATCACGATGGAGGGCGTCAAGCCCGCCGTCGACGTAATGTCGAGGAAGCGAAACTGAGGGCCGGTTGGATTGCGCCACAGGCTGAGAGAAGCCGGCCCCGGCCCCACAATCGACACGTTGGTGTTGATGACCGGCAGCATATCTGTGAGCACGAGTGTGCCTGTGACTGCGATGATGATCGTGTCAGCGCCGCTGCCGGCGCTGCACGCCCCGATGGGCTGGTCAAGGTTGGCGGCTCTGATGGCGTCTCGCAGCGTGCACTGCGCGACGCTGCTCCCGCCCGACAGGGATTGCACGGTGATTGAGCCGGCGGAGGCTGAATGCCGTGCTATGAACACTGTCATCAGCATAGCAGTGGTTGCGCTGCATAGCAACCAGACCAGGCGGCCCAGTCGGGCCATGCCCAACCGCGCAGAGGATCGATGCCTCATTGCATCTTCAGGTTGGCCAGTGGGCGCTTGATTGACCATGCGGGTCATTTCTATGGATGGTCCGTTTGATGTGGACGATATTTAAGCTTTGCTTAAAGTGAAACTTTACAAGGACTGCGCGTGGAATGCACTGGGGACATCAACAGTTTGGGACCCCTGGGATTTTCGCAGCAGTGACTGTCTTTTTTCAGAGGGGGGAGCAGGTTGTAGAATATCAGCTCTCTGACAGGCAATGAAAGGAATATCTCATTTTGCCAGTGGGCTGTGTCTTGCCACATTCGTGCCCGGCGTTGTGGAGGATGCAGCCAATGGCTCGCTGCTCATCGCGCTGGGTGGCGCATGCGCCATGCTGCCGGACACGCTCGACTTCAAGCTGGCCAAATTCCTGGAGAAGCGAGATGCCGATGTGATGCCGGCGCGCGATGATCCCGATGCGCAACGCATTGCCGACGATCTCGCCATGCAGATCTGGCTGGCCGCGCGCGAGGGGCGTCCGCGCATTGTCCAGCTTCACCCCGTGAGGGTCACGGTGGCGGAGTGGATTTTGTACACGGTGCGGTTCGATGTTGCGCGGGGTGATGTCGTGGTGTCACTGGACCGTGACGGTGTGGAGCGCCGGGCGCATGTGGGAAGCCTGGACTACACCTACGATGGCCCGTTACACATCGAGGAGTTGGGCGGGCCTTCGTTAAAGCTGGTTCCAACCGACAGCGGCGTACGCATCGAATTTCTGCCCTGGCACCGCGAGTGGTCGCACTCGCTCGTTATTGCCCTGGCGCTTGGGTTGCTGCTGGGTCTGTTCATCGAGCCGCGCGCCGGCATCGTGGCGGCGTTGGGCTATTCTGTCCACATCTTCGAGGATCAACTGGGGTTCATGGGGTCTAACTTGTTTGCACCGTTCACACGCAGTCGCACGGATGGCCTCAAACTGCTGCACTCTGGCGACACCATTCCGAACCTGGTCACTGTCTGGCTGGCGCTCACATTGATCTTGTTCAATCTGGACCGGGCGCAGACGACGCCGCTGATCTCAGCCGGCCCATATCTTGCTTTCCTGGTGTTTTTGCCCAGCGCGTTTCTGATCGGCGTTTACGCCCGGCGGCAGTATCGCAAGCACCTGGAGCGCCTCGACGCCCAGCGTCAGCGCGATCTGGTGGCCGAAGCCGAGGAAATACAGGCTTAGAAATCGTCCTGCCGCAGGTCCCAAACCTGCGGCAGGGTTAGTCCCTATCGTCCAGCCGCTATGGCGTGATGTACACCGTTGCGCTGCCGCTCACCGAGCCGTGGGTGGCCACGATTTGCAGGCCGGCCGGCGCCGTGAACAAGCCATTCGCCTCGATCACGCCGATGGCATCCCGGTTCACGCGCCACACCGGATTGATGACTACAACGTTACCGTGCTGGTCGGTCCCCGTTGCTGTGAATTGCACAGAGGTCAGGGCCTGCGCGGTCACGACAGCCGGCGACACGGTGATCGTCGTCAGCGCCCCAGGCTGGAGCGTGATCGCTGTCGAGCCGGTTAGCCCGGCACCTGCCACCGTGATCGCCCCGCTGCCGGCAACTGTGCCGGCTGTCCACACACCATAGGCTCGTCCCTCTGCGTCGGTCACACCGAATCCGCTCACAACGCCGAGGCTGGCCGGCCCGATCTCGCCATTGGTGGTGATGCCCGGCACCGGCTTGCCGGATCCATCGACTACAGTGGCTGTGATTGCCGCGCCGGGCGCGCCATCCACGCTCATTTCGCCAGGCGTCACGGTCACAATGATGGCTGCCGGCACGCGCGCCTCATGTGTCACCGCGTTTGTAAATGAACGGCAGCGCGCTGGTCAGGTTGATCGTCCCCTCGACAGCCAGCACGATCACGTCGTCGCCGTTGCCGGCCGGGCACCCGCCAGCAGCCAGGTCAAGATTGGCTGCCGTGATGGCGTCGCGCAAGGTGCATACGGCGCCGTCGCTGCCGCCGGACAGGGATTGCACCGTGATGGTGGCGGCGCCGGCAGACTGGGATGCCGCCAGGAACAAGATGGCGCAACCGATCGCGGCGCCCAAGGACAGGCCAATCCTGCGTTGATTGATGCGTTTCATATGTCTCCCCGAGACCCGCAAACTGCCGATCTCGCGCTGCGGAACGCCAAACGAATGACAATTCCAGCCCGAACGTCAGCAGTGCGCAACGCATAAGGCGCGCCGCGCTGGCCGACCCGAAAACTATACGGGCGTGCCCTGAAAAATGGACTGTGGCGTGGCACAGTCTGGCGAGGGCGCATGAGGCTATGATTCCCGCAACGCGGCTATGCCTTTCCAGAGGCAGCCGGTTGCAAGGGGTGAGGGCGCGCGAGGGGACAGGGTAGAGCGGTTATGAGCTGGACGCGCTACGCTTCGCCCTCGTCGATGGCTGCCGCCGGCATGTCGAGGTCGATGACATCACCCTGCCGGTTGATGACAACGCGGAAGCCAAGCATACCCAGGTAGGCGCGTGTCTGCTCCGGGATGCCCTGTTCGAACAGCGTGGGCAGGTTCTTGTCCATGTTGCGGATCGAGTTGTCTATGGCCACTTTGGTGAACAAGTCGTCTTTGCCCAGAAACTTGAGCATGCCCTGTGACACAAGGTCCTTGTTTTGGCTGATCTGTTCGGTGAGCGCGTCGAGCACCTGTTGATCCACGCGCCGCGCGTCCACGTGGTATTTGAATCCTGCCTCGGTGTACACATACGTCGGCTCCTCGCCCACGTATGCCACTGGCAGCGCGTTGCCGGCTTCGTCCGACACCAGTCCTTCAAACAATGCCTTGTTCATGATTCAGCCCAATCCTAGCGCAAAACCGGCGCGGCCTACAACAACCCCAGCGCGCGCGCCACGTCCGGCCCCACGCCGATGACATTCAGTGTGATCGGCGCCAGCAGCACCCCCAGGCAGTTCATGCGCCGGCCGCCCACCAGCACGGGGATCAGTCCGATGCATGTCGCCACGAGCATCACGCCCAGTCCGCCCAGTCCGGTGAAGCCGATGGTGATTGCCAGCGACATTGCCAGCGCCAGCGCCGAAACGAGCTTTGGATCAATGCGGCCGGTTAATGCTGCCGCGCCGCGCGCCAGCGCCACCAGCAGCGCGAAAGACAGGGCGCCGGCCAGCGCCACGGCGGCCACGGCCAGCCAGTACGATTGCCAGCCATACGGCACATAGATGGTGGTGAGCATCCATGCCATTCCGCCGCGCGTCAGCGTCAGCCCGGGCACGAACAGCAGCATCAACCCGCCGGCGTAATAGGCAATCTTCGAGGCGCCTTGTGACACCAGGAAGATGCGGTCATCGCGTTGCGCGGTGGCGTGGCCGGCCAGCAGGCCGCCGATGCCGCCGCTGATCACCGGCAACACGCCGGCGAACAGCCCGCCCGCCACGCCCGTGAGCGTGCCGCGCGCCAGTTGATAAGGTGTGACCTCCAGGCGCAGCCCTGTGTCCTGTTTCGGCGGTCGCACGCCAAACACCAGCATTTGCAGCAACCCGGGCGCCGCAAACAGGCCCACGAATGCCGGCAGCAGATTCTGGAAAGACGCTTCGATGGGCACAGGGCTGCGATACAACAACACAAACCCCAGGATGCCGCTGAGCATGAATGTCAGCAATCCCGCGCCCAGATAAGCCCACGCCGACAAGAGCCGGCGCAGCGGCGTCGGCGCCAGCGCGTCGTGGCGCGGCCACTCGCCGATGAGGAGGAATGCGACGATGGCTGTCAGCATCCAGGGCATGTGCGGCGCAATGATCTGCCGCACGGGGCGCAGCGCCTCGTCGAGCAGCGGCGCGGCCAGAACGAGGGCCAGCAGCGCGCCCAGGCTGCCGGCGCCGACCAGCAGGGCTGCGTCGAGACCGCGCCCGCGCAACAGCATTTTGGTTGCCGGCAACACGATGAAGGCGCTGGCGTCGTCGGGCGCAAACAGGAACACCGAGGGGATGACGTTCACGACTGACCATCCTACGACCAGCCCGATCATGAGCATAGCCATCGCCTGGCCGGAAAGCGGAAGCGTCTGTTGCGCGGCGAGGAGGAATGCCAGCCCGGCCACATTGTAGATGTGCAGGCCGGGCGCAAGAGCCACGACAGCGCCGATCACGGCGCCAACGAGCGCGAGTGCGATGAGGCCGGGGTCATGCATCGAAAAGAGTATAGCGCACGCCAGCGGGCGGGAAAACGGTGAGACCCACCGCGTGGGTGGGTCTCACTGGGAGGCGCCGGTCGCAGGCCGCGCCGGTGACGCGCGCTGCGACCGATGTGCGCTGCGGCCATTGGCCGCGCCAGAACAGGCAAACCCTGCGCTGAGGGCAGGGCAACCTGTCTACTGCTGCGATTCGGGTTCTGGCGTGGTTTCTTCTGTCTCTTCCGCAATTTCGGCGATTTGTCGCCTGGCGCGACGCCGGCGCTGTTTCTCGGCTTTGGCAACCACCTCTTCAGAGCGCCGTTCGAGCCGGCGCTGGAAGCGATCCACCTGGCCTTCGGTGTCGATAATGCGCTGCTGGCCGGTGTAGAACGGGTGCGTGCCAGACCACACGTCGAGATGCAACTCGGGCTTGGTTGACCCGACTGTGCCAACGTACTCGCCGCCGACGTACACCTTCGCCTGCGGATAGTATTTGGGATGAATGTCTTTCTTCATGCGCTTGCCTCCTGGGTTGTTATGCCGCCTCGGTTGTGGCAGCTGGCGCTTGTTCGGGCTGCGCCTTTGAAACAGGCAGCGCCTCGACGCGCACCAGTTTGCGGCCGGTGGGCAGCGTCTCGAACGTCACGACGCCATCTGCAGTGGCGAAGAGGGTATAGTCCTTGCCGGCGCGCACATTTTCGCCCGGCTTGATCTTCGTGCCGCGCTGGCGCACGATGATGTTGCCGGCGCGCACGGTCTGGCCGCCGTAAATCTTGACGCCCAGTCGCTGAGCATTGCTGTCGCGGCCATTGCTGCTCGAGCTGCCGCCTTTCTTGTGTGCCATGTCTCGATCACTCCTCGTTCTGAGCCTGAGTCTCCACCTGAATCCCAGATGTCTCGGTTGGGGGGGCTCCGGCTGCGGCTGTCCCGGCAGGGGCCGTTGACGCAGGCGCTTCGCCGTCGCCCATGATTTTGATGCGGGTGTAGGTCTGGCGATGACCGGTCTTCTTGCGATAGCGCTTCTTGGGTTGATAGCGGAAGACGTCGATCTTGTCGCCCTTGACGTTGCCGACGACCTGGGCCGGCATGGTGACGCCCTCGACCAGGGGCCGCCCGACTTTGACGCCGGACTCATCACACCACAACAGCACCGGCAACTGCAATGCCGCGCCGGGTTCTGCGTTCAACTTTTCGACGACAAAGTCGTCGCCGGGCGACACGCGGTATTGCCGGCCGCCCACCTTCACTACTGCAAACATATCTGGTTCACCTCTTGGACGCCCCTCGGCTCGTCGGCGGCGCATGGCGCGCCGGGCGCGACTTCCTGCGGGCGAGTGATAGCGGCTTTGCGCCGCCGATGTCTGTGACCTGGGCTGCGACGTTTGGGTGACGCGCCGAAGAAACAGCGTGTGGATTATACGCGCTTGAAAAGTCGTGTCAAACCGCACGCCTCACAGTCTTGCGCCTGTTCAGCAGATGGCACAACAGGCAGCCAACCTGCCAGACCTGGTATGGTATTCTCGCCGCCTGCATATTCCACTCCGCAAGGAAGGTGGCTCAAAACATGGCTGATTTTCCAGGCAAAGGCAAAGTCGCGGTCCTGAAGACGACGCCGCAGACTGTGCTGCAAGACTACGCGCAGGTGATGGAACTGGCCGGCTTCCGCGACGCGCTGCCCAAAGACAAGACGACGGCCCTCAAAATCAACATCTCGTGGCAGACGTGGTACCCGGCCTGCTCGACTGCGCCGTGGCAACTGGAAGGCGTGGCGCGCGCCCTGCAAAGCGCCGGCTACACCGACCTCGTTGGCGTCCACAACGACACCGTGGTGGTCGACGCCCGCGACGGCGAGTTCAACAACAAGCACCGCTTTGTCACCGACCAGCTCGGCATCCCCTGCATCTACCTCTATGAAGAGCAGTTCGAGTGGTTCGAGTACAAACCGAAGCGGCCGTTCCTGGTGTTGGACAAGGTGTACCCCGACGGCGTGTTTATTCCCAAGGCGCTGGTCGGCAAGAACATCGTGCATCTGCCCACGGTCAAGACGCACGTGTTCACCACCATCACCGGAGCGATGAAGAACGCCTTTGGCGGGTTGCTGCATCGCAACCGGCACTGGACGCACTCCGTGATTCACGACACGCTGGTCGATCTGTTGATGATCCAGCAGGAGATTCACCCCGGCGTGTTTGCGGTGATGGACGGCACATTCGCCGGCGACGGCCCCGGCCCGCGCGCGATGCGCTGGCACGAGAAGGACATCATCCTGGCCTCAGCCGACCAGGTGGCGATTGACGCCATCTCCGCGAAATTACAGGGCTTCGACCCCATGTCGATTCGCTTCATCCGCAAGGCGCACGAACTGGGCCTGGGCGTAGGCGATCCCAAGGAGATCGAAGTGGTGGGCTACGACATCAATCAGGAGCCGGCGTGGCATTTCGTCCAGGAAGACACCTTCGCCAGCAAGGGCCAGAAGATGATCTATCACGGCCCGCTGAAGCCGATGGAAAACCTGCTGTTGCGCACGCCGCTGGTGCCGTGGTCGTACTTTGCCAGCAACTTCTATCACAACGTGTACTGGTATCCGTTTGTGGGCCGGCCGCGCGTGGAGGCGGCGCTGCAAACGAAATGGGGCCAGTTGTTCCGGCAGTACGGTGACGGCCGCGTGGTCATGCCCGGCATGGAGCCGAAAACCGTGGCCACGGCGGCCGCCGGCCTGGCTGCGCTGGTGATCGGCGCCGCCGGCCTGGCCCTGGCGCTCCGTCGCCGCTAGTCCAACTCAACCACTCACCCTCCCGCAGGTGAAACGCGCTCAGGCGCGCCCTGCGGGAGGGCGCTCCCGTCAATCGTTCTCCAGCAGTTCCAGCACCGCGCCCAACTGCGCCGCGCCACCCATGTAGGCGTAGCGGCCGCCGGTGTATTCGCCGCGTTGAACCAGCGGCACGCCCTTGCCCGTCAGATAGGCGATCTTGTCCCCCATCCCTTTGATGACGAAGGCGATGTGATGGATGCTCTCGCCGTGCGCGTCGAGTTGATCCTTCCACGTGCTCGGCCCGTCGATCGGCTCGATCAGTTCGACCGACACCTGCCCCATATTGAAGAAGGCCAGTTTGGCGCGGGCCGGGGTGGGGCGGCCGTTGTATTCCGTGCGCGCCTTGTCGTATTGATCGGTGATGATGATGTTCGGCATGGGCAGGCCGAGAATCTGCGACCAGGCCCTGGCCTTTGCTTCGATATCGCGCACAACAATACCGACCTGGGTGACGATGTTTGTTCCAAGCGCAGGTTCGCTCATGGCGATGCTCCGTGTGTGATTGGGTTGTGTCGGGAATGATAAACCTGCCCGCCGGCGGCAATTGGTTGTGTTGATGGTTGCCAGGCCGTCAGGTTTTAAGCTCTGCAACGCGCGGAATAAACGCGCGCGATAATCGGGTATCGTTACACCCGCCGGCCGGGTTGGCGCGGCGATATGCCGGCGTATGATTCTCACCGGCGATGGAAACTGGAGGCACATGATGGCGAGCGACACCAATGCATACGTGACCCCGAAGGCTGGCTCGGGCGGCGTGAATCTGCGCAGCCAACCGTTTATCGATCCAATCACGCGCATCGGCTTTCTGCCCGAAGGCGCCCGGCTGGTCCTGGAGGAGGCCGGCACAGACTGGCACGCCGGGCGTGTCTACGTTTCAACACAATTCGCTCAGGCAATCGGGGATGCCTTTGTCACGCTGCGGCCCGGCGCGATCAGTGTGAACGTGCGCTCGGCGCCGGTGCTGAGCGATGCGACCGATGTGGGTGATCTGAACGCCGGCCAGCGGCTGGAGCTGATTCAACGGGTGGGCGACTGGCTGCTGGCGCGCGCCTATGTGTCCGCCCAGTTCAGCGACGTGGTCATAGACAGCGGGAGCGAGCCGAAACCGCCGAAGCCGCCCGCCCCGTCCGGCCTGCTCACCCCCGATCAGGTGCGCGCGCTGCCGCTGACGCCGGCTGCCTTGCGCGAGGCGCCGCCGGGGTTGAACCAGCACCAGATCCGCGCCGCGCGCATCTGGAATCAATATGGCGGTTTGCTGGAGCCGCTGGCCGCAAGCATTGGCATCGAGCCGGCGGTGGCGGTCGCAGTGGTGGCGGTCGAGTCGGGCGGGCGCGGGTTCGGCGCGGATGGGCGCATGATTATCCGCTTCGAGAATCATGTGTTCTGGAGTTTGTGGGGTCGCAACAATCCGAATGCGTTCAATGCTTTGTTTGCGTTCAACTCGGATGTGACCTGGCAGGGCCACAAGTTCCGCGCCAACGTGAATGCGCCCTGGCAGGATGTGCACACCGGCAGCCAGTCGAGCGAATGGGACGCCTTCCATGTCGCCGCTGCGCTCGACGCCAATGCGGCCAAACGCTCGATCAGCATGGGCCTGCCGCAGATCATGGGCTTCAATCACAAGCGCATCGGCTATGACACGGTGGAGGCGATGTTCGACGCCTTCAGCGCGGACGAACGCTGGCAACTGCTGGGCATGTTCGCGTTCATCGTCGCCAACCCGGCGCTGCCGGCTGCGTTGCAGCAGGGTGACTTCGTCACGTTTGCCAAAGGCTACAACGGCCCCGGCCAGGCTGATTTCTACGCCGGCTTGATACGCGCTGTGCGCGACGCCTTCCTGACCCTGCCGGCGTCCAAGTCGCTGGCATTGCCGGTGACGATGGGGTTGCCCGCGATGGCGCCGGCGCGACCGCGCAGGCGCCCTGCCGCACGACCGCGCAAGCGCGCCACCTCGCGCCGCAGCCGGCCGTGAGGCGCGACAGAAAACAGAACGATGTCACGCGAGACACAAGTCGCGTGACATCGCGCTGGTAACGCGCTGGTAGCGCGCTTTCAGGGCCGGAAGAAGCGCCGCTCGCGCTGCGCCGACAGCGCGCTGATCCAGCCGGCGGCGTGCGGTATCCAATCCTCGTCACAGTAGCGCCAGGGGCCGTCGTTGGCAACCGTGGGTGGCACGACAAGCTGGAATTGCGGGTTGGCGCTGAAGCCGTTGGGGATCGTGCCGCGAATGCCGGTCCAGTTTCCCACCGTGCGCCGGCCAATGCCAACGATCTGGCTGCGCGGCTCGGCTGCGCCTTCGGGCAGGTCTTCGTGATACTTCAGGCAGCCGGCAAACGACTCGCGCGTGACGCCGGCGTTCAGCCCGGCGATCCATTGCAGATTGCCGGTGGCGATGTCGCGGAAGGCGCGGTCGCCAAAATGCTGCTCGAGCCACGTCGCCAGCGCCGAGGCGAATCCGTATGATGTGTTGATGCCGTGCCACGGCCCGCAGAACACCAGCAACCCCTCGCCGGTGAAGTAACCCTCCGGCAACAGGTAAAAGGGGTTCATGCGGCAGGCCGGCAGGAAATAGCCATAGGCGAAGCGGCGCAGCGCCTCGCGCCACAAATTGGCGTCGGGATGGTCATACCAGCGGCGCTGCATGTCGATGAGCGGCAGGATGTAGTGGGGGAATGTGCCGCCGGTGTCATGCCCGACGTGATGATGGATGTTGGCCTTCTCGGTAAAGGGGCTGCCGTCGAAAGTGTGGAAGTGGCCAAAGAATGGGCCTTCGGGCGAATCGGGTGACACTTGTCGCTGCGCGACCTGGCGCGCGAGGCGCACGGCGTCGTCCTGATAGCGCAACTGGCCGGCGGCCCACAACTCCACGGCGGCCCACATCATCATGAACAGGTCGCGGGTCATGAATTGATCGGGCACGACGAAGCCGGGCGGCGCGCCGTGATTGCTGTGCGAGAAGCCGGCGCTGCCGAAGGGCCGGGCGCGCGTCAAGAGATAGTCCAGCGCGCCGATGGCGCGGGCCAGGTAGTCGGCGCTCTTGTCAGGCCGCATATCGGCCAGCAGGCGCGACGCGCGCGCGAATGCCACTGCGCTTTGAGCGACATCGCCGGGGATGACCAGCATGTGGTGCGGCATCTCGTGGACGATGGCGCCTTTGGGGTAGCCGGCGACTTCGGCCTGATCCTGGCACGCGGCCAGGTAGTCGCAGCCGTGAACGATCTGGGCGATCAGCCGGTTAAGGTCGTGGTCGGAGAGATGTTCATAGCTGGCGTTGAGCAGGTCGCACAGGCCGATGAGCGTGGTGGCATGGCTGTTCACCTCGCGCCAGTCCCAGCCGCAATCCTTCCAGCCTTTGTGATAGCGGGCCAGCCGGGCGCGCTCTTCCAGTTGATCGAGCGCAACCGGAACAACTGTCTCGCGCCACAGCAAGTCGTGGTCAACCTTAAAAGAATCGCTGGCGAACAGAACTGTGTCGCCGGCGCGGATGAGGATGCGGTAGTCGCCGGGGGCGCGCAGGGATGAAAAGTCGGCCACCCACCAGGCGCTTTGCCACAATTCGCCCCAGCGCGTCACGGGGCCGGCCAATGCCACGGCCCCGGTCTGAGCGTCCTGGATTTCAAAGGCGGCGTCGGGTGGCACGCGAACCGGGTCGGTGCTGCGCACCAGGGCGCGCATGGGGTCGCCCAGGTCGTAGCCGATCTGTGAGTAGAGCAGGCCGGTGATCTCGGACATGGTTTTTCAAAGCTGGATGACTGCCACGCCGTAGCGATCGAGGGTGAGCGTCGGCTGTGTGGTTGCGCCGGTCAGCAGCTCTGGCTTGCCGGCTGGCACATTGATCGTTCGCTGTTCCTCGGTGTGGTTGATGAGGAAGAGCAGGCGCTTGCTGTCGCCGTTGCGCACATGCGCGCGGACGCACGCTTCGACGCCGGCGGGCGGCGCGACCGTCGGCGCGATGCCGGCCTGTCGCATCACCTCGGCGATCAGCGCGTCGTAGAAGGCGTCTTCGGCCATGTTCGCGCCGACGTAGTAGCCCAGCCCGCGACCGAAGCGGTTGCGGGTCAAAGAGGCAAATGAGGCCATGTGCCATGGCTCGAAGTCGGCCAGCGTTTCAGCCGTCGCCGGCGTCACCCAATCGGCCCATTCGACGGCCGTGTATGCGCCGGCCAGTTCGTTTCGACCGCGCACGCCGTACTTCATGTCCGGTGAAAGGGCCTCATACTCTTCGATGGCGATGCCCAATGCGTCGCTGAGCAGGCCGGGCAGGGTGCGATTGTGGCAACGGCTGAACTCGTCCTTGACGCCGGCGCGTCCGTCGGTGATGAGGATGCCGCCGGCTTCGACAAACGCAGCCAGCCTGTGGGCCAGCGCATCTGGCAGGATGTACAGGTGCGGGGCGAAGACCACTTTATAGGAGTTCAAATCCTGTCCGGGCGGGATCATGTCCACGTTCAGGCCAGCGCGGGTGAGGGCGCGGTAATAGCGGCGCATGGCGTTGTGGAAGTTGTTGGCCTGCGCGCGTGAGAACGGCCCGCCGCCATAGGCCGGCTGGATGTCGAACGCCCAGATCGTTTCATAGTCGTAGATCATGGCGATCGGGGTCTGCACGGTCGTGCCCTCCAGATGAGGCGCCAGCCGATGGCACTCGCCGGCCACCTGCGCGGCTTCCTGGTAACGGCGCAAGGGTTTGTTGTCGTGGCCGATCAGGCCGTGCCAGTATTGTTCGCGGCCCACGTTGCAGGCGTCCCAGCGGAACCAGATCATGCCGTCTGCGCCGTGCGCCAGTTGTTGCCAGGCAATCTGGCGGATTTCGCCAGGGCGCGGGTTGCGGCCCATCGCGCCCCAGCCGCCGGGGCCGGCGGTCTGCTCCATGATCCAGAAGTTCTGCCGCTTCAGACCACGCATCACGTCGGCGGCTGCGCCGGCGTCGAAGTGAAATTCTGGCGCGCCCCACACGGGGTAGTTGTCCCAGGTGACGAAATCGAGGTCTGCGGCCAGGTCGTAGTAGTTCAAGTCCTTGAACAGGCCCATGAAGTTGTGGGTGACGAAGTGATTGGGGCACACCTGGCGCAGGATGCGCACCTGGTCGCGCTGGAAACGCACGTTCAGCCATGAGTTCCAGCGCCGCCAGTCGAGGCACAGGCCGGGGTTATACGTCGCCACATCGGTGGGCAGCGCGATCTCGCCCCACGTCTTGTAGAGCTGGCCCCAGAACTGCGCGCCCCACGCGGCATTGAGCGCGTCGAGCGCGCCGTAGCGGGCGCGCAGCCAGTCCTGAAAATCGGCGCGGCACGAGTCGCAATAGCAGCCATAGGGATGGCCGAACTCGTTGTCGGTTTGCCACCCGATGACGCCGGGGGCGTCCTGGTAGTGCTCGGCCATGGCGCGCGTGATGCGCTCGGACAGCAGGCGGTATGCGCCGCTGGTGAAGCAGTTGTTCTTGCGCACGCCCCAGGTGATGCGTTGGCCGTTGGCTTGCAGAGCCAGCGCCTCCGGGTACTTGCGCGCTACCCAGGCCGGCATGGCGGCGGTCGGCGTGCCGAGGATAGCCTGGATGCCGTGCCGGCCCAGAACCTCCAGCGCGTCATCCAGCCAGCCGAACTCGAAGCGGCCCTCCTCCGGCTCCAGGAAGACCCAGGCGAATTCGGCCATGCGCACGGTGTTGAAGCCGGCGTCTTGCATGAGTTTGGCGTCCGTCTCCCACAGGTCGCGGGAGCGGTGTTCAGGGTAGTAATCGACTCCGATGTGCATGGGGGAACCTCGTGCGTATTGCGTATTGCGTGCTGCGTGCTGCGTATTGCGTATTGCGTATTGCGTATTGGGTGGGGTGGATGCTACGTTTTCAGGCCGAAGGTGGCTTCTTTCAGGTCGAGGTAGTACAGGTAGTCGTCGGGATTGACGTTGGGCGGGCAGCGATGATCGCAGAACGGGATGTAGCCGCCGCGCTCGACCAGCGGGATGAGCGTCTTCATGTAGGCGTCGATGGCGGCGCGGCCCTTGCCCATCTCGATCTTGTCGAAGCCGCCCATGATGCGCAAGTCTGTGCCGTATTGGCGGAGCAACTCGCCGGGGTGGGCGCAACCATTGACCTCGAAGGGGAACAGGCAGTTGACGCCGCCCTCCATCATGGCCGGCAGGATGGGTCGCACGTCGCCGTCGCAGTCGATCCACCAGAAGTCGATGCCGTGCGCGATCAGCTTGTTGTGGATGCGCTTGTAGCGCGGCGTGACGACATTGCGGAAGAAGCGCGGCGAGACGATGGGGCCGTTCTTGAAGCAGATGTCCTCCCAGCCGGCGGCAAACTCGAAGTCGAAGTGCGGCAGGATTTGATCCAGCGCATCTTCGACCAGCAGGCAGGCTGTTTCGACCATGTCTTCGACCATTTCCGGGTAGTCGGCGATAGCGTAGGCCAGCCCTTCGAAGGTGAGCATGTCGCGGATCTTGCCGATCATCGAGCCGCACCAGATGCCGAGCGGGTAATCGCGGTTGGCGGGGTGCTGCGCCTTCAGCGCAGCGATATCCACGACGCGGGCCGGGTCGTCGCGCCGGAAGCGCTCCTCTTTCACTTTGGCCCAGTCATCTGGCGTGACGATGGACGACTTGATGTAGTGCGGGATGGTGTCGTGACCATCCTTCGGCACCTCGGCCAGCAAGCCATCGGCGTTCATGATGATTTTGGTGGTGTCGCGCTCCTCGACAACAGTGTTCTCGAATGTTGGATGCAGCCAGATGTTGCCGCCGATGGTCGCGGTGCGGTCGAAGTTGA
>DAOTYS010000273.1:0-1528 GCA_034434575.1 Thermoflexales bacterium
ACTCTCGCGGCAGCTTTGAGCCTGCGCGAGGATGCTGCTCCGCGCATGATACGACATGGCGCAGCCTGTGGCGTCCAACAAAAGCACGAACGGGTTGCCGGCATTTTGGTTGGCGCAGACAAGCAGATGTCCGACACCTCGAAGGTGTCGGACATCTCTCCTCTCCATATCAGCCGGCCCTCAGCCGGCGCGCCTACACTGCCAGCGTATGGCAAAGATTCTGGTCATCGGGGCCGGCGTGGGCGGCGGCACAGCGGCAGCCCTGCTGGCCAAAGCCGGCCACGCGGTCACCCTGCTTGAGGCGCACGTGTACCCCGGCGGCAGCGCCGGCACGTTCTATCACCAGGGCTATCGCTTCGACGCCGGCGCGACCGTGGCCGGCGGCTTTCACCCCGGCGGGCCGCACGATCTGGTCGGACGCTGGTTGGGGATAGACTGGCCGGTTCACCCCGCTGAGCCGGCCTGGCAGGTGCATTTGCCCGACCGCGTGTTCACGCGCTGGGGCGACCCGGCGCGCTGGCACGACGAGATGGCGCGCGCCTTCGCCGATGATCCGCGCCTGAGCCGGGCGCTGCGCTTTTTCCGCCAGCTTGAACGGGTGAGTGATGGCGTATGGGACTTTGCGGCGCGCCGGCCGGCCTGGCCGCCGGCCAGCCTGCGCGATCTCCTCACTACCGGCCTGGCGCTGCGCCCGCAAACGCTAATCACCCTGCCCCATCTGTTCGAGACAATGGGACAATGGGCCGATCGCAGCGGCGTGCGCGGACGGGCTTTCCGCACATTCCTGGATGCGCAACTACTCATCAGCGCGCAAACCACCGCCGAGCGCGCCAGCGCGCTGTTCGGGGCCGCCGCCGCCGATCTGCCGCGCAAGGGCGTCCATCACGTGAGCGGCGGCATCGGCGCGTTGTCAATGAAACTGGTGGACGCAGTCCGACGGTTCGGCGGCGAAGTCCTGTTCCGCCAGCAGGTCACTCGCCTGGAAGTGAAAGATGGGCGTGTCACAGCCGCGCACACCAACAAGGGGCTGCGCGTAGCGTGCGATGTGTGCATCGCCAATCTGACGCCGTGGAACCTGGCGCAAGTGTTGGGCGAACAGACGCCGGCTGCGCTGGCGCGCGAAACCCGAACGCGCCCGGCGCAGTGGGGCGCATTCGTCGTCTATGCCGGCGTCGAAGCCGGCGATGACCTCACCCCGGTCGATCATCATCAGGTGATCGGCGACTATGACCAGCCGCTGGGCGAGGGCAACTCGGTTTTCCTGTCGTTTAACATGCCGGGCGACACCACTCGCGCGCCGAAGGGCCATCGCACGCTGACGATCAGCACGCACACGCGCGCCGCTGACTGGTGGGCGCTGCGCAACGATCCGGCCGGGAAAGCCGAATACGACGCGCGGGCTGCCAAATACACCGAACGCTTGCTGACGCTGGCCGAGCGCGCTGTGCCGGGGCTACGACAACGCATCCGGCTGCTGCTGCCCGGCACACCGGTGACCTTTCAGTTCTTCACGCGCCGCCATCTGGGC
>DAOTYS010000274.1:0-2775 GCA_034434575.1 Thermoflexales bacterium
AACTCGCACCTGCTGAGCGAGGTGGAGGTGACCTGCGACCGTGTTGCGTTTGTCAAGCGTGGTCGTGTTGTGCGAGAGATGGCGCTGGCCGAGCAGGCCGGCGAACTCTCTGTGGAACTAAAGCTGGGCAGCGTCGACGCGCCGCTATTGGCCGGCCTGGCGCAGTTTGGCCGGGACGTGCGCCAGGTCGATGGACTGGTGCGGCTGACCGCGCCGGGTGAGGCGACGCTGCCGGACATGGCCCGCTGGCTGGTGGCTCAGGGCGTGTCGATCTACCGCCTGGCTGCCGATCACAAATCGCTCGAGGCGCTGTTCCTCGAAGTCATGGGCGAAGACGAGAGGCCGGGATGATGGGAATTCTGACGATGGCGCATCTCACGCTGCATGAGGTGAAGGGGCGCAAGGTGGCGCTTGCGGCTCTGATTCTCGGCGCGGCGTTTCTCGTTGTCTTTGGCGCAGGGTTCTACTTTGTGCACCGCGAAATGACCGGGGGGAATCCGGGTTTGACGCCGGCGCGCGCGCAACTGAGCGCGCAGCAGAATGTCGGTCTCAGCTTTTTGGTGATGGCCGGCCTGTACGCGGTCAACTTTCTGATGGTGATGATGGCCGTGTTGATGCCGGTGGATACGCTGGCGGGTGACATCCGCTCCGGCGTCGTCCAGACGCTGGTGACGAAGCCGGTGCGGCGCGCGTCGATTGTGCTTGGCAAATGGCTGGCCTTCTGGGTGGTGCTGGCGCTGTATCTGGTGATGATGGCCGGCGGGGTCATGCTCATCGCGCGAGTGATCGCCGGGTATGAGGCGCCGAATGCGCCGGCCGGCCTGGCCCTGATGCTGCTCGAAGGCACGCTGTTGATGACGCTGTCCATCCTGGGCGGCACGCGGCTGAGCACGCTGGCCAACGGCGTCATGGTGTTCGGGCTTTACGGACTGGCGTTCATCGGCGGCTGGCTCGAACAACTCGGCGCGGTGCTGGGCAATATGACGACGCGCAACATTGGCGTCATTGCCAGTCTGATCGTGCCGAGCGAAGCGATGTGGCAACTGGCTTCCCATTCGATGCAGCCGGCGCTGATCCGCGAGGTGTCGATCACGCCGTTTTCGGTGGTGTCGGTGCCCAGCGCGGGCATGGTGGTGTGGGCGCTGGTCTACACGCTGGGGGCGCTTCTGCTGGCGCTGCGGCAGTTCGGCAAGCGCGACCTGTAGGCGCGCGCGATGGCCCTGTCTGCTGTGACAACCCGCCCCGCCCGGATGCCGGGTTGGTGCTAAAGTCGGCCCCATGCGCGAAATCTACGTCAGCACCGATGTCGAGACCGACGGCCCCATCCCCGGCCCGCACTCGATGTTGAGCTTCGCGTCTGCGGCCTATCTCCCCGACAAGACACTGCTCGGAACCTTCTCCGCGAACCTCGAAACGCTGCCCAATGCCGCCGGCCACCCGGTGACGATGGCGTGGTGGCAACAGCACGCCGACGCCTGGGCCGCCGCGCGCAAAGACCCGCAGCCCCCGGACAAAGCCATGCGCAACTACGTGGCGTGGCTGAAGCAGTTCAAGGGCCGGCCTATTTTCGTGGCCTTTCCGGCCAGCTACGACTTCATGTGGATGTACTGGTATCTGCTGCGCTTTGTTGGCGAAAGCCCGTTCGGCTTTGCGGCGCTGGATGTGAAAAGCTACGCCATGGCGGTGATGAAAACGGGTTTCCGCGAGGTGGCAAAGCGCAACATGCCCAAAGCCTGGTTCGACGAGCAGCCGCACACGCATGTGGCGCTGGATGACGCCATCGAACAGGGCGCGTTGTTCTGCAACATCCTGGCGGCCAATCTGAATGCAAGCGATCATCCTCCCCCAGCTTCGGGACGATCCTGACCTGTGAGGACAAATCAACAAGAACTCATGCATCGATAGGAGACAGACAATGGCGCAGAAAATGAAAGTGGGTGTGATCGGGCTGGGCGGCATTGCCAACACACACATGCCGGGTTGGCAGGCCTCGCCGCACGCGGAAGTGGCAGCCGGCTCGGACATCAACCCGGCCGTGTTCGCCGCGTGGCGCGAGAAGTACGGCGTCACGCGCTTCTATGAGAAGCCGGCTGACCTTATCAACGACCCGGAGATTGACATTGTGGATGTGTGCTCGCCGAACATGTATCACGCCGAGCAGGTGATCGCCGCGTTGAATGCCGGCAAGCACGTCATCTGCGAGAAACCGCTTGCGCCGACGCCGGACGAAATCCGGCGTATGATTGCGGCGCGCGACCGGGCCGGCAAGCTGCTGATGACGGCGCAGCACTTCCGCTTTCGCGGCGTCTCTCAGGCGATGAAAGCCGAGATCGAGACCGGCGCGCTGGGGGCCGTCTATCACGCGCGCGCCTGGATGCTGCGGCGCGGCTTCATCCCGGCGCGCCCCGGCTTCCTCTACAAAAAGCACAGCGGCGGCGGGCCGTGCATAGATATCGGTGTGCACATCCTCGACCTCACCCTGTGGTTGATGGGTTTCCCGAAGCCGGTGGCGGTCAGCGGCGTCGCGCGGACGGCGCTGGCGAAACACACAGGCGCCTTCTCGCAGTGGGGCCGCGCGCCGATTCCACAGGACATGGATGTGGAAGACTTTGCCGCCGCGTTCGTGCGCTTTGAAAACGGATAGTCTCCCCGTTAAGTGTTGACAGGTGGCACAACGACCCCAAGCAGCTCTTTAACAGTCCAAACATGGTCTGTGAGTCCAGCTACCATCGCAGGTGAGCGTGGTAGCCAACGCTGAGAGGCGTTGCTGTTCTC
>DAOTYS010000275.1:0-14392 GCA_034434575.1 Thermoflexales bacterium
GAGAACAGCAACGCCTCTCAGCGTTGGCTACCACGCTCACCTGCGATGGTAGCTGGACTCACAGACCATGTTTGGACTGTTAAAGAGCTGCTTGGGGTCGTTGTGCCACCTGTCAACACTTAACGGGGAGACTATCCCGCGATGCGATTTCGGGAAGATTTTTGATGAGATGATTCGGCCCCTTGACTTTCGGCCCGCATCCTGTATACTCCGCCCTATAAATAGACCGACGGTCGGTTTATTTAACGGAACACATCCATGGCGCGCGTCATCAAAGAGCAGGAGCACGCGGAACGGCGCAACGAGATTCTCGATGTCGCCCAGAAGCTCGTGTACACCAGGGGCTACGAGCAGATGTCCATTCAGGACATTCTGGACGCGCTGGGGATTTCCAAGGGCGCGTTCTATCACTACTTCGATTCCAAACAGGCGCTGTTGGAGGCGCTGATCGAGCGCATGATGGAGGAAGTGATCCAGGCGCTGGATCCCATTGTCCGCGATCCAAAGCTGCCGGCGCTTGCCAAGCTTCAACACTACTTCGACACGGCCGCCTGGTGGAAATCTGCGCGCAAGCCGATGATGCTCGAACTGATGCGCATCTGGTACGACGATCACAACGCGCTGGTGCGGCAGAAGGCGTTCAGCGCGGCCGTCAAACGTGTGGCCCCGCTGCTCGGCGAGATCATTCGCCAGGGGGTGCAGCAAGGCGCGCTGACCACGCCTTACCCGGAACAGGCCGGCGAAATCCTGCTCACCACCTTCCAGAGCCTGGGCGACGCATTTCTGGCGCCGCTGCTTTTGTCCGCTACGCCGGCCCCGGACAGCCTGAGCCGGGCCGAACAGGCGATCGCCGCCTATACCGACGCGCTGGAGCGCATTTTGGGCGCCCCGACTGATTCGCTGCGTCTCATCGAACCCGGCGCCCTGAAAGAGTGGGTCGCTGCGTCGCCAGCCTCGAAAAGGCCGGCGAAATCTACCAGCCGCAGAACCCGATAGCGGCGGGCGCGCGCACCAGCCGCTTCCCGCATTCAAGGAGACTTCAGCATGAGACTGCATCTGCGTCTTGCCTGGCGCAATGTCTGGCGTCATCGCCGGCGGACAATCATCATTCTGCTGGCCATCGGTATGGGCCTGGCGCTGATGATGTTCTACGACGGCATGGTAGCCGGCTTCGAGCAGGCCATCTATGGCAACGCCATTCAGGTGTTGGGCGGCAACATCCAGGTTCACGCCGAAGGATATCGCAACTCGACCGGGCAAAAACCCTTGCTGCCATTGCCCGACGATCAAGCTGTCGTGCAGGCTGCGCTGGCCCAGCCGCAGGTGCGGGCCGCCGCGCGCCGCATCAACACCAGCGGCCTGGCCAGCAGCCGCGAGGGCGCGTTTGCGCTTGGCATCGTCGGCATCGAGCCGGAGCAGGAGCGCGGCGTCAGCCTGTTGGCCGAGCGCGTCGTCGCAGGACGCCTCCTGACCGCCGACGACCGCGACGCCGTGTTCATCGGGCAGGGGCTGGCGACGGCGATGGGCGTGAAAACCGGCGACCGCTTCACCCTGGCCGGCCGCGCCACCCGCGACCAGATGCGCCGGCGCACGATGACCGTTGTCGGCATCTACGATGTGGGATTGCCCGACCTGGAGAAGCGCGCAGTGTATATGCCCCTGGCCGCCGCTCAGGACCTGTACGGCCTGGCCGGCCAGTCCACCGAGGTTGCCATCACCCTGCGGCAGATCGGCGAAGAAAACGCCGTCATCGACGCGCTGCGCCAGAGCCTGGCGCAGGCCGGCCTGCCCAACTATGAATTCGACACCTGGGCCACCAGCTTCCCCGAAATGGCTCAGGCCATCAACGCCAAAGGCGGCGTGATGAACGTCTTCGGCGTCATCATCATGATCATCGCCGCCATCGGCATCGTCAACATGCTGCTCATGGCTGTGTACGAGCGCACGCGCGAGATCGGCATTCTGGGCGCGATGGGGTTGAAGCCGCGCCAGATCTCCCTGTTGTTCATTCTCGAAGGCGCCCTCATCGCGGTTGTTGGCGTGGTGTTCGGCATTGCGCTGGGTGTGGTGATGAACGGCGCGCTGGGCATCGTGGGCATCGACTATAGCAATTTCACCTCGCTCACCGAGTACACCGCGTTGATCAGCGGCACGGTCTACCCCACGCTGGGGCTGGACAACCTGCTTCAGCGCGGCCTGACAGTGATCGTGATTGCCGTTCTGGCTTCCTTCTACCCGGCGCGCGAAGCGGCGCACAGCGAGCCGGCCAAAGCGCTGCACTACGTGTGAGGTTTTCAGCATGTTCCAATTGTTCAGAGTAGCCTGGCGCGACCTCGGTCGCAACCGGCGGCGTTCGTTCTTCTCGGCCCTGGCGCTGGGCATGGGACTGGCCGTCCTGTTGCTCATGGCCGCCGTCATCAAGGGCGAGATGCGCGACTCGATGAACGCCGCCATCCGGCTGAACAGCGGCCACTTGCAGGTGCGCGCAGCAACTTATAACGAAGACAAGACCAGTCTGGCCTGGGAAGACCTGATCGAGAACCCGGCCCGGATCGCCGCGCAGATCGCTCAACTCGAACCGGTTGCGGCAGCCACGCCGCGCTTGTTTGCCAGCGGGGTTGTGGTCATAGGCGGCGAATCCGTCGGTGTTCGGCTGGTGGGCATCGTTCCAGACTCCGAGGCGAACGCGCCGTATCGAGACGGCCTGGTGAGCGGCGCTTTTGTGACCGCGGATGACCGCGCCGGCATTTTGATCGGCCAAACCCTGGCTGACAAGTTCGGGCTGAAGGCCGGCGACACCGTCAACCTGTTGGTCAACACCTCGAACGGTGACGTGGACGAGCAGACCTTTGTGATTCGCGGCATCTATTCGACCGGCACACCCGGCCTCGACCAGACTACCGTCCTGATGCCGCTGGACAAAGCCCAGACCATCACGCAGGCCGGCAACCATGCGAGCGCCATCTTCGTGCTGCTGAAAGATCGCGAGCAAACCAATGCCGTCGCGTCCGCGCTGCAAGGCAGCCAGTACCGCGTCGTGACATTCGAGCAGATGAACGAGATTCTCGTCCAGACCGACGCGCTGGCCGGCGGCTACATGATCATCATTTACCTCATCGTGCTGGCCATCACCGCCACCGTGATTGTGAACACGCTCATCATGGCCGTGTTCGAGCGCACGCGGGAAATCGGCATCCTGTCGGCCATTGGCATGCGCAGCAGCCGGATCATGGCCATGTTCTTCGCCGAATCCAGTCTGCTGGCGATCGGCGGCATCATGATCGGCCTGATCCTGGGCAGCCTGCTGACGCTCTATGCCTCCACGGTCGGCTTCTACATCGGCGACTTTGGCATCACCGGCATCCCGCTGGGCGAGCGCATCTATGCCTGGCTGACGCCGGGTGACGCCCTCACTCTGACCGCGCTCGCCTTCATCGTCACATTATTGGCGTCGCTGTATCCGGCCCGGCTGGCCGCGCGCATGGAACCTGTCCAGGCGCTGCGCGGCGGCGAATAGACACACGCTCGCCCTGACGCAGGTTTCACCGTCTGCGGGAGGGCAGGCCCTGGAGATTGCACCCATGGAAGTAGCAAGAATCGAAAACGTATCGCGCGTATACAAGACCGGCGCTGTGGAGACCTACGCGTTGCGCGAGGTGAACCTGTCGATCCAAGGCGGCGAGTTCACCGCGCTGGTGGGGCCGTCCGGCTCCGGCAAGACCACGCTGTTGCAGTTGATCGGCTGCCTCGACCAACCGACCAGCGGGCGTGTGTTCATCAACGGCAAGGATGTCAGCGCGCTCAATCGAGATCAGCGCGCGGACATGCGGCGCGGCACGATCGGCTTCATCTTTCAGTTCTTCGCCCTGATCCCAACGCTGACCGCTTACGAAAATGTGGAAATGCCGTTGCTGCTTGCCGGGCAGAACGCCGCCAGCCGGCGCGCGCGCGTCATGCAACTGCTCGACGTGGTGGGTCTGGCCGACCGGGCGCATCATCGCCCCGACCAGATGAGCGGCGGCCAGCAGCAGCGCGTCGCCATTGCCCGCGCGCTGGTGCCCAATCCATCCCTGATTCTGGCCGATGAGCCGACGGCCAATCTCGACACGCCCAACGGCAGGCAGGTGATGGACATCATGGCCCGGCTGAATCAGGAAACCGGCGTCACCTTTGTGTTTGCCACGCACGACCCGCGCGTCATTCAATATGCCCGGCGCGTGGTGACCCTGCGCGATGGCCGGATCGTGGAGACGCGCGAGGCGCACCCCCAGCCGTTCCAGGCCGAGCCGGCGGTCGCAGGAGCTTGAGATGCAATTCGCATTCTGGCGACGCGCCCTGTTGAGTGGCGTTGCATTGGCGCTGGCCGGCTGTAGCGTGTTCGACGGCGGGAACGCGCAACCCCTGCCCACGGTCGTGCTGGGTGATGGAAACGCGCCGGCCGGCGCGGTCGATCAACCCATGCCGCGCGCCGCGGGCAGCCGGGTTGTGGCGTCGGGCATCGTGGCGCCCGCGCGTCAAGCCCAACTGGCCTTCAGCGTCAGCGAGCGTGTGAAAGAGGTGAACGCGCGCGCGGGCGATCGCGTCGCGGCCGGCCAGGTGTTGGCAACACTCGACGATGCCGTGATCCAGGCGCAGATTCAACAGGCGCAGACCGCCGTCGCCGCCGCGCAGGCCAGCTACGATCTTCTGGCCGCCGGTCCGACGCCGGCCCAATTGCGGCAGGCCGAAGCGGCATTGATTGCGGCGCAAGCGGCCTATAGTCGCACCGTCGAGGGCGCGCGCAAAGCCGATATCGACGCCGCCAGATCAGCCCTCAACGCGGCGTATGCCAGCTACGCCAGGATCAAGGCAGGCCCGCAACCTGAAGAGTACGCCGCGGCCGAGGCGGCGCTGCGCACGGCCGAGGCCGCTTTGCGTCAGGCTCAAAGCGCCTACGATCAGGCGCTCTCGCGCAATCCGGCCGGCATCAGCGGCGAGCCGGCGGCGCTGGCGCTGGAAAAGGCGACCAATGACTACCACGCCGCCAAAGCTGTATACGATGCGTTGGCCAAACCGCCCGACACTGCCCGGCTGAGCGCGGCGTATCAGCAGGTGGCAGCAGCCAAAGCGCAACTCGACCGGCTGTTGAACCCGGCTCAGGCGTTCGACATGGAACAGGCGCAGGCGGCGATCGACAGCGCACGGGCGCAGCTCGATGACCTGCTGGCGCAGCCCAGGCCGGCAGAACTGGCCGCCGCCCGCGCGCAGGTCGCGTCGGCGCAGGCGGCGCTGCTAGTTTTGCAAGCCCAGGTGCAAAAGCACCGGCTGATCGCGCCGATAGACGGTGTGGTGTTCAGTCGCGCCATCGAGCCGGGGGAGATGGCTGTGCCTGGCGCAACGGCGCTCGTGCTGGCCGACGTGGATCACTTGCAGGTCGAGACCACCGATCTGAGCGAGCTGGATGCGCCGAAGGTCGCGGAAGGCCAGGCGGTGACCGTGTTCATCAAGGCGCTGGGCCGCGAGGTGACGGGCCGGGTGCGCCTGATCTCTCCACAGGCCGACCGGCTGGGTGGCGATGTGGTGTACCAGGCGATCGTCGACCTGGACGAGCAGCCGGCGGGTCTGCGCGCCGGGATGAGCGTTGAAGTGCGGTTCGAATGAGGACTCAGGTGTCGGATTCCTCAAAGGCGTCGGACACCTGAGCAAGCATCTGAGCTTGTTGAAGCCGTTCGCGACAGCCGGTAAACTTGTCCCCAAATGGGCGCAAGTGCTGCACCGATTCAGGCGGGCGGTTTCATCCGCCTGCGCGGGGTGACCAAAGCTTATAAAACCGGCGCCGGCGAGGTCCTGGTGCTGAAGGGGATCGATCTCGCCTTCGATCGGGGCGAGTTCGTCGCCATCATCGGCAAGTCCGGCAGCGGCAAATCCACGCTCATTAACATGCTCACCGGCATCGACCGGCCCACCGCCGGCGAAGTGTGGGTCGGCGACACGGCAGTGCACACACTCAGCGAGGGACAAATGGCGGTGTGGCGCGGGCGGAACCTGGGCATCGTCTTCCAGTTCTTCCAGTTGCTGCCCATGCTCTCGCTGGTCGAAAACGTGATGTTGCCGATGGACTTCTGCAACACCTATCCCCCGCGCCAGCGGCGCGAGCGCGCCTTGCGCCTGCTGAGCCTGGTGGACATGACCGAGCACGCCAACAAGCTGCCCTCGGCCTTGTCCGGCGGCCAGCAACAACGCGTGGCCATTGCCCGCGCGCTGGCAAACGATCCTCCCGTCATCGTGGCCGACGAGCCGACCGGCAATCTCGATTCCAAAACAGCCGAATCGGTGTTCGCGCTGTTCCAGCAACTGGCCGCGCAGGGCAAGACGCTCATCATGGTCACCCACGACAGCAGCCTGGCCCAGCGCGCGCAACGCACGGTGCTGATTGCTGACGGCGAAATCGTCAACGAATACGTGGCGCGCGCGCTGCCCACCCTGACGCACCAGCAAATGCTGCATGCGACGCGCCGGCTGCAACCGCTGCATTTTCCACCCGGCGCAACGATCATCCAGGAAGACACGCATGGCGACCAGTTCTTCATCGTCACGCGCGGCCTGGCAAATGTGTTCCTGCGCCGCCCGGCCGCTTCAGACGTGATGGTTGCCAGCTACGGCCCCGGCCAATACTTCGGCGAGATCGAAGCGCTGCGCGGCGGCAAATGGCGCGCCACCATTCGCGCCGCGCCCGACACGCCCGTGGATGTGGTCGCGCTGGATCGCGAGACCTTCGCGCAACTGCTGGCCGAATCCGACGCGACGCGTGAAGTGATCGAGCGGGTGGTCGAGAGCCGGCTGGCTGAGAACGCGGCAACCCGGCGATAAGGGCGTCGAACCTTCGCGCCACACGCTACAGCGTTCTACGCCTTCAGAAAAGTGCCCCGCTCCAGGTCCTCGAAAGCCTGTCTCAGTTCGGCCTGCGTGTTCATCACGATTGGCCCGTACCAGGCCACCGGCTCTTTGAGGGGCCGGCCCGACACCAGCAGGAACCGAACCCCATCGTCGCCGGCCTGCACCGAGACCTCGTCGCCCTGATCGAATAACACCAGCGAGCGATTGTCTGCTTCACGCGGTGGCGCTGTCTCGGCCCATCCTACGCCTTCGGTGGGCACGGCCAACGGTTCGGAGGCGTCGCAGAATTTGCCATTGCCGGCGAACACGTAGGCGAACGCGTGGCGGGTGGTTTCAACGGGCAGCGTTGCCTTGACGCCGGGCGGCACGGCCACATCGAGATAGATCGGGTCAGCGGCGATGCCTTCGACCGGCCCGCGCTTGCCCCAGAACGCGCCGCAGATGACGCGCGCGCGCACGCCGCTGTCGTCGATGACTTCGGGGATTTCCGCCGCTGTTATCTCTTGATAGCGCGGAGCGGTCATTTTGAGCGAGGCCGGCAGATTGGCCCACAACTGGAACCCATGCATGCGGCCGGCGGCGTCGCCTTTGGGCATCTCCTGATGGATGATGCCGCGGCCGGCCGTCATCCATTGCACGTCGCCGGCGGTGATGGCGCCCCGATTGCCCAGGCTGTCGCCGTGTTCCACCGCGCCGGCCAACACGTAGGTGATCGTCTCGATGCCGCGATGAGGATGCCACGGAAAGCCGGCCAGATAATCCTCCGGGATATCGTTGCGAAAGTCGTCGAGGAGGAGAAACGGATCGAAGTCCGACGTGTTGCCAAAGCCGAACGCGCGCCGAAGATGCACGCCCGCCCCTTCGAGCGTCGGCTTCGACTTGATCAGTCGTTTGATTGGTCGAACAGTCATAGTTGCCGCGTCTCGATGATACAGGATGTCCTTTTGCCGGACGCATTCACCGACAGGGACGTCACACATGCGCCCTGTTTGCGCAACGGCGCGACTTGGGGGTATGCTACCGGTTCATACATGGCGGGCTTAAATGGAATCTCAGAGGGTTGCGCATATGGGCAGTTACAGGGTATTGACAGACGAACAGGTTCAGAGTTTTCTCGACAAGGGCTATCTGGTGGTGCGCGATTGTCTCGATATGAGCATCGCCAACCGTTGGATCGATGAGGCATACGAACGGCTGGGCTATGACAAACACAATCCGGCCACATGGGTGAAGGACATCGTCTGGCTGGATCACAAAAACCAGATGCCGGTGCGTGAGATCGCGCCCAAAGCCTGGGCGGCGATCCTGGATGTGATCGGCGGCGAGGAGCGCCTGGAGACTCAGGTGATGCGCATCACCGGCGGCCATTTCACCTCGATCAATTCGTTCATCTGGTCAGACGCATTCATCGTCAACTTTCATCGCGGCGCAGACAGGCCGTGGCAGCCGCCCTCGCCGCAGGTCAGCGGCTGGCACAAGGATGGCAGCTACTTCCGGCATTTTCTGGACAGCCGCGAGCAGGCGCTGTTGCCGATCGTGTGCTGGTCCGACATGCTGCATCAGGGCGGCGCCACCTTCATCGCGCCGGACTCGGTGCGCGTGGTGGCCCGCTACCTGTATGAGCGCCCCCAAGGCGTTGATCCGGGCCAGATCGACATCCAGTCGCTGATCAACCAGTGCTCGCAGTTTGAAGAAGTCACGGGCCGGGCCGGCGACTTCGTGATCATGCACCCTTTCATGCTGCACGCCTCGTCGCAGAATGTCCTGCGCAAGCCGCGCTTCATGAGCAACCCGCCGGTTGTGCTGAAAGAACCGATGAACCTCAACCGCGACAACCCGGAGGACTTCTCGCTGCTGGAGCGCGCCACGCTGCACTACCTGGGATTAGAGCGGCTGGATTTCAGGCCGATGGCGCCGCGCGAATCCTACTGGTGGCCGGCATAACGTTTTGTGGGGCAAGCCGCTGGCTTGCCCCATAGGGCCGGCGCCGCGTGAACCCTACTGGTGGCCGATGTAACGTTTTGTAGGGCAAGCCGCTGGCTTGCCCCACAGAGACGACACCGCGTCAATCCTACTGGCGGCCGGTGTAACCGACGCGCCGAAGGAGCGCAGAAAAACGCCGCGCGGTGACGCCCAAAGTGATCCTGACCAGACTACGCCACCGGCCAGATGTCCGACGCCTGTTTGGGGAAGAGCGCGCTCAGCAGCGCCTGTGCTTCGTCGTTCTCCACCCAGCAATCGGCAAAAGCGTAGCGCAGTTCGCCAAGATCGCGGTAGCCGAACAGCAGTTGCAGGAAGGTCAGGCCGGGGAACGCCGCATTGCCTTCCTCATCCGGCGTCGGCTTCCATGCTTCGACCGCAGTGAGCCGGCCATGCTGGAACCCCAGCCGCACGCCGTGGCGATAGAAGCTCAGCTTCAGCTCGCCGCTGTGGCCGGCCAGCACCGACCCAGCCAGGCGCTGCTCCAGCACCGGCGCGATATGGCGCAGAAAGCCGGGCAGGTCTGGCACGCGGATGTACCAGGCGTAGGGCGGATCGGTCCTGGTCAACCGGCCGTCCATCACCTGGTACGCCGGGTGCTCGACGCCAAACCCGAACCCGATCACTGCAAAATCGTCTTTGGTGTTGATCGACTTTTTGCCGCGCGCCTGATAATCCTCGCCGGTGGCTTTGAGATAGCGCAGCACACTGGGCGCCACGGCCGCCCATGATTGCCCCTCAACCATCTCCCACTGCTGCGCCCACAGCGTCGGGCCTTGTTGCACTGGCGAGTGCATCAGATAGCCCACCGGCTGTCCGGCAGCCGATTCGATCACGCAGATCACGCGCTGGTTGAAGTTCAGGCCGGTGCGGCCGCTCAGCTCATATCGCCACAGACGCGCGTCGCGCGGGCACGCCAGCAGACTCCGTTTGCAGCCGCGCTCGTAGGTGGCTGCGATGAACGGCAGGTCGGCCTCGGTTGCCGCGCGGATGCGATAGGGTTCGGTTTGGTCCGGCTTCAACGCCGGAACGGCCGACTTCTGCATCATGCGCGCGCCGCCCAGGTTGACCGTCATCTCATAGCCGAACTGGCGATAGAAGTAGGGAATGCCGCTGATGGCCTGAATCATCTCGCTGCGCCCGGCGCTAACGCCATGCAGTTCGTCGAACAGCAGCCGCACCAGCCCCTGGTTGCGGCGCTCCGGTTTGGTGCCGACCAGTTCAACCCGCCCCACACCGAACGGGATGCCGGCGTAGGTCCATGTCTGCGAGATCAGGTTCAGCGCGCACACGATCTCGCCTGTGCTGCGATCTTCGACCAGAAAGTAGTCGTCCTCGCCGAAGGTGGGATGCGCCCCGCACGCCAGATCGCGCGCCCAGTCGGCCACGTATGGATTGGGCCGCTCCGGGTCACGCATCTTGAAGATGTGGCCATAGAACGTCGCCAGCGCGTCAGCGTCGGCGGCGGTGGAACGGCGGACAAACAGGCCGTTGCCGATATCGCGCGGCAACGGCAGATTGCTTGTTGTCATCAGAGTTATCTCCTGTCAATCGGTCACAAGGTTTGCAATTGCATCGACGATCTTTTCATCCGCGCCAACGCCAATTGGCGTTACCATGCCGGGGAACCAGCGCGCGGAGCTATCCGGCCCATACCCACCCTGCTCTTTCGCCCAGCGGCTGGCGCAATAGCCGAACAGGCCATTGCTGTAGCCGGCGAACACCAGCGGCGCCGGCTTCATCCGCTCGCGGATGCGCAGGGCAATGTCGCTATACGGCTCCAGCGGCACAGCCGCCAAACGCAGTTCGTTCAGCCGGGCGGTAAACACTTCGACCGGCAGCGTCTGCGGCACGCGCGCATCGCGCATCGCTTGTTTCAGAGCGCCGGCCCAGTCGAGCATAGCCAGAGCCACTTGTTCTTCCATCGCATTGCCCTGCTCGTGCGCTGCATGCCGGTCGCGCTCGAAGTCGTGGATCAGGGCGTCCAGCGCAGACTCGTCGGGCGGCGGGTCGAGCGGCAGATCGAGGGATTGGCCGGCCACGCTGATCGTCACATCGCCGGCAGGTCGCGCGCGCGCCAGAATGTCCATGGCAGCATCGGCCAGCCGGCCACCAATGTCCCGCGTGTCGAAGAACGTGCCGCTGCCCCAGCCCCGGTCGCGGTACACGATCGGGTCCACATCGCCGCATGCGCCCAACAGAAACAGGCCCACGCCGCCGCGCAATTCGGCAATCTGGCGCGCAGCCTCGCCGGGGTAGTCGCCGGAGTATTCCAGATTGCGCGGCCCCAGCACCACGGCGTGCGTGGCATAGTTCAGCAGCGTGGCGATGGCGCGGCCATCCTCTCCGTCAACGCCGACAACGGTGAGCGTGTCGTCGATAGGCCGGCGCGGGTCCTGGCGGTTGTAGCCGATGCCCGGCGCGCGGGCGTCACCATAGGCCAGCGTTGCGGGTTGCAGCGCCTCTGGCAACCCGCACACCAGATCGACGATGCGGTGTTCGGTCCTCGCCAGCCAGGCGTGATCGACATGCCCCATCGCTCCGCGAAACGGCATGGTGGCCGGGCCGGAGTGGGTGTGCGTGCAGCCGATCAGAATGTTGGCAGCCGGAATCCCGCTGCGCTGGGAAATGCGCAGGCGCATGTCGGCGGCGGCGTCGGCGGTGAAGCCGATCACGTCGCACGACACGATCGCCAGCGCGGTTGCGCTGTCGTGAAGCAACAGGGCGCGCGCCATGATTGCATCGCGCGAGCCAGTGGCCGGCTGGATGCGCGCGGCGAATCCGGTCATCCACCCGCCGGCCGGCGGATGCAATTCAACTTGCGCCGCAGCAGCTCTCAGTTGTCCCATGTTCCCATTTCACCACAAAGAACGAAGAACACATAGATCGCTGTGTGGTTCATCTCAACTCCTGGATGCGTTCGACGACTTTGCGCACAGCGGCGACGATGCCGCGCATATCTTCCTCGCCGGCCAGCAGCACGGTGTGGAACAGCCAACACGTATCCTGGCACACCTGCTCGCACACCGGGCAATTCACCTGCGTGTAATCGACCGGCTCGCCGGCGTAGTACGGGCACGTGACCGGGCAGCCATCCGCGCCTTCGTGTTTGCGCTGGAACAGGGGCATCTTGTACAGCGGTGTGTTGTAGCCGGGCATGCACGGCACACCCTCCGCGCTCAACGCCTCCAGGAAGCGCTCGCGCGTGACGCCCAGCCTGTTCAGATCGAGCCGGAAGCAGAACAGGTGATACCCGCGCCGCGTCATGCGCGGATCGTTTTCAATCGTGATGATGCCAGGGATGTCGCGCAAGCCTTCGTTCAGGATTTCGGCGTTGGCCTGGCGTTTGAGCGTGTGCGCTTCGAGCCGGGACAGTTGCGCCAGCAGGAGCGCGGCCTGAAACTCGGTCATGCGCAGATTGCTGCCCAGCAGAAAGTGCTGGTACCATGCGCCGCCTTTGCGCCGGCCCACATTGGTGAAACTGCGGCACTGTTCGGCCAACTCTTCATCATCGGTGAGCATGATGCCGCCCTCGGCGCTGGTGATGTTCTTTGACGCCTGAAAGCTGAACACGCCGCACGCGCCCAGCGCCCCTGTGCCTTTGCCTTTCCACTGGCTGCCCCACGAATGACAGGCGTCCTCGACCACGAACAGGTTGTGCGCGCGGGCAATCTCGTTGAGCCGGTCCATGTCGGCCACGTAGCCGGCCAGATGCACCGGCAGAATGGCCCGCGTGCGCGGCGTGATCTTGCGCGCCACATCGTCGGGGTCGATGCACAACGTATGCGGCTGGATGTCGGCAAAGATGGGAATGGCGTTGACACGCAGGACGGCGCTGGCGGTGGCGACGAACGAATACGGCGGCACGATCACTTCATCGCCGGCGCCGATGCCCAGCGCCAGCAGCGACGCCTCCAGCGCCGTCGTGCCGCTGCTGGCCGTGACACCATACTTTGCGCCCTGAAAAGCCGCGAAGGCGGCCTCGAACTCTCTGACCCGCTCGCCGTACCACCACTTGCCGGATTCGAGCACAGCCATCAGCCCGTCTCGCTCGCGGTCATCCCAGACCGGCCAGGTGGGCCAGACGGTATGGCAGGTTTTCTCGCCGCCATGAATTGCCAGGACACTCATGTTGTTCCTCCTGTGTGCTGACGCTCACGATTGCGTTTCGGCATCGCCGGCGCCTTCGGTGGCTGAGCTTGTCGAAGCCACCGAGGCTGTCGGCCTTCGACAGGCTCAGGCGCCTTCGACAGGCTCAGGTGCCTTCGACAGGCTCAGGCAACCGTGCGCGCCCATTATCGAATGAAATCGCTGCGCGCCGCAACTACAACAACAAGCGAGGGCATCGCTTCACGCCGAATTTGGAAGCGTGATCTTGCCAACCGTTAGCCCGCTCACGGCGCGCAGACTATCGGCGCGAATGCAACCGGATGGATATTCGGCAGCCTCACGGTGGTTGTGGCTATGGCAGCCGTCTGCCAGGCCTGTTCGTTGCCGGCGCGATCGCGGGCGCGCGCCCGAAAGCCATAGGTCACGCCGTGCTGGCCGCTGAATGCGCGGGGAGTAGCGTTGACCCAGGTCGCCAGGGTGATCCATCCGCCGGCCTGGACGCGATATTGCAGGTCATACGACCACACGCCGGCTGCGTCATCGCTCCCGTTCCACGTCAGCGTAATCGTCGGCTGCGTGGTGATGGCCGGCAGCGGATCGATTGCCGCAACCGGCGGCGTCACGTCACGCTCGATCAGGATCAGCGGCGGGCTGGCCACCAGGCACAAATCAGGCGGATTGTGCCAGGTGAAGTTGGGCGCAGCCGGCAGGGTGAACGTGTACTGGTTGTTTGTAAATGTGATCGGCGTCGTGGCGCCATTCTGAGTGACCAGCGTCCCCGTCGGCAACACCGAGCCGAACACATAGGTCTGGCCGGTGTTGGTGATGTTCCAGATCACACTGACCCGGCCCAGCGGCGTGCCCCAGAAGCTGATGCGGCTGACGGTGTTGTTGTTCGACCAGACGCGGGTGGAAAAGGCGAACGCAGCCGGCAGATGCTGCGCCGCAACCTGAAAAGCGCGCCAGGCCGGGCGCAGCGAACCATCCAGCCGGATCAAACCCCATTGATCGGGGCTGCCGTCGTCGGTGGTTCGAAAGTAGTAATAGCGGCCGGCGTTCTTGTGCAGCGCATAGGTGTAATTCTGGATGAGGAACGATGCCGCTTCGTCTGGCCAGGCATAGCGCCCGCCCGGCGGCGGCGAGCCGGCGTAGCCATCCCAGTGCCGGATGCCGGTTTCGGTAATCCACAGCGGGTGTGGCAGCAGACCGCCTCTGTCGGCGCGCGTCATGTTCAGCCGGAAATCCTCGATCACATCCCATGTCTCACACGTGCCGCCGTCGTACAAATGAAACGCCGCCACATCGAAATAGTTGTTGCGCGCGGCGCTGTCGGGCAGATCGCGGATGGCGTTCCACAGGGTGATGGGGCTGGGCCACTGGTCGTGGCGATACAGAAAACCGCCCAGCACAACGGTGGCCTGCGGAT
>DAOTYS010000276.1:0-2261 GCA_034434575.1 Thermoflexales bacterium
GTAGATGCAACTCTGACGAAAAACAACCGTCTTCAGGCCGTAAATGCGGGCATAGTCTCGCACGTACTGGTCACCCGCGCCCTTGCTGCATCCATATGGACTGTGGAAGTCAAGCGGCTGATGCTCGCTGATGCCGAGCGGAAAATCGCGATAGCGGTAACGCGAGCCGTCCAGCACGACTGCCACATCTTCCATGCCGCCATACACTTTGTTGGTCGAGGCGTAAAAAACGGCCGGCGGATTGGCCTGGGCGCGCGCAGCCTCCAGCACATTGAAGGTGCCCAGCGCGTTGATCTCGAAGTCCTCGCGCGGATTCTTGACCGATGTCGTCACCGCCACCTGACTGGCCAGGTGAACGATCAGATCGGGGGCGGCCCCTGTCACCGTTGCGAGCAGGGTGTCGAAGTGGCGAATGTCACCCTGGACGAACGTCAGGCGCGCCTCGCCAAACTGCTCGCGCAACCAGCGCAGGTTGTGTTCGGTGCGCGGGCGGGATAGATTGTCGTAGATGGTGACGCGGTGGCCTGCGCCCAGCTTGCGCGCGCTCAGGTTACAGCCGATGAAGCCGGCCCCGCCGGTGATGAAGTAGTGCATGGTTTCAACAACTCCAGGTAAAAACGGTTGGTGTGAGGTAATGGGCGTTCAGACAGGTGCAGTCGGTTGAAAATCGCCCGGCTCTTTGCATGGACCCACAGAATGCCTAATTTCGTCAGTGCGCCGCCGGACACTGCCGCGCGCGCGGCGGCGGCGAAATACGCTGCCTCCCGCCGGTAATCGCCGGCGAACAACAACTGCCACGCTGAGGCCCCACTGCCCTCGATCAGCTCTTGAACCTCTGCCAGTCCTGGCAGGCCAAATTGCACATGCTCGCTGAGATAGCGGTGCGGCGCGCCGTTCAAGGCGGTGTAGAGTCTGTTGAGCCAGGCTTCGGATTCCGCATGTCCCGGACTGCCAAAGGGCGCAGCCAGGATGCTCGCTGTCGCACTCACGCGCAGACACTCGCGGACAAATTCCAGCCGGCGGTAACGCGGCAGATGCTCCAGTGTGTCAATCGCTGTCACCACGTCAAATGCCCCCTCGGCAAAAGGCAGGTGTTCTCCATCATAGAACACATCGCCACTGCCGTCCACATTGATGCTGGTCACCCGGCACGAAACAAAACGGGCCAGCAGCCCCGACCGTCCGCCCACATCCAACACACGCATATCGGGCCGGCCACGCGCGGCAATCAGTCGCGCCACCACGTGGTGGCGTTCGTACAGGTCGTATGAGAGCAACCAATGCCTTGGCTTCATTTTGACCCTGCCGGAGCCAGGCCGGCCAGAAGCTCGCGAAAGCGCGGCGCAATCACGCCCCAGTCATATTGCCGGCGCGCCTTCGCCTGGCCGGCCTCACCCAGCGCCGCGCGCAACTCAGCCGACTTACCCAATCTCACCACGGCCTGCGCCAGTCCGACAGCATCGCCATAGGCCACCAGCAAGCCGTTCTCTCCGTCGTCGATCACGCTGAGTGAGGCCCCGGCCCGCGAGGCAATGACAGGTTTGCTTGCCGCCCAGCCCTCCACAATCACAATCCCGAACGACTCGCGGTCAGACAGATGCACCACCATGTCGGCTGCCGAGCAGCTGGCCGGCTTGTCCTCTTCGGCAAAGTCGGCAATCCACGTGACGCGATCGGGATGAGGCAGGGCGCGGATGCAGCGCTGCAGCGCCGCAACTTCCGGGGTGTCGTTTCCTGCGCCGGCCAGCAACAGGCGCGCCGTGGGCAATTCGCGCCAGATCGCCGGCATGGCCTCCAGCATGAGATCGAGCCGCTTATAGGCTGTCATGCGTCCGACCATGCCAATCACCACATCATCATCGCCCCAGCCCTGTCGGTGGCGAAAGTCCCGGCCGGCTTGGGGCGCATTCAGCGTCGCCGTGTCCACGCCGCCGCCAATGACGTGAATGCGCGCGCCAGGACATCGCGGACGAAGGAAATCGGCTTCGTGGCCGCTCAGCGCCACATAGGCCTGCGCACGGGCTATGGCGCGATACATGCGCGGCAGATCATAGCTCCAGTGATCCGCCGGGTGCACTGTGCCGATCAGCGCCACCGGTCGTCCGCTGCGCTGGCCAGCAACCAGCGCGTCATACATGTGGATCATGGGAAAAGACGCAGCCACGATCACGTCCGCCGGCTGGTGTGCGATCGCCGTGCGCAATCCCGGCGCCAGGGGGCCGAAATACAGGCCGCGCAGCCAGTCTTGTCCGGGCAGGCGC
>DAOTYS010000277.1:0-1936 GCA_034434575.1 Thermoflexales bacterium
GCCGGCAATAGTTCGTTCACCACAAAGCCTTCCCAGGATGTGTTGCCTCGTGATGAGTAGCGAAACTTGCCGCCGTTGGCAGAAAACTCGTCGGTAGCCGGCATGACGGCGATAAAGGGCGGCAGCAAACCCAGCCCGATCTGCAAATCGGCAACTTCCGGCAAACCATTTCTGACCCAGTTGCCATAGCCGTCGGTGCCGCGGAAAAGGTAGATCACCGGGTAGATATGCCGTTCGGCGTTGTAGCAGGGCGGCAGGTATACATGCACCGGCAGATTGACCCCCAGCGCCGCGCTGGGCACTGTTTCTGTGACTAGCTGTCCGGTCAGAGAACCGCAGATCACCGGCGTCGGTTCCGCCGCCAGTTGCGCAATCTCGGCGTCGCTCAGCCGCGCCGCGCCGGAGGCGGTAGGCACGATGGGCGGCGCAACTGTCGGGCGACGCGCCGGCCCAGCCGGCGCGCTAACCTGCGCGACTTCCTGTGTGGACTCGGATTGACGGACCGTTTCGCTGTGCGCTGGCGCTGCGCTTTGCATCAGCACATAGCCTGCGTCGAGGATGAGCAGGCCGATGAGCAGCGCAACCAGCGGAAGCCGAAGCGACCTGCGCAGCCGGCCAGGCGTGTGGCGAAGCGTAGTTAAGGCTGGCTTCAAAGCAAATCGTCCTTGTGCGATGGGTAAGTTGTGGCCGGCTTGCCTGGTGTCATCTGGCCTGCTCATTCTCCATGATCCGCTTCCAGCGGGGTGACAGCGCCCGCGCCTGGCGGTCGGCCCGGAACGAACTTCGGACGAGCGGCCCACTCTCCACCCACTTGAATCCCATGGCAAGACCGGCCTTTCGGAACTCGGCAAATTCTTCAGGCGTGTAGTATCGCTCAATCGGCAAATGTTGCTTGCTTGGCTGAAGGTATTGACCCAGGGTGAGGATGTCCACGTCTGCGCTGCGCAGGTCGCGCATCACCTCAAGCACTTCTTCGGGCGTCTCGCCCAGGCCGACCATCATGCCGGACTTGGTGATGCCATCCGTCCGGATCTGTTTGGCGTTCGCCAGCGTCGTCAGCGCCCACTCGTACTTGTCCTGTGGCTGGACTTTCCTGAACAGCCGGGGCACTGTCTCCACGTTGTGGTTCAGAATGTCCGGCTGCTCGTTCATGACGATTTCCAGCGCGCTGACCGAGCCTTTGAAGTCGGGGATCAGCACTTCGATGGTGCAATCCGGCTTGACGTGATGAATGCGCCGGATGCACAGCGCGAAGATTGGCGCGCCGCCATCTGGCCGCTCGTCGCGGTTGACAGAGGTGATGACAACGTGCTGAAGGTTCATCGCCACCACGGCTTGCGCCACACGCAACGGCTCGGCCCAATCGATCGGATTGGGCATGCCGGTCTTCACATCGCAGAAGCCGCACGAGCGGGTGCACACATCGCCCAGAATCAGAAAAGTCGCCGTGCCGCCGCCCCAGCACTCGGCCATGTTCGGGCAGTTCGCCTCTTCACAGATCGTGTGCAGCGCCTTGCTGCGCATCAGACGCTTGAGCGCATGATAGGTTTCGCCGGAGGGCGCGCGCACCTTGATCCAGTCGGGCCGCCGTTGCGGCGCGGGTTGCGGCGCGGGTTGCGGCGCGGGTTGCGGCGCGGGCTGATCGGCAAGGGGGGCGCGTTCAACGATCTCACTTGCAGGAATCATCGTGCTCATGTCTATTTCTACTTCCACCGAACCAGGCCGTATTCTACAGTCTGTGGGGCAAGCCGCCGGGCTTGCCCGCCGGGCTTGCCCCGGCTTGCCCGCCGGGCTTGCCCCAATCTATGCAATCATCGGCGGATCAATTGGCCTAGCGCCGCAAACTCGCGGACGCGCAGCGCCCACGCGCAGACAAAATAAGCCGCTGCGCCGGCTGATGCCGCGCCGGCGGTGACGATCACATCGGCGAGAAACC
>DAOTYS010000278.1:0-13312 GCA_034434575.1 Thermoflexales bacterium
TCATATCTGACAGTCATAGTTCAGACCATGTTGAGCATGCGGAGGTCGAAACAAGGTATGAGAACGAAGCGAATCACGGCAATTGCTTTGGCGACTGTGATGGCAATGGCGCTGGCGATTGTCGGCATCATGCTGTCTGGCGTTACTGTGGCGCAGGCAGCGCCGCCAGAGGCAGCGCCGCCAGAGGCAGCGCCGCCAAAGGCGGCGTTGGGTCAACGTGATGGCGATGAGAAGGGCGTTTTGATCGCTCGTGTCGAGGCCGACGGGCCGGCGGCTCGGGCCGGCCTGCGTCGGGGCGACATCATCCTCAAGCTGGCCGACACAGAAGTGAACACAGCATCCGATGTGGCGGCGTTCCTGGCTGACCGAAAGCCAGGAGACCCGGTGGCCGTCGCAGTGCTGCGCGGCGATGCCACGCGCGCGTTTAGCGTGACGTTGGGCGATCAGGATGGCCGGGCTTATCTGGGCGTATCGTTGGCTGCCGATCCGATGGGGCCTGGCAGGAGGCTGCCCGGCGCGCCGCGACTGGAAATCAAGCCCGGCCTTGAGGCGCGCAAGATCGTCACTGGCCCGCCCATCGGTCCCGGCGCGATGATTGTTGAGGTGCTGACCGACACTCCGGCTGCCAAAGCCGGGCTGGCAGCCGGCGATGTGATCAGCGCGGTGAACGGTGTCACGGTTGATCTGTCGAACACGCTGGCCGTGTTGATTGGCCAGCACAAGCCCGGCGAGCGCGTGACGCTCGACGTGCTTGGACCCAATCGCCAAAGCCGCGCGGTGACTGTCACGCTGGGCGCAAACCCTGATGATGCAAGCAAAGCCTATCTGGGCGTGCAGTACACGTTTGCCGGGCCGATGTGGGGCCGGCGCGCGCTCCCGAACATGCCGCGCCTGCCGCGTCCGTCGGTGTCAGCAGAGATCGTGGTGCGCAGCGTGGTGACTGGCAGCCCGGCTGCCGCCGCCGGCCTGAAAGTGGATGATGTGATCCTCAGTCTCGATGGCGACAAGATCGGCAATCCGTCCGCGTTTGTGGATGCCATTGGCCGGCGCAAGCCGGGTGACGCCATCGTGCTTGAGGTGAAGCGCGGCAATGAATCGCTGAAAGTATCGGTCACGCTGGGTGAGAATCCTGACAAGAAGGGTGTGGCGTACCTGGGCGTGTCTCTGGCTGCCAAAGTGCGCGTCGTCACACCCGATGACAATGGGCAGAGTGGTTGGAACTTGCCCGACGATCTGTTTGAAATGCTGCCGGGCTTGTTCGACACCCTGCCGCAGTTGCCGGCAGAGCAGCGACCGCTGGCCGGCGAGAGTTTGTAGGCGTGAGATCCATTCGATGGCGTCTGGTTGCCAGCTATATGCTGCTGACGGTATTGGCCGTTGGTCTGGTGGCTGCGCTGGCGCTGTCTCTCATCCGCCGGCACATCGAGCAGCAGGAGGTCAACTACCTGACCGCGAATGCCCAGGCAGTCGCGCGGCAGGCGGCGGCACTGATAGGCGCCCGCGCCAACACCTATGCGCTGCGTCAGTTGGCGCACACCTCGGCGTTTGCCGGCAACGTGCGTGTGCGGATTCTGGATGCCCGCCAGCGTGTGCTGGCCGATTCGGGGCCGCACGACGCAGAGAACGACATGGTCTGGATCCTGCCGCCCGACCCGGCCAACGAGTTGCTGTCCGGCGATGGAAACCGGCCTATCGTGCTGTCGGTGCTGATGAATCGGGCGCAGCCGGTGGAATGGTCTTCGGTCGGCGCGCTGCCGGCTGGCGCCAGATTCCTGATTGTGCGGCGCGTCGAAAACGCATGGGGCAGCCGTTTTGTTATCGAGCTTTTATCGCGCGCCGAGCTGGAAAGACTCAAGCCGGCGATTGCCGAGCAGACGCCGCGTTCTGACCTGGTGGTGCGCCTGCCCATTGGCGATGGCAGCCGCCCTGATGGGTATGTGGAACTGAGCGAAGCGCCTGACTTTGGCAGTGAGGCCCTCAACACGACAGGGCAGGCGCTGCTTCTGGCCGGCGCCGGCGCAACGCTGCTGGCCGGGCTGGCCGGCCTGTTCATCGGGCGGGGCGTGACCTCTCCGCTCAAAGCGCTTTCCGTCGCCGCCGATCGCATGAGCAAAGGCGATCTGAGCGCGCGCGCCAGCGTGACCACCCGCGACGAGATCGGCCAGCTTGGCGCGCAATTCGACCGCATGGCCGATCAGCTTCAGCGCAGCTTTGCCGAGCTGGAAGCGGAGCGCGACACGCTGCGACGCTTCGTGGCCGACGCCTCTCATGAACTGCGCACGCCGATCACGGCGCTCAAGTCGTTCAACGAACTCCTGCAGGGGCCGGCGGCGGACGACGCCGTTGCGCGCGCAGAGTTCCTCGCCGAGAGTCAGCGGCAGATCGAGCGACTGGAGTGGATCACCAGCAATCTGCTGAATCTGTCGCGGCTCGACGCCGGCCTGGCGCAACTGGAATGGGGCGATCACGATGCGCGCGAGATTGCGCAGGCGGTTGTGGCGGCTTTCAAGCCGCTCGCGTCCGAGAAGGGTGTGGCGCTGCAAATGAGCGCGCCCGCCGCGCCGATAGCCCTGCGGTGTGATCGGGCGCGCATTGAGATGGCCCTCAGCAATCTGGTGGATAACGGGCTGAAGTTCACGCCCGCCGGCGGACAGGTGCATATGACGCTGGAGACTCGCCCGGCGGAAATCGTGTTTGTCGTGCAGGACACAGGTCCCGGTATCGCGCCCGATGACCTGCCGCGCATCTTCGACCGTTTCTATCGCAGCCGCGCCGCGCGCGGGCCGGGCAGCGGACTGGGCCTGGCCATCGTGAAAAGCATCGCGCTGGCGCATGGTGGCCGGGTGAGCGTGACAAGCGAGCGGGGCCGTGGCAGCCGGTTTGAACTGATCCTCAAGAAAGGGGACTGAAATAAGGGACTGAACCACAAAGGAAGCAAGACCATTGCTCAACCCTCTTCGTGTTCCTCGTTTCTTCGTGATTCACCATTGAGTGAATCAGTTGTCTCTTGGATACAGCACCGGATTGAGCGGCGTGGCGATGACCTCGCCGATCTTGGCGCCCGGGAACCAGGTGTACCAGTTGATTTGCTGGTAGGCGTTTTCCGGCGCTTTCAGGCGCATCTCGGCGTCCATATAGATGATGCTCATCGCGGCGCGGGTCTCGCTGGTTTCGTTGCCGCGTGCGTAGTGGAATGTGCCGCCCAGGTGGAAGCTGACTTCGCCGATGTCGTAGGGCGTCTCCACAAGCTGGAAGCCGTTGTCGCGCATGGTGGCCTCGATACGTGCCTGGGTTTCTTCATCCCATCCCTGATCGTGCGTGTAGACAAAGCGATGGCTGCCGGCGGCGAACGCCAGCGGTCCCATGTCCAGCGAGGTCTTCTGCAAGGGAATCCAGGCGGTGCACACTTTGTCGCTGGCCAGAGGCCAATCGTAACCATCGGCCCGCCAGGGTGTGACGCCCCCGCCCGGCTCTTTGTAGAACGCCTGGTCGTGGTACAGCCGCACGCCAGACACCCCCAACAATTGCGCGGCGATGCTCGCCAGCCGCTGACTGAACACAAATTCGCGGATCGCGCCGCCTTGTTGCCAGAGGTTCATGATCTTCAGAAATGCTTTCTGATAAATCGTGCGCTCGGCCATGGGCAGGTGCATGGTGTTCAGCTCGAGCACCTTGCGCGAGATCGCCGGGCCGTAGAACTGAATCGTTTCCGGCGACAGAACATTCTTCAGCTTGACGAATCCGTCGCGCCAGAAGGCTTCCCTGACTTCCGCTCCGATCAAAAAGGGTGTGTCGATGTCGTGTTTGTGATTCACATCATTCATGATGATTGTCCATGATGAATTGAGGATGCCAGACCCCGCGTGTGGCGCAGCCTGGGGCGACGCTTGTTCCGGGTCTGGTTACAGCCGGCGATTATACCCGTTGCTCCGCCGCCAAACGGCGCCCGGCTGAGCGCCTTTCGAGCGCGACGAAGGCTGCGCTGGACAGGAGCATGCTCAACAGGATGGCCCACATCAACACGTGGGGGCTGACGCGCTCGAACAACTGTCCGATCACCCAGGGCACGGACATGCCGCCCGCGCTCGACGCGGCGAAGAAAATGCTGTTGATGTTGCCGGTCATGGTCATCCGCGCGCCGGCCAGGGAGAGCATGGTCGGGAAGATGGATGCCATCGACAGCCCCAGGCCGAACGCCCCGGCCCACAGCGCCGGCATCGAATCTGGCAGCAACACCATCAGCGCTGCGCTTGCGATGCCGCCGGCCAGATCAACGGCCAGCAACGCGCGCGCGCTGAAGCGGATCGCGATTGGGATGGAGGCCAGCCGGCCCAGTGTCAGCGCGCCCCAGAAGATCGAATTGATCAGCGCGGCAGTTGTTTCATCGGCCAGCCCGCGCCGTGTGACGTAGGTGAAGATCCAGCCGGCGAATCCCACCTCGGCGCCCACATACAGGAAGAAGAACAGCGCAATCAGCGCCACCAGACCGTATTGAATGCGTTCGCGCTCACCGTTGGCGGCGCGCGCCCGCAGGATGGGCGGACTGGGCAGGCGCGCGATATTGATTGCCACCGGCGCAATGAGCAGGGCCAGCGCCCAATAGGCCCCGGCGATGCCCCCGCTCATCAGCGCAACCTGCGCGACCAGCAGCGGCGACAGGAAAGCCCCGACGCCGAAGAAGAAGTGCAGGCCATTCATGAACGGGCCGATCTTCTCGCGGTGCACCCACACGATCAATGTGTTTGTGCCCACATCGACAAACCCTTCGGCGGCGCCAACCAGAAACAGAACGGCGGCCAGCAGCGCCACCAGCGGCAGCAACGGCACGGCGGCCAGCGCGGCGGCCATGCCGATCAGACCGAAAGCCAGCAAGGGGTGGCCGCGAAACCGGTCGTAGAGCCGGCCGCTGAGCAACGAGCCGAGCAGATATCCAAACGAGCGCGCGGTGAACAGAAAGCTGATCTCCCCCAGGCGCGTCTGTGTTTGCGCGGCCAGGCCGGGCAGGGTAGGCCCAAGCGATGCGGTAGTCAGGCCGAGCGTGATGAAACCGACGTAATACGCCAGCGTGGCGGCGATGGGCCGGCGGGCGCGCTCGCGGGTTGATGTGGTGGCCGTGTCACTCATCCTGCGATGGTTTGCCCAGGTAAAGATCGCGTCTCTTGACCAGCGCAACCATCTTTCGATCGGCCACTGAGCGCGGCAGCATCCAGAATCCGCAATCGGAGTGAACCCAGCGCATGCGCGACCTCCAGTGTCTTCAGCACCGTCAGCACGGCGTCGCGCAGATTAGGGGTGGAGGGCATGGCCGCCAGCCACGATGGAACGGGGTAACTGCCGACAACGGTTGTAAGGATGGCCTTTTCAGACATGATGCGATTATACGGATGTGGGCAAACAGGTGTTGCAAGATATTTGCGCAAGTGAAGACAAAAGCGCTCTCAACAATCAGAACCCCGAAGCTGTAAAATGTCGCCATTGATGTTACTGAGAGTTGCTTCGGGATTGCTGATGCTGGCATTGGGCGCTGGCGCTTTCTTCTTCGCGCTGCGCGTGTCCCAGCAATTGCGCGCTTTTGCCGCCCAGGTGATTGTCCCCCGTCTGGTGTCGCGCCGCTGGCCTGCTGTGGCCGGCACGATCGTCGGCGCTGAAGCCCGCGTCACATCCGACTCCACCGAAGACACGGTGTATTATGAAGCCGTCGTGCGCTATGCTTACACTGTTCACGGCCGGCAGTATGAATCCGAGCAGGCCGATTTGACCTGGGCCTCCAGTTCGCGGGCGCACGCGCAAGGTGTGCTCATGCGCTATCCGGTCGGCTCCTCTATCCCGGTCTACTATGATCCGCAGTCGCCGCAACGCGCGCTGATCGACCCTGTGATCCGTTTGAATCACGCCCTCGGTTTGCTGCTGCTCTTTCTGGCAATCCCCACGCTGCTGGCAACAGGCGTGCTGGTGCTTCTACTGGGTCTGGGGATAATCCTGGCCCCTGAGATGCTGGGCTGAATCAGATGAAGTAACCATCAATTCTGCTGCGCAACACATCAGACATGTCAACTTCCAGTTCGACTTCAACAACGCGTCGCTCCCAGTATCTAAACGTGATTCGCCTCGCTTACGACGCCGAACAAGCCCGGCTCGAGGCTGAGATCGAACGCTGGCGCGCGCAATTCGATCCGCGCAATGCGCTGTTCGGCTACCTTGCGTCGTCCTGGCCGCTGGCGCTCGCCAGCGCGGCGGCGTTTTTGTATGAACAGGACCAACAGCCGGCGCTGGCGCGACAGGCGCGCGACATCCTAGTGCGCTACCGCGAGTGGACCGCGCTCATGCCGGCGGACCTCATCGCCGCGCGCCCCGAATACGAAGACGGCGTTCCGCCGCTCGATCCCATGTTTCAGCCCATCGTCTTCATCCCGGCCTGCGCGCGCATCCGCGACCACGTGAGCGAGGCTGACTGGACGGCGCTGGCCGGCATTGTGGCCGACAGCCTGCGCCCGCTTCTGCGCTTCCCGGAGTGGGGCGCGCACAACCGCGCCATGCTGCGGGCGGCCAATCTGGCGCTGGCAGCGCGCGTGTTCGCCGATCATCCCGACGCCGGCTGGTGGCTGGAGATGGCCGACGAACTGGCCGAGGCAAGCTGGGGCCGCTGGAGCGTCGAAGACGCCATGCTCTATCAACCGATCTGGATGCGCGCTTCAATCGTGTATGGCGAGGCGCGCGGCCGCGATGATTTGCGGCAACACGTGACGTTCCACGCCCATCTGCGCGCCATGGCCCAGATGGTCACGCCGCTTGGCACATTGCCCGACTTTGGCGACAGCCACTGGATGAGCCAGCAGTTGGAGTGGCTGGCCTGTTTCGAGTGGGGCGCTGCTGCGCACCGCGACCCATCTCTGCGCTGGGCGGCGAATCGATTGTGGCAGGCTGTCGCCGATCAACCGCCGGCGTTGAGCATGGCCGGCCCGCTCATGCTGGCCTGGCAGTGGTGCGACGAATCTGTGCCGGCGCGGCCGCCCGGCCCCACGCCGGACGCGCTCGACGACCTGATCGCCAAAAAGATCGTCTTTCGCGCCGGCTGGGGCGAGCGCGACACCTACGCCTGCCTGAACTACCGCGATGAGGGGGACTATGGCCGCATCGATCGCGATTACCTGCGCGCCACGCTGGCGGTGTCTGCCGAGAAGATGCACCACGGCCACGCCGATGAAAACAGCGTTGTGATGCTGGTGAGCGACGGCGCGGTGTTGTTGCACGACGGCGGCTATCGTGAAAGCCCGCCCGACGGCGTCTATCGCGCGGATATGTATCACAACCGGCTGATCTGGCGCGCCGGGCAGTGGGATGGATCAGGCGGTCTGCTCGCGTTCATCCGCGACAACGGCCACTATCACCCCGTGCGCACCGAGCGATTGTACTGGACCCGTCTGGGCGACGCCGAGATCAGCCGCACGCGCGCCCGCGACGACCTGCGCGGGGTAATGTGGGATCGCACCGTCAGCTTTTTCCCCGCGCTGGATGCTTTCGTGGTGATCGACAGTGCGCGCGCGTTGACCGATGGCCCGCGCACGCTCAGCGCGCTGTGGTGGACGACCGATGTGCTCCAGCAGGAGGGCAACGCCTGCGACACCGCCATCTCACAAATTCAGCAGTGGCGCAACCGCGATCATCGCGCTTTGTGGATCGCTTTTCCGCAGTCCGAGATTCGAATGACGGTCGAGCCGGCCCGGCGCAGCTTTCAGGCCGAGCAGATGATCGCCGGTGTGTGGTCGGGCGAGATGCAGGCCGGCCAGTGGGTCAGTCTGGTGAGCGTGTTGTGGGCGCATCCGCGCGAAACCGACGCGCCCCGGCCCTTGCTGCAAGTGATCGAAGCCGAACCCGCCGGGCGCGGGCTGGCGGTGCGTCTCGACTGGCAGGGCGAGACGCGCGTCATCGCCGCGCAGACCGATTTGAACGCCGGCCTGGTGGAGGCAGACATTCGCCCGCGCTACCGGGCTGAACGCGGCATGGCGCGCTATGGCAGTATCGAGAGCGACGCGCATCTGGTGTATGCGCGGCGGCGCGGCGAGGCGCAATGGGCCGGCTTCATCAACGGCACGCTGTTGCAAGTCGATGGGGCCGAGCTGTATCGCGGCAAACCGCACGCCATGTTCCAGGAGGATCGTTCGGCCCTGCCCGGTGTGCCGGCGCGCTTCCGCTGGCAACAGGCTAACCTCTGACTTTCTTGTTGAAAGTCATCTGTTTGGCCTATGCGGGAATGGCTATCACACGTTCGCGGGCCAGCTCGGCGGCATAAAAGACGGCAGCCTGAACCGCCTCTTTGCTCAGGGAGGGGTAACTGCGCAGAATCTCATCGATGGAGAGCGCAGCAGCCAGATTGTCGCGTATCACCGAAACAGGAAGGCGACTGGTTGCGGGCGCACAGCGCGCTCTCACTGCCCAAAGCGCCCTGACAAACGCTGCGTTTTGCGCTCAGCGCGACCGGCGCATCAGGCATGGCATCAGGCATGGCCGGCGTTGCGAAACAAATCGGCGATCTCGCGCAGCACGCGCTCGCGCTCAGCCGGATCGTCGCCGCGCACGGCTGAGGTCACGCACGTGTTGAGGTGGTTTTCCAGAATGATCTGGCTCACCTTGTCGAGGGCGGATTGCACGGCGCTGATCTGCTTCAGAACGTCGATGCAGTACTCGCCGTTCTCCACCATGCGTTGGATGGCGCGCACGTGCCCCTCCGCGATTTGCAGCCGGCGGATGACTTTGCGCGTCTCTTCGGTATGCATCATTTCTCCGTCCAGACCAAACCTTGCCGGCCTCATTGTAACCGGCGCGATGTCCCATCCGTTCACTTGCGCAGGCACACGGTCAGTGTCACGTCGTCCACGTGCATGGCGGTGATGCCGCCGGCGTTGTCGTTGTACACGCCGAATTGAATGGCGATGGTCTGGCCGGCGTACGCTGACAGATCGTGTTCGCTGATGCGCCAGTCGGATCGGTTGGCGCGCTCGCGCAACAGCCAGCGATAACTGGCGTCGGGCCGCACGATCAGCAGGTATTGCAGGTCGCCGGCGAGCGCGCCGGCCGGCAATGCGCCATTGTCCAGCTTTCCTGCGCCCGGCGCGGGTTCAGTCAGCGCAAGCAGCGAGGTTGCTGCTTCGGTCGAGCGCGACAGCCGCCACAGGCGCAACATCGCCGAGGCCAGTGTGTTGCTGGCCGGCAGCGTGACCCATTGGCGCGCGTCGGAGTAGCTGTACACCGGCGGGCCGGATACGATGCCGGCGCGGATGGAGCGCGCGCCGGTGTGAGCCTGCCCGCTTGTGTAGGCCGCCGGCAATCCGCCGTCTGCTGAGCGATACGCCTGTCTCGGCCCCATGAATGCAGTCCCCCTGTCGGCGACGTACACCAGGCCGCTGGTTTCAAAGTCTGGCCGGAAAGGATAGGCTGCAAAAGGGAATTCAGGCTGTTGAACAGACTGGCGGGCCGGTGTGCCACGGCCTGCCAACACGTAGCTCACCACCATCAGCGCAGTGAGGGCATAGTGTCGAGACATACATGCCTCCTGTCGCCATCCGGCACATGCCCGACACCTGTTGTCGGATGGCGCGCACACTTCAGCCGAGTATTCGGCGCGTGTCAGCAGCGAGAGCGGATGAGAGTCGAACTCACCGCGGACCGCCGGGCGGCCCGCCACAGGTTTTGAAGACCAGGACATCCACCGGGACGTATCCGCTCTCCAGGAGCGCGCAGCTCGCGCGCTACCCAATCGTACTCTATTGCACGCGCTCTATTGCACAGAATCGATGCGCCAGTTCTCCCCCTGTTTGACCAGGTTCAGTGTGCGCTGCACGACGCTGCCGTCGGCGTAAGTGAGATTGGCCTGCATGATTGTGTTGTTTTCGCCGGCTGAAAGGGTGTTGACCTCGAAACGATTGAACAACGCGGTGAGGTTGAGGATTGCCAAAACCGACCGTCCGGCGCGCACTTCGGCCTGCAAATTGGCGGAGAAGTAGGCTGCCGCGCTGACGCCGTTGGGATCGCGGATGACGGCGTAGAAAAAGTCGATGGCTGCCTGAATGGCATTGGGCGTGCTGACCGCGCCAAAATCGGCGATGAGGGTCGGGGCCGGCGATGGGGTGGGGATGGCCGGTGTGTCGGTCGGCTGTGGGGCGGCACTGTAGCTGAAATCAGCCAGCGCGCGGACGGCCTCATCTTCGCTTGCCAGCAGGATCACCAGCGATGACTCTGTGATTGGGCGTCCATCGGGCCAGGTGGCCGGCATGATGAAAGTCAGATCGATCGCGCCTTGCCCATTTGTGACGCCGCTGGCATACACGCGCTCGCCTGCGCCGACGCCCGGCCTGCCCAGCCTGACCACCAGCGGCGTGTTGGCCGGGAAACCGCTGCCGCGCACCCGCACTTCCAATCCCGCCCTGCCGGAAGCCGGCTCGATCGTCGCTGTGGGTTGATCTGGCGTCGGGGCCGACGCGGCGGCGGGCGCCTGAGTTGCTGGCAGGGTGGCCACCGCTGCGGGTTGCGGGTTGTTCGCAGGGGCGGCGCCATCGGTCATGAATGAGATGCCGGCGGATGCCGTTGCGGACCCGTCGGTCGAACTGGCCGTGATGAGCAGATCGCCGTTGTTGATCGTCGATCCATCGGCCCAGGTCGAGGGCATGATGAAGATCAACTTGAACACGCCGGCGGCGCTGGGCGCCACTTCGGCCAGCGCAATGGAGGCGCCGCCGCCGGCCGGATCGAGACGGACAGTCACCTTCGCGCTTGAGAGGAAGCCGGCGCCGTCCACAGTGACGGGCGTGCCGGGGCCGGCAACAGCTGGACTGACCGAAATCACCGGTGTCGTGATGAGCGTGGGTTCAGGGGCTGGGGTCACTACTGGCGTGGCGCATGTGGCCAGCGCCAGCGCCGACAGCGCCAGAACGCATACAAGGCTGAGTGCGACTCCGCGATTTGGGTTTGAGGTCTTCTGCATCAAACAGCTTCATCCCGTCTGCGATGTGTTTGCCAATCATAGCCGCGACTGGCGCAGAGGTATGCGCCAGATACCTGCGCTTATCTCGCGCAGGACGGGTTAGGGTTCTGCAGTCGAGCGCGTCGTCAGGACGCTGTTCTGGCTGCGCGGATGGCCTGCGCCAGTGTTGTCGCGCGCTCCCGCATCGTTTTTAGCCCGTCGCCGTGCTTGACGTATTCACCGATGATGGCGCTGCCCATGCCCACAGCGACTGCGCCCAGTTTGATGAAGTCGGCAGCGTTGCTCAACTCCACGCCGCCGGTCGGCACGAATGGCACATGATTCAGCGGGCCGCGCAGATTTTTGAAGTAGGTCAGCTCGGCCGGGAACAGCTTGACCAGCGTGGCGCCGGCTTCGACGGCAGTCATCACCTCGGTGGCGGTGTAGGCGCCGGGGATCACGCACACATCGCGCTCGACGCAGTAACGAATGACCTGCGGGTTGGTGTTGGGCGCGACGATGAACTGCGCGCCGGCCTCCAGCGCGACCTGCGCCGTCTGGACGTTGAGCACCGTGCCGGCCCCCATCAGAATGGCGTCGCCGAACGCCTCGCGCACTTCGCGGATGCCCTCGGCGGCGCTGGGCGAGTTGAACGTCACTTCCATTGCCGTCGCCCCGGCGTCGATCAGCGCCTGGGCGATGCGGCTGAACCAGCCGGTGTAGTTCCCGCGTAAAATGGCGACGAAGCCGCCGCGTTCGATGATCTGGCGCGCTGATTGCGCTTCCATGAGACTTTCCTCCTTGAATCTGAATCGCGCTCGGGCGCATGGCACAGTCTACTCGTGATCGTTTTCCCGGCTTGCGCTTAAACCCTGTTTAACCTGATGCCTGTAAGGTGATTTTGCTATATTACTCAAAAGGCAGGTAATCTGATGAGTCTGACACTTTCTCGCTCTGGCAAAGTTGTCGTTTGGGTTGCGTCTGCGCTCGCGGTCATGCTGGCTTCGTGCGCTGCGCCAAGACCGCTGCCCACCGGCAGCGCTTCGGATGCGCCAGCGGCCACAGCCGCCCCTCAGCAGCCCACGCGCCTGGTCATGCGCACTTCCACCGATCCCGACAACCTGGACCCGCACCTGTCAGCCGCATCGCTCACGCAGCAGATCATGCTGAATGTGTTTGAAGGGCTGGTCAAGCCGGCCCCGGATGGCAGCGTCACGCCGGCGCTTGCCGAATCCTATACCGTCAGCGAAGACGGTTTGACGTATCGCTTTGCATTGCGCACCGGCGCGCGCTTTCACAACGGCCAGCCTGTCACAGCGGCGGATGTGCAATACAGCTTCGACCGCTTGATGGGCAAGGGCGCCCCCGATGGCAAGCCGTTGACCAGCAGCCTGGCTGACGTGGAGCGCGTGGAAACGCCCGACGCTGCGACCTGTGTGATTACGCTGAAACAGGTGAACGCCTCATTCGTTAACCTGCTCTCCACCCTGGCGATTCTTCCCGCCGCGAACGACGGCCAGCATGACAAGTCGCCGGTTGGCACCGGCCCGTATCGTTTTGTTTCCTATGAGCCGCAGCAACGCATTGTGCTGGAGAAGTTCGCCGATTACTGGCAAGACACGCGCGACCTGATCGACCAGGTCGAGTTCCGCATCATCAAGGACGATCAGACCGCCCTGCTGCAACTGCAATCCGGGGCGATTGACTTCACAAGCGTCTCCGCCGAGCAACTGCCGGCGCTGGGCAATGCGTTCACTGTCGTCAGCCATCCGGCCAACTCGGTGTTCATCATGGGCATGAATCACGCCCGCCCGCCGTTCGATCAGGTGAAGGTGCGCCAGGCCATCAATCATGCCATTGACAAGGACGCTATTATCCAGGCGGTCTTCGACGGATACGCGGTCAAGCTGGGATCGAACATGAGTCCGGTCATGGCAAAGTACTACCAGGACGGCCTGCAGGACCGCTATCCCTATGACCCCGACCGCGCGAAGGCGCTGTTGGCCGAGGCCGGCTATCCCAACGGCTTCACCACCACCCTGTCGATCTCCTCGCACGCCGATTTGTACGGACGCACTGCCCAGATCATCGCCGATCAACTGGCCCAGGTTGGCATTCAGGCTGCCATCGAGACGGTGGAGTGGGGTGTCTGGCTGGAGCGCATTTACACCAACCGCGAATTCGACACGACCCTCATCGACTTCACCGGCAAGATGGACCCACAGGCGGTGCTGGTGCGTTACACCTCGGACTTCCGGCGCAACTTCATCAACTACAAGAACCCTGAGTACGATCAATTGATCGAGCAGGCGGTGCGCGCGACCAATGAGGCTACGCAGATCGAGCGTTACAAGC
>DAOTYS010000279.1:0-2708 GCA_034434575.1 Thermoflexales bacterium
AAAGATTGCGCGGCGTTCGGGCAATTGTCGGATTACGCAAGCCTGAGTCGAAGTTACCTGACCCTGTTGCATAGCCTCGGGCCGACTAGAATTGTTTCGCCCTCGTATCCAGACTACATCTTCTATCAATATGGCCAATCCTACGGTCATCGAATCACCCGGCCTCTCAACACCCGGCTATTCATCGAGTCTGAGGTTGTCCTGGCCAAGGCGTTCGAGCGATTTGGATCATTTCTGGAGCGTCTGCGCAGGCGTCAGGACAAAGCTGCTGACTCCAAAGCGGCGCAGAGCTACCTCGCTTCGAATGAGTTCAATCGCGTCATCTACACGTTGCAGCAATCGCTTGGCTGCGTGAGCGACTCGTTTGAAAACAGCAATCAGTCCCGCAAGCGCATCGGCCAGCTTTTCGAGTCTATGGTCAAGCTGATTCTGCAGCAGATCGGCCTCGAATGCGAACCGCGAACGATCACTCTCCCGATCCCCGGATACAGCGGCCAGCGCATATCATACCAGCTCGATCTGGTCTTCTCTCGAGGGAAGGCTATCCTGGCATCCGAGACGAGAACCTTGTCGGCTGCTGAGGTGGTGGGGTCGGTGAAGACGACAAGCAAGGATCGGATAGATAAAGTCTTCCTGGACAAGTTTCTGTTGACAAGACTGCTGGGTCGCGCAGTGCCTGTTGTTGCGATCTTTTTGCACGATGTGCAGCGGTCCCGGCGCGGGAACAGCATCTTCAGCGTCAACTCGACCTTCAAAAGCAACCACTTCCTGGCCTACACCGTTGCGCTGAATCGACTGGACGGCGTCTACTATGTCGATCCTCGGCCCGAGATGACGTCTAATCCGAGGTTGCGTGAGCATATCCACGACTTTCAACGATTTCTGGTGTCTGACATCTGATCGCTGACACAGCGATCTGCTTGAGTCGCCGGCTGGCGCGTCTGTCGCTCTGTAATAAGATGGGGCTGGAGGACCACGATGTCAATCCAACCCTTGACCCAAACGACCATTCCCAAAGACTTGGAGATCGCGCAAGCGGCGCGATTGCTGCCCATCCGCGAGATTGCCGCACAGGCCGGCCTGAACGAAGACGAGATCGAGCTGTACGGCAACTACAAGGCCAAAGTGCGCCTGGATGCGCGCGCGCGCCTGGCCGCCCGGCCCAACGGCAAGTACATTGTCGTCACCGCCATCACCCCAACCCCGCTGGGCGAGGGCAAGACCGTGACCACAGTCGGCCTGTCGCAGGCGCTGCATTACACGGGGCGCAAGGTGTTCACCTGCCTGCGCCAGCCCAGCATGGGGCCGACGTTCGGCATCAAGGGCGGGGCCGCCGGCGGCGGCTACGCCCAGGTCGTGCCGATGGAGGATTTCAACCTGCATCTCACCGGCGACATTCATGCTGTCGGCGCGGCGCACAACCTGCTGGCCGCCGCGCTCGATTCGCATCTGTTTCATGGCAACGCGCTCAACATTGACCCGCATGCCATTCTCATCAATCGCGTGGTGGACATCAACGACCGCGCGCTGCGCAATATCGTCATCGGGTTGGGCGGCAGACAGGACGGCGTGCCGCGCCAGGCCGGCTATGACATCACCGTGGCTTCGGAAGTGATGGCCATCCTTGCGCTGGCAACCGGCCTCGATGACCTGCGCGCGCGGCTGGGCCGCATGATGGTTGCGCTCGACAAGGCCGGCAATCCCATCACCGCCGAGCATCTCAAAGTCGCCGGGGCGATGACCGCGCTGATGAAAGACGCGCTGATGCCCAACCTGATGCAGACGCTGGAGCATTCGCCCGTGTTTGTGCACGCCGGCCCCTTTGCCAATATCGCGCATGGCAACAGCTCCATCGTGGCCGACCAGATCGCGCTGAAGCTGGCGGACTATGTGGTGACCGAGAGTGGATTCGGGGCCGACCTGGGCATGGAGAAGTTCATGGACATCAAGTGCCGCGCCAGCGGGCTGAAGCCCGATTGCGTGGTGCTGGTGGCGACGGCGCGCGCGTTGAAGATGCACGGCGGGGCCGGCAAAGTCGTGGCCGGCAAGCCGTTGCCGCCGGAACTGACCAGTGAAAATCTGCCGGCTCTGGAGCGCGGTTGCGCCAATCTCACCAGACAAATCCAGAATGCGCGCAAGTTCGGCGTGCCGGTGGTGGCCGCGATCAATCACTTCGCCACAGACACCCCAGCCGAGATCGAATTGATCCGCCACAAAGCGGTCGAGGCCGGCGCAGAAGGCGCGTATCTGTCCGATGTGTGGGCGCAGGGCGGCGCCGGCGGCGTCGAACTGGCCGAGGCGGTGGCAGCGGCCTGCAATCGGCCCGGCCAGTTCCGTTTCCTGTACACGTGCAACGAGTCGATCACGGATAAGATCGAGATCATCGCCCGCGAGATGTACGGCGCCGGCGGCGTCGAGTACGCGCCGGAAGCGGAACAACGCATCAGGCAGTTCACACAACTGGGGTTGGGCGGCCTGCCCATCTGCATGGCCAAGACGCATCTCAGCCTGTCGCATGACCCGAAGCTGCTGGGCGCGCCTGCCGGCTTTACGCTGCCGGTGCGCGACATCCGCGCTTCGGCGGGCGCGGGGTTTCTGTACCCATTGTGCGGCGACATGCGCACCATGCCGGGTCTGCCGGCTCATCCGGCGTATGAGAATGTGGATGTGGTCGACGGCAAAATCGTCGGCTTGTTCTGACAGGAGCG
>DAOTYS010000280.1:0-2271 GCA_034434575.1 Thermoflexales bacterium
TGCCACCGGAGCCGCTCACCGGCACGTTTGTGGCCAACAGCCAGCCGGCGCGTATCCCGGCGTGGCTGGTGGTCGCGGCGCTGGTCGCGGCTGCCCTGCTGCCGTTCATCGCTACCGACCCATACCTGTTGCAGATCCTCACCAGTGCCTGGCTGTTCAGCATGCTGGCGCTGAGCATCACCCTGGTCACCGGCGCCGCCGGCCAGATGTCGCTGGGTCAGGCCGGCTTCCTGGCCATCGGCGGGTATGCCTCGGCGTTGCTGACCATGCGGCTGGGCTTGCCGGTGGAGTTATCGTTGCTGTTGGGTGCAGCCCTGGCTGCGGCGCTGGGGACGTTGCTGACGTGGCCAGTATTCCGCCTGCGCAGCCAATACGTCGCCCTGGCCACGCTGGGCATCGGTGAGGTGATCAACCAGATCATCTTGAACTGGGAGGACTTGACCAATGGCCCGCTGGGGCTGAGCAACATCCCGCCGCTGACGTTCCTCGGCTTGCCGATTACGCAGAACGTGCCGATCTACTGGTCAGCGCTGGCCGTGCTGGCGATCGCTGCCCTCTTTCAGTGGCGGCTGATGCAGTCGCACCTGGGCCGCACGTGGCGCGCCATGCGCGAGGATGACGTGGCGGCGCGCGCGTTCGGGATCTCCCTCAACCGCTACAAGGCCCTGGCCTTCATCGCCAGCGGGCTGGTCGCCGGCCTGAGCGGCGCTTTCACCGCCCACATGTACTCCTACATCAACAACGAGACATTCGCCGCCACCACGTCCATCCTGGGCCTGACCATGGTCATCCTGGGCGGGATGGGCAACCTGGCCGGCGCAGTAGTCGGCGCGATTGCGCTCACCGCTTTGCCGGAGGTCTTCCGTCCGCTGGCCGACGCGCGCTATCTCATCTATGGCATCGTGTTGTTGTTGCTGGTGCGCTTTCGGCCGCAAGGGCTGCTGGGGACGGTGTGAGGCATGCCGGCTATGGGGATGAACGACAGGGTGCTCCTGGAGGTGCGCGGACTGCGCCGAGAGTTCGGCGGCGTGGTCGCCGTGGATGGCGTGGACCTGGTCGTTCATGAGGGGGAGACCGTCAGCGTGATCGGGCCGAACGGCGCCGGCAAGACCACTCTATTCAACCTGATCAGTGGGTTGGACCAACCCGATGCCGGCGAGATCTGCCTCGACGGCCGGCCGGTCACAGGCCTGCCGCCCGAAGTGTTGGCTGCGCGCGGCCTGGCGCGCACCTTTCAACATGGGCGTGTGTTTGGCAACCTGAGCGTGCTGGACAACGTGTTGATCGGCGCGCACACCCGGCAGCGCGCTTATCGTTTGCGGGCGCCGGTGGTGGGCATGGCCGCCGAGCTGTTGCTGGCGCTGATCCAGCCCCCGGCATGGCGTGAAGAGCAGCGCCGCCTGCGCGAAGAGGCGCGCGAGGTGTTGGCTCTGTTCGGTGATCGGTTGCTGCCGCGCGCCGACCGGCCGGCCTACAGCCTGTCGTATGCCAACCGCCGCCGCACCGAGATCGCTCGCGCGTTGGCTTTGCGGCCGCGCATCTTGTTGCTCGACGAACCCACCGCCGGCATGAACCCTACCGAGACTGCCGAGTTGCTGGAGTTCATCCGCGCGCTCAAGCAGCAAGGGCTGACTATCCTGCTGATCGAGCACAAGCTCTCGCTGGTGATGCAGCTCTCCGACCGGGTGATCGTGATGGACGACGGGCGCAAGATTGCCGAGGGCCGGCCGGAAGATGTGCGAGACGACCCATATGTGATCGAGGCATACCTGGGGCACAGGCGACGTGGCCCGGAGGTGGCAGATTGGAGATTAGAGATCGGAGATCGGGAACTGCGCTGAGTCCCCTGACGCCGGCTTCCCATCTGCTGTCGCTGGAGGGGGTAGACACGTTCTACGGCCCGTTGCAGGTCCATTTCGGGGTGAGCCTGCACGTCAACCCTGGGGAGATCGTGTGCCTGTTGGGCGGCAACGCCAGCGGCAAGTCCACGACCATGAAGGTGATCCTCGGCCAGGTGAAGCCGCGCGCCGGCCGAGTGATGTTCGACGGCCAGCCGATCAGTGGCCTGCCGACGCCACAGATCATCCGGCGCGGCATCGGGGCGGTGCCGGAGTCGCGCCGCATCTTCCCCGATATGACCGTGCGCGAGAACCTGTTGATGGGCGCCTACACGCGGCGCGACCGCGATGAGGTGCAGCGCGACTACGAGCGCATGCTGGAGTTGTTCCCTCGGCTGCGCCAACGCCTCAATCAGCGTGGCGGCGTGCTCAG
>DAOTYS010000281.1:0-10313 GCA_034434575.1 Thermoflexales bacterium
AGATTGCCCACATAGAAATCCGCGCCGATCTCATCCAGTTTGAGCGGAATCTGGCCGGGGGCGTGCGCGCCGTCGATCACCGTCAGGATGCCTTCGCGCCGTGCGCGGGCGCACACCAGATCGACCGGCCAGATCAAAGCGGTCGGGGACGTGATGTGGCTGATGAAAATCACCTTCGTGCGCGGCGTGACACCTTCCCACAGATTGTCCACGAACGCTTCGCGCGTGGTCATCGGCGCGCGAATCGGATGGTTGATGTAAGTGAATCCGCGCTGCTTCGCCATGTAACGCCAGGCGTTGTTGAGCGCGCCGTATTCGTGATCGGTGGACAGCACTTCGTCGCCAGGGCCGAGTTGCAGACTGCGGATGGGATAGTTCAGGCCGGTTGTGGTGTTGATCACAAAGGACAGACAGGCCGGCGTCGCGCCGAGGAACTCGGCGACCTGGGCGCGGATTTCGGCCATGCGCGGGCTGATCGCGCCAAAGAACTTGCCGGGGTGAAACTCCATCTCCTGCTCGAAACGGAGCAGCGCGTCGAGCACGGGACGCGGCACAGTGCCGACAGAGCCATTGTTGAACAACGTGAACGTTGGGTCGATCAGATAGAAATCGCGCAGAGATGACATGACATCGCCTGAGTTGGAAACAGCATGGTGCAAGGCAAACGGCGCGTATTCTACTCCTGCGCGCGGCGCGAGAGTTAGATCGCATGGAGCGTTTGATTTGGCGCGTCGGGTCGGCCCACAATCGGGCCGCAGCCGAAACTCAGCGCAGCGCAAATTCGACCAGCCTCACCGCCACGCTTAACGAGCGGCGATCTGAAGATTGACCGCTGTCTGATGGCGCGGCCCGGCGAGCGGGGCGCAGGGTGATGATGGAGGGGCGGTCCGGCCTGGCGCAGGCGGCCGGCACGCTGAAATACGCCTCGCCCCATGTCTGCGCCACGGCCGCCTGACCAAGCGGCTCGCCTTCACACAACACTGTCAGACTCTGCTCCGGCGGATACGACATCACACTGAGTCTGAGACGCAGATCAGCCGGCGGCAGCAAGACGCGCAACGAGGCTTCTGCATCAGCGCCCATCCAGCGCGCCAACACGCCGCCAATCTCTTCGCGCCGATGCCACCCAGCCAGCGCAAACCGCCCATCCTGAGCCGCGCCGATGTGAATCGCGCCATCGGGCGGCAAGGCAAAGTCGCGCACAGACAGGCTGCTCAGCCGGCCATACACATTCGCCGTGACAGAGGCGTGTTTGGCGTGGACTTGCGGATCGCGTTGAAAGCGAAGCGTTTCGATCTCCACAAATGCTTCACCCGGCGTCAACGCTTCAGGGTCGGCAATGATGATATAGGCAGCGGAAGCGCCGGCCATGTCGCGCGCCAATACATCCGGGTCGTAAGCGTCGGCAAAACGCACGTCCCACTCCGGCAGAAGATAGGCCAGCGCGTTGTACGATTGGCGCGCAACAATCAGCGTGTTATCCGGCTGGAAGCGCAAATGGATCGCGGCTGCCAGTTGATCGGGAGGGGCCGGGACGGTGTGCAAAGTGTCAGCCAGGGGCAGCGCCTGCGCCCCGACGACAGCCGCGAATAGCAGCGCCACCCCCAAGGACACCGTTTTGCTGCGCGCCGGCCACAGCCTGCGGGCTGCAACATCTACCCCGTTGGCAATCAGCACTGCCGCTGGAATCAGCATGGCCAGGGCATAGCGCGTTAGCTCCGGGTTGAGAAAAACCCCATGCAGCGCTGCCTGAGGAATCCACCAGCTCCAGCACAAGACAACGCTTGCGCGCCTGGCGTCACCGGCAGGTCCGGGCCGGCGCTCCAGACTGCCGGCCAGCGCCAGGATCAGCGCGCCGGCGCCAAGTGCCGCGCGCGCATAATCAGGCAACGGACCGAACAGCGCCCGGCTGCCCCAGTCCCAGACGGCCTGCCAGCGCACAGCAACCGTTTCAGGCGTGACAGCCGCAGCGAACAGGGACTCCTGGCCGGCCACAAACGCCGTCGCGCCACGGAAGTAGCCGAACATGGCGTCGAGGTTCCAGTTGAACGCGGCCAACGTCGGCGTCAGCCATGTCAGTGCCCCCGCTGCAACAGCGCCCAGCGCAGTCAACCAGCGGCGCACGCTCAGACCCAGCCAGAGCCAGGCGAGCGCGCAGGCAACACCCAGACCAATGACCGCCTGTGGCCTGAAGCCGGCAGAGATGCCAAGTAGAAGCCCCGGCAACCAGGCCGGCAACCGACGCGTGACGGCCAGCGCAATGCCGGCAAAGCAGACGGCCTGCGCCAGCAACGCCGGCGCGTCTGACAGCGCCTTGTCTGCATTGAGCCAGAGCAGCGGCGTTGGCGCCATCAGCAGCGCAACCGTCAAGCCCGCCCGCGCGGAGAACAACGCGCTGACCGCCAGAAAGGCCGCGCCGCAGGCCAGCGCCGCGCTTACGACGCTCAGCGAGACCAGGGCCAGCCGCGCGTCGCCGGCAATCGCCAGCGCAATTTGCCCCAGCCACACGTACAACACATAGCCGGGCGGATGGGGCTGAAAGCGCGCGGGCGCAAATTCTGTCAACGCGCGGGCAAAGTTGTATGAGTCAAAGTCGTCCAGCGAGGCGCTGCAAAATCCCCAATAGATCAAGCCGGCGCACAGGCTGATCCAGCCGGCAGCCAACAGCCTGCGGGCGATGACATACGACAGATGCATGGTGATGGTCAGTCAAGAGGATATCACGCGCGGGCAGAGTCAGGGACGCCGATTCAGGCTATACTCGCCCCAGGCTATTTAAGCATCTTAAACCCGGTCTCTGTCAGTGATTCGCGCAAGATGAAAACCATGCTGCGGTCAGGCATTTTCCACATCCTCATCAGCCTTGTCCTTTGCGTCGGCATGGCGCCCGCGACGGCCTTCGCTCAATCGCCCGCGCAGGACACGCCGCCCCCCACCCCCGCGCCTACTGCTGTTCCATCGCCGCCCCCGCCCCCACCGCCCATGCCGCTGATCCAACTGCCTGAAGGGACGATCAACATCGCGCTGCTGGGCGTGGACAAGCGCCCCACGCGCAACTTCGCCAACACCGACGTGATCATCATCGCCAGCGTCAACCCGGACACGCCGTCGGTGGTCATGCTGTCCATCCCGCGCGACACGCCGGCCTACATGCCCGGCTTCGGCACATCAAAAATCAACACTGCCTTTGCGCGCGGCGGCGCCGATCTGTTCAGGCAAACCATCCTCTATAACTTCGGCATCCCGATCGACTACTTCGCAATGGTCAACTTTGAGGCGGTCGTGCGCGCGGTGGACACGCTGGGCGGCGTTGACATCGTGGCGACCTGCCCCATCTACCACGTCTTCCCGCGCGACCCGTACTACATGGGCGGCGCGTATGTGGCGCAGGATTACGTGGACACGTTCACCGGCGAGGTCTGGAAGCGCGGAACCAAAGTGCCGACGCTGGAGATCAACATCCCTAAGGCCGGCGTGTACACCCTGAACGGCCTCCAATCGCTGGCCTATGTGCGCGCCCGCTACGGCATCCCCGGCGGCGACGTAGACCGCGGCCGGCGCGAGCAACGCCTGGTGCGCGCCCTGTTCGCCAAAGCCAAACAGATCAACCTGCTGCCCAAAATCCCCGTCCTGTTCGACCAATTCCAGAAGCACATCCAGACCGACATGCCGTTGGAGACCGTTCTCTACTTTGCCTCCATCGCCAATCGTTTCAACAACGCCATCATCCGCAGCCGCTTCCTCGACTGGGGCGGCGCCAATGGCGCAGTCGGCCCCGATGGTCTGGTGGCTTTGCCGAGCCCGGCCAATCGCGCGCGCTACCTGCAACAGGTCTTGTCCGTCGCGCTGAACCAGCGGCCCAACGACGGCATCCCCATCGAGGTCTGGAATGGCACCAACGATCCCGGCTTTGGCGCGGCGGCGGCAGATCGACTCGCTGAACTGGGATTTCGCATCGTGCACTTGCGCGCAGCCGACCGGCTCTATGACAGGACGATCATCTACGACCGCGCCACCTCCAGCAAGGGCAGCGCCGTGCCGCTTTTGCTGCGCACATTCAACCTGAAACAAAGCAACGTGGTGTCCGATCCCAATCCCGATGGCCCGCGCTATCGCATCATCATCGGCCCCGATTTCAACACCTGCTACTACGCCCACTCGGCCGTCGCAGCCGGCAACCAGCACATCGGGCCGGAAAATCCCGAAGCGCCTGACGCGCCGGCTGAGCCGGCCATCATCGCCGAAACGCCAATCACTCCCACCGAGAGCATTGCGCCAGTCGCGGCCCTGCCAACCGAAATCATGACGCTGGCCGGCAACGTGGTCAATGTGCGCAGCGGCCCAGGTCAGCAGTATCGCGTGCTGGGCCGACTGGCCGGCGGCGACACTGCGCCTGTTTTGGGCAAGAGCCTCGACGGTCAATGGTGGCATATCCGGTTCAGAGGCAAGCTGGGATGGGTTCACGGTGACTACGTTGCGCCGGTCGGGTCGGTAGAGGCGACTGGCGCTGCGTCCCCGGCGGGGGTTGCCTCAATGAACCCACTCGAGCCAGCTATTGTCGTCCGCGCCGGCAACACCGTTAACGTCCGCAGCGGGCCAGGAGTCGAGTACGGCCTGTTAGGCCGGCTGGTCAGCGGGCAGCGCGCCCAGATCACCGGCAGGAACGCCGATCAGACCTGGTGGCAAATCCGGTATGGCAGTGGGGCCGCCTGGATCTCTGCGCGTTTCACGCGCGCCGAAGGCGATCTGTCAGCCGTTCCAATCCGCGAGCCGTAACTCTCAATGCTCAGACATGCGAGAGGCCGGTCTTGGACCGGCCTCTCTGCAAGCTGCCTTCGGGAGTTGAACCCGAAACCTATCACTTACGAAGCGATTGCTCTGCCGATTGAGCTAAGGCAGCGCGATGACAGCGCAGGTATCATACCCAAAGTGCATGAGAACGTCAACCGAGCCTGCCAGGCCACACCAGCCGGCCGCGCCTCGCCAGTCGCTGCCAGCCGACAACGCGCCATCGCCGGCGCGCCTGCAATCGGCATTGCTGAAGTGGTTCGCCGCGCATCGGCGCGACCTGCCCTGGCGCGCCGAGCCGCGCGACCCCTACCATGTGTGGCTTTCCGAGATTATGCTGCAACAAACGCAGGTCGCCGCTGTCATCCCCTATTTCCGGCGCTGGCTGCAACGATTCCCGACCTTAAAAGACCTGGCCGAAGCGCCAATCGATGACGCGCTGAAATTGTGGGAGGGGCTGGGCTACTATGCCCGCGCGCGCAACTTGCATCGCGCCGCGCAGGTTGTCATGCGCGACTACGGCGGCAGGATTCCAGACACCGTTGAGCAATTGCTCAAGTTGCCCGGCGTAGGCCGCTACACAGCCGGCGCGATCGCCAGTCTCGCCTTTGGGCGCGACGCGCCGGTGTTGGACGGCAACGTCAGGCGCGTGCTGTCGCGCGTGTATGCGATCGCAGACGCCCGGTCGCCGGGGGCGGTGAAGAAGTTGTGGCAACTCAGCGAATCCCTGTTGCCTGCGGGTCGCGCCGGCCCTTTCAACGAAGCGCTGATGGAACTGGGCGCGACACTGTGCGCCCCGCGCGCGCCCGAATGCTTGCGCTGTCCGATCCGCAGCGAGTGCCGCGCCTTCGCCGCCGGCCAGCCGGAAGCCTACCCGGCCCGGGCCGCCCGCCTTCCGCTGCCGCACAAAGTCGCCGTCGCCGCTGTCATCGCGGATGTGGACGGGCGCGTGCTGATGGCGCAACGCGCGCATCACGGGCTGCTTGGCGGGCTGTGGGAATTTCCCGGCGGCGACCTGGAGCCGGCAGATGGCGAGGACGAGGCCAGCCGCGCCCGCCGGCTGGCCCAACTCGTCCAAGAGCGCACAGGCGTCTCGATCCGCGTCGCGCCGGGCGATTTCATCGGCGTTGTGCGACACACCTTCACCCATTTCCGGCTGACGCGGTGGGTGGCGCGCGTTCAGCTGGCCGGCGCCGGCGCAGCGCCGCAGCACGGCGCCGGCTACATCGCCGCGCGCTGGATCGCCCCTGAAGCAATGTCAGAACTGGCGCTCACACGCAGCGATCAGAAAATCGGCGAACTGGCGTTTGGACAGGCCTCTCGCACGCCACGTCTGCTGTGAACACAGACGGCAACAGCCAGCAGGTCCCTGAAAGATGTCTTCAACAAACGCCCGACAGCGCTATCTCCGCTGTCGGGCGTTTGCGCGCATTTGTAAAAAGGCAGGCGACTCCGATTACGGCCGGGGCTGATCCAGTATCTCCTGTAGCCTTTTCTGAATAAGCGGAGCTTGCTCGTTCCACGTCTTAGTGCCTTCCCAGATTTGCTCAACCTCGGCCTGGAAGGCGGTGTTAGCCTCGCTGAAGCGCGTGTTGTTCGGCATGGGGAACGGCTCGACGCCGGCTTCGATCAGGCTGGCTGCCACGCCGAACATGCGGTTAATTTTGTTGACAGCCGGGTCGGTCCAGGCCGCCTTGCGGCCATTCGGCTGCACAGCCACATTGGTGGCCAAATACACACCCGCTTCTTTGGAGGTAAGCATAGTGAGCAACTTGTAGGCCTCGGACATGTGCTTGGTTCTGGCGTTGATCATCCATTGGTTGCCGGAGTAACACGTGCCCTGGCGGCCCTTGTCCCCCACCGGCAGCAGGACGGCGTCCATCTCGAACTTGCCTGCGGTCTTCTTGAGGAAATCAGCCACATTGCCAACGATGCTGGCGTGTGTAGCCGATAATCCCCCAACGAACAAGCCGGTCTCTATTTGATCCTTCTTACGCGGAGCAATCCTATCGTTGTGCAGCCGCACGAGCCAATCAGCAATTTCCTTGTGAATAGGCGTGTTGTACTGAAAGGTCTTGCCCTCGCGATCCATCAGCCACATGTCAGTGGAATCCTTCTCGCCGAACGAGCGGGCGATGTTGCTGTAATAGTGCATCGCAGTGATGTTGTCGAAGGACATACCGAAGATGCCTTTCTCTCGATCAGCCGCTTTGCGGGCCAGGGCTTCCCAGTCGGCCAGCGTCCATCCGGGCTTGGGCTCTTCCAACCCCTTCTCAGCCAGCAGGGTCTTGTTGTAGTTCACCGCGATATTGCCGCCAGGGTGTGTCACATCGGGCAGGCTGAAGTTCTTGCCATCGAACTGATTACCTTCCATCACGCTGGGGAAGATGTCGGCGAAGTCCGGCGGCGGGTCACTCTTGAACATGTCGTCGAGCACAGCGTAGATGCCTTTCGTGAAATTGATGAACAGCCAGCGGTGATGGCCATACACCACATCCTGTAGCGTATCGGAGATAAAGCCGGTCTGTGTTTTCTTTTCGATCTCGTTGTAAATCGTCTCTTCAACTTCGACCTTGATGCCAGTTTCGTCCTGGAAGCGCTTGGCGAATTCGATGGCCATGCCCCCCAGCGGCACAGCCGGGGCTTGCAGGCGCAGCGTCACATCCGAAGCTGGCGGCGCGCTGGTCACTCCAGCTGCAGGCGCAGGCGGCGCGGCGGTAGGCGAGGCAGCGCAGGCTGCCAGCATACTCGCGCTAAGCGACCCAGCCCCGATAGCAGCACCCTTCAAAATCTGGCGTCTGGTGAACTTGCGTTGCATTCCATCCTCCTCAAAAAACTATTCACATTCACGTCTGTCTGTTGATTTGCCTTCACCGTCCTGTCAACGCGTCGAAGGATCAACCCTTCAACCCGGACATCACTACACCTTGCACGAAATAACGCTGGCCAGCCAGGAACACAGCCACAGCGGGAATCATAGTCAGGACGCACGCCGCCATGAGCAAGTGCTGCAATGGCTCACCGCCCACCTCCGGCGATTGCACAAAAAAGTGCAAGCCCACCGATATGGTGAACTTGTCCGGCGAGTTAAGGTAGATAATGGGATTTTGGTAATCGCTCCACACGGCCAGCGCAGTGATAATTGCCAGTGTGACGGTGGGTGGTTTTAACAACGGCAATAGCACCGACCAGAAGATTCGTGGGTAACTTGCGCCGTCAATCAGGGCCGCTTCGTCCAGATCGCGCGGGATGGTCAGGAAGAACTGCCGCATCAGGAAGATGCCGAATGCGCCGCCGCCGAACCAGGCCGGTACCCACAATGGCAGATGAGTGTTGATCCAGCCCAGACGATGGAACAATACGAATTGCGGAATCAAAGTCACCTGGGCTGGCAGCGTCATAGTAGCCAGCGTGATCAGGAAAAGCGCATTGCGCCCGCGATATGAGAAGCGCGCGAACGAGTAACCCACCAGCGAAGCCGTCATAACCGTGCCGACAGTCGTCAAGGCCGTGATGTAGGCAGCATTCCAGGTCCACAACAGCACGGGAATACGATCAATGCTCAATACACGGATATAGTTGACAAATTGCGGCACCGCTGGGAACAACACTGGAGGATAGGCGAATGTCTCTTGAACCGTCTTTAGTGACGCCATCAACGTCCACAGCAGCGGAAAGGCAAAAATGGCTGCGAAGAATAAGACAACGGCATACAACACCACACGCCATGGGCGAAGCGTCTTTCGTCTGCCGGTCGCCTGCATCGTTGGCGTAACGGTCGGAAATGGTCTGCTAATCGCCATCGTAATACACCCATCTGCGTGACGCGTATACCTGCGCCAGTGTGAAAGCAATCAGGATTACGGCCAGAATCCACGCCAGGGCGCTGCCATAGCCCATACGGAAGTTCTGGAAGGCTTCGTGATAAATGTGCAAAACGAAGAACCATGTGGCGTACGACGGCCCGCCCTGTGTGGCCACCCAGGCAGTGGTAAACACCTTCAACGCCGCAATAATGGCTAACACTAGGTTGAAGAAGATGGTTGGCGAAAGCATGGGCAGAGTGATATTGCGGAACTTGGCCCATGCGCTTGCGCCGTCTATCGAAGCGGCCTCATAGTACTCGTTGGGAATTCCCTGCAGGCCGGCCAGGAAGATCAGCATCGTGTTGCCGCCCACTGCCGCCCACACGTTGATAATAGTGACCGACAATAGCGCTGTGTCTTGTGTCATCAACCATCCGGGGGGATCGGCCACGCCAAGCGCGCGCAACACCGCATTGACCGGCCCCATCCTCGGCTGCAGAATGGCCATCCATAGCACTGTCAGCGCGACAGCAGGGATCAGGTGGGGAATGTAGAAGAGGGTGCGGAACAACACCGTACCCTTCAGTTTCTGGTTAAGCAACAGAGCCAAGGCAAGCGACCCAATAATGGCCGAGGGAACAAACATTAGCGTGAAAACGAATGTGCGCCCAAGAGACGGCCAGAACAAATTGTCTCTGTTAAACGCCCGTTCATAGTTTGCCAGCCCGATGAACTGGGGAGGGCTGAGGACAGAGTACTCGGTAAAGCCGAAGTACATTGACGCTAAAATCGGCCCGCCGAAAAAGAAGATCAGCCCAAGCACCCACGGCAGCGCAAACAAATAGCCCCACAGCGCTCTGTGGGTCTGCACAGATGTTTGCGCTCCGACCAGTCTGGCCAACCATGCTCGATGCGGCGACGCACTGCTTGGCGCAACCACGCGAACATTTGCACTCAAAAAAACCCTCCTCCTTAATAATTATCAGCACAAGTTTAAGAAAACATTGATGCAACAAACACTACAACTTAAAGCAATGCAGCACCAACCAATGCGAAACGTCACATACATTATAGTGACATCAACCTTGCGCCCGCCTGCAGGTGACGCGAGTGTAGAGGAGCGTCGTAGAATGTCCAGCCAGACCTGTTTCGCTTGAGGAAACGCGATCGTGTTATTCAGCCTTAAATACTTTGCTATGATCTTCGCTTGGTGATGCGCAAGATCGCCGCCATTTGCACGACCTACTTCCCCTCCTCTCACGCTGACGTGATCGTATCACGCTGGTTAGAGCCGCGCGCGATGGATGAACGGTGGGGATGGCGCCCCTGCACCTGCATCGCCTCACTATACGTGGCGCAGCCGCGACCGAATCAACAATTGATCGAAATGCCGCCGGCGCGTTGGGGAGAAGTGCCGCACAGCAAAGACCTTGAGCTGGCAGCGCCTCTGGCGCGCATCCACAATGTGCCAATGTTCAATACCATTCGTGAGGCATTGACGCTGGGAGGACACACCCTGGCCGTGGACGGCGTCCTGCTCATCGGGGAGCACGGCGATTACCCAGTCAACTCGATCGGGCAGACGCTCTACCCGCGCAAAGAATTCTTCGACGAGATCGTCGCCGTTTTCCGCGAGTCGGGCCGCTGCGTGCCGGTGTTTTGCGACAAACATCTCTCCTGGAATGCGGAATGGGCGCGTGAGATGGTCGCTACCGCGCG
>DAOTYS010000282.1:0-8432 GCA_034434575.1 Thermoflexales bacterium
GTTCACAGCCGGAGTCAAGATGCCAGTGTTGCCGCTAAGTGAAATCCTCAAACAGGCTCCGCGTCCTCAGCGTCTGGTCGGCGGTCAGTTTTTTGCACGGGGATGCAGTCACCCCAGTGGTGAGCGCGCTCGTTGCAGGTTGCAGAATTCCCGCATAGTACAATTGCTTCTGGCTCGTTAAGGTCATGTCTGTGTCAGGCAGCGGCTTTACGGATAGCTAAAATCCTCCCCATGTGGCAACCGGGGATAGTCCTGGACGCGCAAAGGAGATGAGAATGTCAGACACAACCACTCAGAACAACCCGACGACGCCGGAGGCAACCGGAGCGGCGTCTGCGTCAACGCAGGCCGGATCCGAGTTCGCGCAGGAATTGAGCCGGCTGAGCGACAACCTGTGCGCGCTGATCAGGTCGTACTGGGAATCCGAAGAACGCAAGAGCATCGAGCGCGAAGTGACCAAAGGGCTGGAGCAGTTCAGCAAGTCGGTCAGTGACACGATCGAGCAACTCAAGCAAGACGACAACCTGAAGAAGGCGAAGGACGGCGTCAAGAATGTGTGGCAGACCGCGCACGGCCCGCAGTTGGTGAGCGAGATGCGCGGAGGCATTCTGGACACGCTGCGCGCCATCAACAATGAGCTGGCCCGCGCGGCGACGCCCAGGCCGGCAGAGGAAGTGAAACCAGACGCGACTTCGTCTGACTGAAGATGTCGGACTCCTTTGAGGAGTCCGACACCTCAAAGGCCTTCATGCAAATCGGCATCATTGGCTTGCCGCTCAGCGGCAAAACCACCATCTTCAACGCCCTGACCCGGGCGGGTCGTCCCACCGGCGTGGGCGGCGCCGGCAAGCTCGAGGTGTTCACAGCGGCGGTCAATGTCCCTGATCCCCGCGTGGATGCGCTGAGCAGGTTGTTCAACCCCCGCAAGACCATCTACGCCCAGGTGCGCTACACAGACATCAGCGGCAGCGAGCGCGAGATCAGCGCGCAGGGGTTCAGCGGCCAGTTGCTTAACACGCTGGCGACCATGGATGCGCTTGCCCTTGTGCTGCGCGCGTTCGACGACGATGCAGTGCCGCACCCCGACGGTTCTGTGGACCCGGAGCGCGACCTGCGCAAGCTGGAATCGGAGTTTATCCTGACGGATCTGGTCACAGTCGAGCGCCGGCTGGAGAAGCTGGAAGAAGGCATCAAAAAGGGCGCGCGGGACCGCGATCTGTTGCAGCGCGAACTGCCGTTGTTTGAGCAGATGAAAGCTGCCCTGGAAGAAGAGCGCCCGGTCCGCGAGTTGGACTTCACCGACGAGCAGGCGCGCGGTTTGCGCGGCTATGGATTGATCACGCTCAAGCCGGCGCTGATCATTGTCAACGAAGGCGAGACGCCCTGGGCGAAGCCCATTCACTCGCCGCACAAGCGCACCGACGTGGTGACGATGAAAGGCAAGATTGAAGCCGAGCTTGCCGAATTGCCGGCAGACGAGGCGGCGGCTTATTTGGCCGATTTTGGCATCGACGAGCCGGGGCTGGTCAAGGCCATACGGTCATCCTACAAGCTGCTGGGGCTGCAGTCGTTCTTCACCGTGGGCGAGGATGAAGTGCGCGCCTGGACTGTGCGCGCCGGCGCAACGGCGCTCGAGTGCGCCGGCGCTGTGCACACAGACATCATGAAGGGCTTCATCCGGGCGGAGACGGTCAGCTATGACGACCTGATTCGACTGGGCAGTCTGGCTGCCGCGCGCGACAAAGGCCGGCTGCGTCTGGAAGGCAAAGATTACGTCGCCCATGATGGCGACATCCTGCACTTCCGGCATAGCGGGTAGCGTCACCTATGGGCAAGTTGCAGCAACAAGTCACCGCGCTCAGCGACGCCGATCAGTTGCGCCTGCGCATCGACCACGCCGAAAAGATACTCCGCTTCGACACGCCCGATGCGGCGCGCGACTTGTTGGCCTCCCTGCACGAGGCGCACCGTATGGCCGACCGGTTGGAGCGTGACTCGCCGGGTATCGACCTGCGGCCTGAGCGGGCCAGACTGTCCGGGCTTGATGAGCGCGCTCTGCGAAACGCCAGGTCGCTGGTGAAGGCGCTGGGTGGCATGGCTGCGTTTGAACGGTTTCGACAACAGTTTGACGCGCAGCCAGACGATCTCTGGTGGCAACTGGATGCAAAGATTGCGCTCGACCGTCGCCGTCTGGTGCAGCGTCTGGTGACGACAGGTGTCGTGCTGGCGGCGCTGGGCGTGATTGTGTTCCTCGCTCGCGATGTTCTCTTTCCGTACAACCCGGTCTCCGACGCGGTCAGCAATGCCGGCGTGAAACTCGATGCCGGCGACCTGCCGGCTGCGCTGGCCGAAGTGGAAGCCGGTCTCAGCGCCGCGCCGGACAGCGCGGAATTGTTGGTCTGGAAGGGCATTTTGCTCCGGCTGATGGGCGATGAGGCCGGAAGCGCAGAGGCATTTGGACAGGCCCGGCAATATGCCGGTGATGAGGTCGAGTTTTACCTGATGCGCGGTCAGGCCTACATCCGCGTGGGGCGCTATGACGATGTGATTGCCGATGCCGACGCTGCGCTGGCGAGTGCGCCCAATTCTGCCGAGGCCTACTATTTGCGCGCCACCGGCCACGAAGGCAAGGGCGACGTTTTCCAGGCGATGATGGATGTGGATCGATCGGCCCAACTGGCGCAGGATGCCGGCAACGACGCGCTGTACGCCCTGGCCCGCTATCGCTACGCCATGTTGATGCAGGCAAACATCGGCCCGACAGCCACTCCGGCTCCACAGGAGTAGGGCAAGCCCGGCGGCTTGCCCTACTGATTGGCCTGCGATTTGGGGCAACTCTGGCGGTCTGTCCTGCTGACATGTGGCAAGCCCGGCGGCTTGCCCTACAGGTTAGCCGGCCAGAAAGCGATCCATGGCTGCAAACAGGTCTGCCAGATCGGCTTCGGTCAGGTCGGCCATATGCGCGATGCGGAAGGTCGCGCCCTTCAGCGATCCATACCCGTCCGAGATGTGCATGCCCTGCGTGGCCAGATATTTGTTCAAGGCGCTGATGTCGGCCTTGCGCGTGTTGGCGGCGCAGGTCACGGTCAACGACTCGTAGCCGGCTTCTGCAAACAAGCCGAACCCGCGCGAGAGGACCCATTCGCGGGTCATGGCTGCCATGCGCGCGTGGCGCGCGAAGCGCGCCTCAAGCCCTTCGGCCAGCATGTCGTCGAGCTGCTTGTCGAGCGCGAACATGAGTGAAATGGCCGGGGTGGCCGGCGTGTTGTTTTTGAGCAGGAACTTCTCCAGCTCCACAAAGTCGAAGTAGTAGCCCCGGTTTTTGATGGTGCGCGCCCGCGCCATCGCCCGATCGCTGACGGCGGCGAACGCCAGGCCCGGCGGCAGGCCGAAGCACTTTTGCGAGGATGTCAGCAGCACGTCAAGGCCGAGGCCGTCGAAGTCGATCTTCACGCCGGCCAGCGAACTGACCGCATCCACCAGGATCAATGTGTCGGGAGACAGATCCTTCACCACGCTGACAATTTCTGCCAGCGGGTTCATCACGCCGGTGCTGGTCTCATTGTGCACGATGGCGATCGCGTCGAATGGGGTGGGGCGCCGCAGGATCGCCTCGCGCACCATCTCCGGCTTGATGGCGCGCCCCTGCTCGACCGTGAGGCGCGTGACGGCCTTGCCATTCATCTCGAACACATCGGCCCATCGCTCGCTGAATGCGCCGCACACAGTCGCCAGCGCGCCGCGCGCCGGATCGTCGGTGACGCAGTTGCGCGCGGCGCCTTCCCACAGGCCGGTGCCGGACGAGGTGCTGAGCAGCACGCGCTGGCTGGTGAAGAACACCTGGCGCAATTTTTCCTGAATGCGGCTGTACAGGGCTTCGAATGGTTTGCCGCGATGTCCGATCATTGGCGCGGTCTGGGCTTTGAGAATGTCAGGCCGGACTTCGACAGGCCCTGGAATGAACAGTTTGATGTGATCGCTCATGTCGCGCTCTCCTGGATTGAATCGTTGACGCGCAAGGTTGACGCGCAAGAATGGCCCTGATTATAGTGAGCGCCGGCCTAGAACACTTGTGCTAAACTGGGCATATGGCGCGCGAAACTGGACTGACGTTGGAAGATGCATTGCTGCGGTACGAGCAGCATCTGGCGCGGCGGCCGCTCAGCGATAACTCGCGCAAAGCGTTTCTGGGCGACGCTCGCATCTTCAGCCGGTATGTGTGCGGCGGCGGACAGCTGGGCGGCAACCTGCAGGTGGCTCGCATTACCGCCGAGCACATCAAAGGGTTCCTGACGGAGCAGGCGCGCAGCCGCGCGGCAGCCAGCCCCAAATCGATCGAGCGCCGGCTCACCTCGCTCAAGGTGTTTTTCCGCTGGCTGCACGAGACCGGCCAGATCCCCCTTGACCCTGCTGACGGCGTGGCCTACAAGCCGTTCGTCGATCCCTTGCCCGAATATCTATCGGACGCCGAAGTGTCTGCCGTGATCCAGGCGGCTCGCGCGCTGGCGCACTCTACCCGGCTCGAGATGCGCCCGTTGACTGCCATTCTGCTGGTTCTGGACACGGGCATCAAGAAGGGCGAGTGTCTGAATCTGCTGGGATCGGATGTGGCGCTCGATGACCCGGATGGCGCAACCATCTGGGTGCGCTACGACAAGCGGCACTTGCAGTTCAAGGAGCGCCGGCTGCCCATCAGCGATGAATGCGCCCAGGGTGTGCGCGCGCACATGAGCCGCTACGACTGCGGCCCGCAGGACAGGCTGTTCGACTGCACGGGCCGCAATCTGGAGTACATCTTCAACCGCAAGATCGCGCCGCAAGCTGGCGTGCCGGCGCTCACCTTCGAGATGCTGCGCTGGACTTGCGCCGTGCGCGATTTCCGCGCGGGGAAATGGAGCAGTGAGCAGTTGCAGGCGCGCTATGGCCTGTCTGCCGTGGGGTGGGCGGAGATGCTGGCCAAGCTGGAGCGGTTGACCCGCGCTGGCGGGTCGGGCGAAGAAAAAACGGCGGACGATCAAGCCGGGCTTCCCGCATGATCGTCCGCCGGTCTGCGCGCGCAACTCTGCCGGCAGGCTAATTCAGTCCCATGATGACTTTGAATTCGTCGCGGTCGAGCGTCTCCTTTTCCAGCAGGGCTTGCGCGACCCGATTGAGCCGGTCGCGGTTATCAGAGAGCAGCCTGCGAACCCGATCGTACGATGTGCGAATGAGCTTGCTGACTTCACTGTCGATGATCTCTGCCACCTTCTCGCTGTAGTTGCGGCCCTCGGCCAACTCCCGGCCGAGGAACACCATCTCGCTCCGCTCGCCAAACGACACCGGGCCGATCTCATCGCTCATCCCGTATTGCCGCACCATCACGCGCGCCAGTTCTGACGCGCGATCCAGGTCATTGGCGGCGCCGGCGGTGACATCGCCGAACACAATCTCCTCAGCTGCCCGTCCTCCCAGCAGCGTGACGATGTTGCCTTCCATGGCTTTGCGCGTCCGGCTGCCGATCATGTCCTCGGTTTCCGGCGTGTACCACGTTGTGCCGCCTGTGGGGCCTCTGGGGATGATGGTCACTTTCTGCAAGGTCAGTCCCGCTTCCGGCGTGAGCGCAGCGGCGACCGCGTGCCCGGCTTCGTGATAGGCCACCACTTCCTTGTCGCGCGGCGTCATCAGCCGACTCTTGCGCTCCGGCCCCAGTGCGATCTTTTCAATGGCTTCCTGCAATAGTTTCTGGTCGATTTCTTTCTTGTTGGCTCGCGCAGCCAGGATGGCCGCTTCATTGACCAGATTCTCGATGTCTGCGCCGGTGAAGCCGGGAGTTTGCTTGGCAATGGCGTGCAAATCGACGTCGGCTGCAATGGGCTTGCCGCGCACATGCACTTTGAGGATGGCCTCGCGGCCCACCAGGTCCGGCGCGTCCACCACGATGCGGCGGTCGAATCGGCCGGGGCGCATCAGCGCCGGATCAAGGATGTCCGGCCGGTTGGTTGCGGCGATCACAATCACGTTCGTGTCGGTGTTGAAGCCATCCATCTCGACCAGCATCTGGTTGAGGGTCTGTTCGCGTTCGTCATTGCCGCCGCCCAGTCCAGCGCCGCGCTGCCGGCCGACAGCGTCGATCTCGTCGATGAAGATGATGCACGGCGCGGACTTCTTGGCCTGATCGAACAGGTCGCGCACACGGCTAGCGCCGACGCCCACAAACAACTCGACAAACTCGGAGCCGGACAGACTGAAGAAAGGCACCCCAGCTTCACCCGCCACGGCCTTTGCCAGCAGCGTCTTGCCGCTGCCAGGCGGGCCGACCAGCAGAACGCCCTTCGGGATGCGCGCGCCGAGTTGAATGAACTTCTCCGGGTTCTTCAGAAACTCCACGACCTCGACCAGCTCCATCTTGGACTCGTCGCAGCCGGCCACGTCTGCAAACGTGACGACGGGCGTCTCGGAGGTGATGCGCTTGGCGCGGCTGCGGCCGAACGAGAAAGCCTGGTCGGCGCCGCTCTGCGCGCGCCGCATCGTGAACAGAAAAAAGCCGCCGATCAGCAGGATGGGCAACAAGTAGAACAATCCGCTCGACAGCAATTGGGCGAGGATCGGCACCGACTCAACCCGATAGTCGAAGGTTTTCAGCGCTTCGGCTGTCACGCCGTAGTTGCGCAATAACTGGATCGTGTCGATCGTCGGCTCCTTGTTCAGAACTATGGCCCGATTGTCGCCAGTCGTCGCGCGCAGGCTGATGCCGTCTGCAGAGACGCTGATTGTGCGGATATTGCCTCTGTTGATCTCGTTGACCAGTTGATTGATCGTTGCGTCTTCCGCGCGCGGGCCGGGTCGCTGCGCGAAGGCCATGGCCGCATAGGCCACGACGAGCGCAATCAGGATCAGCGGGATCAGGTTGTTTCTTAAGCTCTTTGGCATCTTAACGACTCAACTTGTCAACTGAACGTTGCCTGAATTTGCGACAGATTAACATCTGCGTCTTAGATTCTTGTGAGATTCGCGCCAACGCCACCTCAGCGTTGCGGGCCAGCGCGCCGTCGTCTCGCGCCGTCGTCTCGCGCCGTCGTCTCGCGCCGCCTATAATTAGCCTGGCTGTTCCATTCTAACCTACAGCGGACTCCGATCTGCTACGCCCGGCACTGTCGATGCAAACCACCGAACTGGACTACGACCTGCCCCCTGAACTGATTGCCCAAACCCCGGCTGAGCCGCGCGATTCCTCGCGTCTGATGGTGATCGAGCGGTCTTCCGGCCGCATCGAGCACCGCATTTTCCGTGACCTGCCGGCCCTGCTGCGCGCGCCCGATTTGCTGGTGGCCAACGACACGCGCGTGATTCCCGCCCGCATTTATGCGCGCAAGCCCACCGGCGGAAGGGTTGAGATCCTGTTGCTGCGCAAACGCGATGCGACGCGCTGGGAGGCGCTGGTCGGCGGCCACCGCGTGCGCGATTTTGTCATCGAGGCGCCAGACGCGCCCACCCTGCGGGGCGTCGCGCAGCCCCTGCCGGTCGCCGAAGATTCGGATGCAGCCAGTTGGCTGGTCGAGTTCGATGCGCCGGTCGAGCCGATTCTGGAGCGCATTGGCGTGATGCCGATCCCGCCGTACATTCACCACCAACCCGACGACCCGGCGCGCTATCAGACGGTCTATGCGCGCATCGCCGGGTCGGCGGCTGCTCCGACAGCCGGCCTGCATTTCACCCCGGAGCTCCTTCAGACCATCGACGTTCGCGGCATTGGAACTGCTTTCGTGACGCTGCACATCGGCCTCGACACTTTCAAACCGATCACGGAAGACAATGTCGAGGCGCATCGTATCCATACCGAGTGGTGCGACGTGTCGCCCGAAACTGTGGCGCGTGTCTGCCAGGCGCGCACTGCCGGCGGGCGTGTGGTGGCCGTGGGCACGACAAGCGTGCGCGCGCTGGAGACAGCGGCTCAAGCCGCAGAGACGCCGGCAGGTATCGCGCCGTTCCGGGGGTTCACATCTATTTACATCACGCCGGGCTATCGCTTTCGCGCCGTGGACGCCCTGATCACCAACTTCCACTTGCCTCGCTCCACGCTGCTGGCGATGATCGGCGCATTCATGGGCATGGACTTGATGTGGCAGGCTTACCATGAGGCCATTCGCCGGCGCTATCGCTTCTATTCGTTTGGCGACGCGATGCTGATCTTATAGCCGGCGGAATCCTCATGCGCAGCGTGTTGGTCAAGCCGGAAATTGTGGTATGCGCAGCCGCGTTGGTGGCGTGTCTGGCCATATTTGGCGGCCGGCTGCGCTCTGTCGATGAGATTGCTGTGTACGGCGTGGCCTACAGCCTCGCGCAACGGGGGGCGCTCGACATTGACCTGCTGGCCTCCAGCGCGCCGGGCATGCGTGAGCCGCCCTTCACCGGGGTGGGCGATTTTGGACCAGACGGCCATTTCTATTCCGGGA
>DAOTYS010000283.1:0-1612 GCA_034434575.1 Thermoflexales bacterium
ACGACAGCCACTTCCACGTCGCCATCGAGCACGCCTTCCTGGTGCAGCACCATGCCGGGGTTGACGCCGCCGGCGCCGCTGACGACGCCGGCCACTTTGCGATCGTAAGCGATCGCGCTGGCCTTCAGCTTGCCGGGGTTGTTCTCGTCGATGACCATCAGCGTGCCCGGCTCGGGCGTGTCATCGGAAGTCTCGAACTTCTCGGCCAGGTCGCCGCCGCCGTAGATCTGCACGGCGCTGGTCCACACGCGACCGTTGTTGCGCACGGCGTAGACGACGTTGCCGGACGAGTTGAGGGAGCGACAGGTGTCGCCGGCGCCCGTGTTGCGCGCCACGATGGTGGCGTCGCCGCCGGCGTTGCGCGCGTAGATGGCGATGCCGGCCGGCTCACTGGCTGTGGTGTTGGTGTTGTTGGCATACACGGTCGGCGCGTTCAGGCTCGTGCCGTTGCTGGTGAAGTAGCCGGCCACATTGGTTGAGCTGTTGCCATACACGCCGCGCCCATCAGCGCTGTAGCCGTACACGCCGCGCCCGGAAGGCGATTCGCCGTACACGCCCCAGCCGCTGCCGGCCTGTGATCCCCACACGCCGATGCCCAGGCCGGCCGTGCCGTTGTTGATCCCGCGCACGGCAGCCGAGCTGCTGCCTGGCGACGAGGAATTGATTTGCCCCAGCACGCCAATTGCGAAGCTGCTGGTTGAATTGTTGTAGCCGGCCATCGCCGGCAGTGTGCCGGTGGTGGCCTGGCGCCGGCCGATGATGCCGGTGCCCAACGTGCTGATGCCCTCCACGCCGACGCCATCGCTGCTCAGGGCGTAAACGCCATAGGCCGAGCCGTCGTTCTGTGCGCGAATCGCGGCTGAGCTATCGCTCTGGTTCCAGAAGTAGCCAGACCGCCCGCTGCCGTAGTTTTCCACGTTGATCACGTTGCCGCTGGTTGTGGCGCTGATGGTTGCGCCGGGGCGCAGCGTCATCGCATAGGGCGCGCCATACAGTTGTTGGCGGGGTGACAGCGTGACAAAAGCGCCACTGCCGCTGGGGCAGCGCACGCGGATTTCGAGCCATCTTGCATCTCCCGTGAACGCGCTGGTTCCGAAGTTCAGCGCCGTCGTGAACAAACCGTTGTTGACGCTGATCGTTGTGGTGACGGCGCTGGCGACCTGGTTGCCGCCGGCTGCGGCATCATAGAGCGGAAAAGCCATGTCGCAGTTGCCGTTCACCAGGACGCCGCCCAGCTTAAGCTGGCCCTGGTAGGCGATGTTAGAGCTGGCAATGACTTCTAGAGCAGCCGGCCCTGTCACAGATTCTGTTCCGGCATCTGCTTCGCCTTCTGTGCGCGCCTCAATGACGGGGGCGGGCGTCCCACTGTCAGGGTTGGGCGATTGCGCAGTGGCGCTGCCCAACAACGCGGCGCACAATGCGCCGCCGGCGATTACAGCGATCCAGTAATTGCGTCTCATCTTGCTTGCCTCCAAAAAATAAACAGCCCTGTTGTGATTGTTGTGCCCGAGCACAGACAAGGTGTATCTTATTCACAGTCACTTCCCAGGTATACGCATGGCCAGACGCCCTGCGTCGCGTGAGTGAGACGATGCCTGGACGATGCGTCATG
>DAOTYS010000284.1:0-13895 GCA_034434575.1 Thermoflexales bacterium
CTAGAGGGAAACCCCCTATTCCGCCGGTGCTCACACAACTTTTTGTTGTCATTCATGAGCGCCCCGTCTGGAACCGGTTGTGGCATAATTGACATGTCGAATCACTCACTTGTGTCGGAGAGCAATGCAGAGGGGCACAGATGGGCAACGCCGGCACTGCGGCGCGCTTATCCGGCGCGCCGCTCGCTGTTCTGGTTGTGGACGATGACGCTTTCAATCGCGAGGGGGTGCGGTTGTATCTGGCGCAGGCCGGTTTTCAGGTGAGCGAGGCCGGCGATGAGGCCGGCGCGCGCCTGATGGCCGCTCATCAGCTCTTCGACGCCGCAGTGCTGGATGTTTCCATTCCGGCTGTCGCGGGTCAGCGCGCCTACCCTGCGCAGAGCCTGGGCATCCGTCTGGCGCAGCATCTCAAGCGCCAGCGCCCGCGCATGGGGATTGTGCTGTTTTCAGCCTACGAGGATCGCGGCCAGGAAGTGCTGGAACTGCTCGAGATGGGTGTGCGCGGTATCGCCTACAAACTCAAGGGATGCCGCCCGCAACTGCTGCTTGAAGCGATCCATGCCGCCCTGCAGGGAAAGGTCGTGATCGACGCCGAAGTGACCGACACCCGCTTGCTGGCCCGCGAATTGTTAAAGCGCATGAGCGCCGAGGAACGCCCGTTTGTGCAGCGCGCTCTGGGTTACATCGATACCCTGACGCCGCGCGAATGGCAAATTGCCGATGCGTTGGCAGCCTCGCACAGCGCCGAGGGCGTGGCCGAGGACATCGGCGTGTCGCTCAAGACCGTGGAGAACTACATCAGCCGCCTGTATCAGAAACTGGGTCTCGATGAAGTGCCCGGCCATTTGCGCCGCTCGAACCTGCTGACCAAAACCTGGCTGGTGCGCAGCCTGAGCGAAGGCGACACGGCCCACGCGCCATAGACGCGGCGGGCCGGGCATGTGTGCGCGGGAAGGCGACGGGAAGGTAACACGATGGGGAAGGGTCACGCATGGCGCGCTGTGCTCGACCGGTTTGCGTTGCCGGCGGCGCTGGCTGCCGCGCTGCTCTTGTTGCTGCTGGCCGTTTTCAGGTCGGCGCAGGACATCGGTCAGCCATTTCCCGGTTTTCTGATCATCCGCGAAGCGAACGGCCGGCAGTGGTCGGTTTGGGACAGCACTCCCTCCTGGTGGCCGGGCTTGCAGAACACCGGCCTGAATTACCGCGATGAGATCATCCAGATCGCCGACACGCGCCTGGCCCCCGGCGTCAACTATCACGCCCTCTTTCACAGCGCCTACCGCCAGGGTCAGGACAGCATCCCGATCGTCATCCGCCGCAACGGGCAGACCATCGCGCTGAAGGCGCCGCTGACGCCTTTCACGCCGGCCATGATTGTTGATTCCTATTTGCCGTCGGTGCTCACGGCGCTGTGCATCTGGATGCTCTCGGTTGCGGTGTATCGCGCTCAGCCGGCGGCGGCGCTGAACCGCGCGGCTGCCATGGTGGGCGCGCTGATGACCATCGTCATCGGCGTCTTTTTTCCAGGCCTGGACTTTGACAGCGCCGACCCGCTTGCGCGCCTGCTGGATCTGAGCTGGGTTGTCAGCGTGACCCTGGTCGGCGGCTGGACGTTCGACGCCATCATGCGCTTCACCACGCCTGCGGCGCAACTGGCCGGCAGCCGCGCCTATCGGGCCGCCCGCATGGTCGTATGGGCCGTGTGCCTGTTGGGGTTGTTGTCTTACCTGATCGCCAAGCTGCGCTGGTGGGTGTTTGGCTGGTCGCCGCTGGCAGCTCTGTTCGATGAAGCCGGATTGCGTTTCTCCGAAGTGGCAGTGTTCGGAACCGGCGCCTTCGCCATGCTGCGCACGGCGTGGGCGGCCTGGCGCGGCGATGGACAACGATTGCGCCGGCAGAGCCGCATTCTGCTGCTGGGGTTTCTGGCAGCGTCACCGATGATCGCGACCCTGCTTTACGGCAATCACGCCCCTGCGCGCCAGTTTGTCGAATCCTTCGACCTGCGCTATCTCTATCTCAGCGTCCCGCTGGCGCTGGCGTTTGCCATTCTGCGCTATCAGATGTTTCGAGTGGCGCACGGGTTGTTCCTGTTGCCGCTGGCGCTGGCCGGCGGCGCCCTGATCGCCAGCATCGGCCACTGGCTCGTTCAACGCCACGCCTGGCCGGTTCCCCTCGTCATTCTGCTCGCCGTGCTGGCAGCCGGCAGCTTCACCGCCCTGTTGCCGCGCGCGTTGAGTCGTTTGTTGAACTGGGAGGGCCAGAGCTACCAGGCGGTCAAACGCTTTGCCGGCCGCGTCATGCGCTGCGCTGATCTCGACCGGTTGCCGGGGGAAATCGCCGGCGCGCTCGCGGTCGAATTGCAGGTCGAGCGGGCGGCTGTCTGGCTGATGGACGCCGACGCTGCGCTGACACTGGCGGGGCAGGCTGCGCCGGCTGAGCTGACGGGTGTTGCTGAAGGGCCGCCGCTGCCGCCGCGCCTGATTCCGCCGGCAGAGGCGTGGCAGACATTCGCTGCGCCGATCTGGCTCGACAGCCGGGAGCGCCCGCCGGCCTGGTTGGCGGCTCTGCGTCGGGCCGGGCTGGTCATCGCTGCGCCGCTGCTCGCGCAGGGGCAAACGCTGGGCCTGCTCGGCCTGGGCATGCGCTGGGATGAAGAGGTGTTCCAATCGCGCGATCTGGAGATCGTCGAGCTGATCGCCCAGCAGGCCAGCCTTGCGTTGCTCAACGCCCGGCACATTGCCGAGCTGCGCCAGGTGCCCCGGCGCGTGGCCGAAGCTCAGGAGCGCGAGCGATTCACAATCGCCCAGGAGCTGCACGACACCGTTCAACAGTTTCTGGGCCGGCTGCCCTTTCATCTGGAGCTGAGCCGCCGCGCGCTTGTCAGCGACGCGCCTGCCGCCGACGCGCGCTTGCAGCGCTGCATAGCCGATGTCGAAAGCGCGGCGCGCACGCTGCGCCAGATTCGCAGCAATCTGGCGCCCACGCAACTGACGAACGGCCTGGCCCAGCCGTTGCGCGATCTGGCCGAACGTTTCCGCGTCCGCACCGGTTTGCGCGTTCATATCGAGATCGATCCAGCCGCCGATGGCCGTCTGGACCCGGATGCGCGCCATGCCCTGTATCGCATCGCGCAACAGGCGCTGGACAATGTGGAAGCGCACGCCCAGGCTGCCAATGTCTTTGTGACCCTGGCGCCGGCAGACGATGCGGCCCATGCCTCAGCCGGCGGCGTTCGACTGGTGATCGCCGATGACGGGCGCGGCTTCACGGCGGAGGACCAGGAGCGCGCTGTCAGAGAAGGACATTTCGGCTTGCTGTCGATGCGCGCGCGGGTCGAGCCGTTCGGTGGCGTGTGCAGCGTGCGCTCGGCGCCCGGCCAGGGCGCGCACGTTGTGGTGTGGCTCCCCGCGCGCCCGGTCACGCGCGGTTACGCGCGGTCAGACTGTTCACCCGGCCCAGGTGACGCAGGGCTGAGCGAGCCGCCCGCCGCTACTTGCCCGCGTTGTTGACCGCCCAGCCGCTGATGAAGCCGATGTACGCCGGGATCAGCGGCAGCACGCACGGCGAGGCAAACGACAGAAAGCCGGCCAGCGCGGCGATGAAGATCGTCGGCGCTGCGCCCGTGCCTTCACCCAGCACCGCTTCTTCCGGGCTGAAGCTGGAAGCGGCCAGGATGCGCGTGACCTCCAGCATCTGGCCGGAGACCAATAAGACTCCGATCCCGATCAACAGCACGCCGCTGACGATCTCGACAATGCGCATGTTGCGCTTGAGCCTGGCCAGCAGCGGCGTCATGCGGTCGGCCAGCAGCGCGACCAGCAGGAACGGCACGCCCAGCCCCAACGTGTAGGCGACCAGCAGCAACAGGCGCGTGCCCAGCTCGCTGGTGACGCTGAGCGTGAGAATCGCGCCCAGGAATGGGCCGATGCAGGGCGTCCACCCGGCGGCAAAGGCCAGGCCGGTGAGGTAGGACTGGGCGACGCTCGCGCCTTTGGACGCCGCCGGGGTAATCTGGCGGCGCGTGTCGCTGTACAGGATGGGAATGTTGACGATGCGCAGCGTGAACAGGCCGAACAGAATCATGGCAACGCCGCCGATGATGCTGATTGCCTGCCGCAGATCGAAGAACACATCGCCCAGCGCCGTGCTGGCCAGACCGAGGAACCCGATGATGAAGGTGCCGAAGCCGGCCACAAAAAAGAGGCCTTGAACGAATGTCGCCAGCCGGTTGTACGGCCGCGCTGCTGCGCCCGCTGCCGCGCTGGTCACTGTGCTCATCTGTTGCGCCATTCCCTGGTGTCGCTCAATCGTGAGTTGCGAATTACGAATTACGTCCTTCGTCTCTCGTCTCACGCGCGATCTGTTCCAGCGTGCGCTCGTCACGCGCCAGGTTGCGCCGGCGCAGGGCCAGCGACGCCGCGTAAAGCGCCAGTCCGCCCAGAAACACCGCGTAGGCTGCGGCCAGATAGATCAGATTGCCTTCAAACATGGCTTGTCACTACGAGAGCAATTCGGCCCGTCGCGCGTTCAACGCATCGGCGCGTTCCTGCAGTGCGATCCGCGCGCGGAGCAGATAGAAGTACAGCACGGTGAACGTCGCCAGGCAGAACACCAGGATCAGGGTCATCTCGGTGGGGACGCCAAAGCCGCCCTGCTGTGTGGCGTTGACACTGGGGCCGTACACGGCTGGATGCACGCTCTGCAATACCCGGCTGACCAGGAAGTTGAGCGGCACTGTCAGCGCGCCGACAATCCCATACACGGCGGCAAAGCGCGCGCGCCGGTTGGGATCTTCGATGCCGGCGCGCAGCATCAGGTAGGCCACGTACATCAGAAATTGCAGGGCGCTGAGGGTGAGTTTGAAGTCCCAGGTCCAGAAGGTGTTCCACACCGGGCGCGCCCACAACATGCCGCTCAGCAGCACCATGGCGATGAACACCACGCCGATCTCTGCCGAGGCCAGCGCCAGCCGGTCATGCTTCAGATCGCGCCGGCGCAGATACTGAATGCCGGCGACAGCCGTCACAATCCACGCGCCGAAGCCGATCAGGGCTGACGCCAGGTGAAAGTAGAAGATGCGTTGCACGTCGCCGCCGGCCTCGACCTGCGCGCGCGGCGCCACGGCGAACACCAACACGAGGGATATCGCCAGCATCACGACAGAGGCAACCCCCAGCGCGCGGGCGCTTCCCTGTCTGGATGAACTCACGGACAATTCAATCGATTTCTGCTGAACCATGACAACCTGCCTTCAATCAATTCAAGCAGCGATTATACTCAGCTCGTCCTGATGACTTGCAGCCGGCGCGCCTGCGGCAACGGCGCGCGCGCCCGGGATCCGTTGAAATGACAGATATCGCTTCTCCATCCATTGACCTCCGCGCCCGCAGCGTTGGCGAACTGCTGGACCTGACGTTCAGTTTGTATCGCGCGCACTTCGGGACGTTCATCGCCATCACGCTGGTGGTGATGGGGCCGCTCATGGCGCTGACCATGATTGGCAACAGCGCGTCGATCGTGCAGATAGTCTCGCCGCTGGGCATGACTGAATACGACGAGGCGGCCGTCACAAGCACGGTGACAACCATGCTGGGCGCTTCGCTGGTCTCGCTGTGCGCCGGCAGCCTTGCAATCCTGCTTGGCGTCTTCACGCCCTGGATGGGCGGCGCGCTGACCCACAACGTCATCGAGCGCATCCTGGGGCGCGCGCCGGCCTGGCGCGATTCGTATCGCGCCACCCTGCCGCGCTGGGGCGCTTTGTGGGCGGCATCGGCCATTCGCACCCTGGTGTTGATTGCCTGCGCGCTGCCAGCTGGGGTTGGCTTGTATGGCTCGTTGTTCGCTGCCTTGCTGGGCATCGGCGCGACATCCTCCGATTCGATGGCCGGCCTGGCGCTGACCGCCGGCCTGACGGCGATCTGTCTGCCGTTGACGGTGGCGGGGGTTGTCGTCGGCGCGTGGCTATGGGTGGGATGGAGCCTGAGCGAGCCGGCGATTGTGGGCGAGGGCGCTGACGCTGTGCGGTCGATTGGCCGCAGCTACGCGCTGACGAATGGCTTTCGGTGGCGGTTGTTTGGCCGGCTGCTGGTGTTCTGGCTGATGCTGTTCTTTGTGGTGCAGTTGCCGGTGTTGGGCCTGAACCTGCTGGTGTTTGCTGGTGTCGCTGGCGCCGCTGAGAGCGGTGACGCATCGACCCTGACCGTCCTCGGCTTCGTCGGTTCGCTGATCTTCGGCGTAATCGGCAGTGTGCTGGTGACGCCGCTCAACGTGATCTATGTGACGGTGAACTATCTCGATCTGCGCGTGCGCAAAGAGCATCTCGATCTGCAATTGCGCGCCGCGCAGCTTGCCTCGCCCGTTCCCGCAGACACGACGCAGATGGACCGCCCGGCGCCGGGCTTTGGCCTGCCTGCCGGTGTTGAGCCGGTGCCACAACCTGCGCCGCAGTCTGCGCCGCAGTCTGCGCCGCAACCCGCCACGCAGCTCGCGCCGGCTGAAACTGCCGCGCCGGCCCGCATGCCGCTGCATGACGCCGCGCCGATCGACCCCGCCATGCCGCCCGGCCAGCGCATCAGTCTGCTGTTCAACCGTATCCGCGCGCAAGGCCCCTCGGCAGAGCTGTTGAACGAGCTGGGCCTGGCCTATCAGCAAATCGGCGACTATGACGGCGCGCTGGATGCGCTGAATCGCGCGCGGCAACTGGAACCCGCTGATCCCGACATCGCCTATAACCTGGCGATCTTGCACCGCGATCGCAACAACCTGGGCGAAGCTCGTCGCATGATGGCGGAGTATCTGCGACTGGAGCCGGACGCGGCGGAGCGCCAGCGCGTCCTCGACAACCCGCGCCTGCGCAACCTCTTGCCCGTGCAGAACAGTCCAGCGTCATGATCTCCAGAATCACCGCCAACCCTTCGGCGCTGGACGCCGCCGTTTCTCCGTAACCCTGTTTACGCCCCATGAATCTATCCACGCTCTACCAAAACATCAAGGCCCAGGCGGCCAAAGTCATCGTCGGACAAGACGAAGCGTTCGAGCAGATCGTCATCGCATTGTTCAGCGCCGGCCACGTGTTGCTCGAAGGCGTGCCCGGCACCGCCAAGACGCTCATGGCCAGGACGCTCTCCCGGCTCATCCGCGCCGACTTCAAGCGCGTGCAGTTCACGCCCGACCTGATGCCTTCGGACATCATCGGCGCCAGCGTGTTCAACATGCAGACCAGCGCGTTTACGCTGCGGCGCGGGCCGATCTTCACCCAGATTCTGCTGGCCGATGAGATCAATCGCGCGCCGGCCAAAACGCAATCCGCCCTGCTCGAAGCGATGGAAGAGCGCCAGGTCACCATCGAGGGCGAGTTGAACCCGCTGCCCGATCCGTTCATGGTGCTGGCCACCCAGAACCCGGTCGAATACGAGGGCACCTATCCGCTGCCCGAAGCGCAACTCGACCGCTTTCTGATGAAGGTGCGCGTGACCTATCCGCCGCCGGGCGCGGAGAACGAGATTCTGCGCCGCTATCACGCCGGCTTCGACGCGCGCCGGCTCGACGAAGCCGGCCTGACCCCCGTCCTCTCGCCTGCCGATCTCGCGGAGGCGCGGCGCGAGATTCAGGCCGTCACCGTCGAAGACGGCATCCTCGATTACATCACCCGCTTGATGGACGCCAGCCGCAAATCGCCGGACCTGATCCTGGGCGGCAGCCCGCGCGCCGGCATCGCGCTTTTGCTGGCGGCCAAGACCTGCGCCGCGTTGCAGGGCCGCGACTATGTGCGCCCCGACGACATCAAACAGCTTGCGCCGCCGGTGTTGCGCCATCGCATCATCCTGCGCCCCGAAGCGGAAGTGGAAGGGCTTGACGCGGACAAGGTGATCGCGCGTCTGCTGGCGCGGGTTGAAGTGCCGCGCTGACCATCGCCAATGCCAACGTTACGCTTGCTGTTGCTTGCGCTGGGCGCGCCGGCCCTGCTCGCGCTGGCCGAGTTCAGCCCGGCCTTTGCCGTGGCCGCCGCGCTCTATGCCGCCGCCGTCGTCGGGCTGGTGTTGCTCGAGCGCCGTCTCAGCGATCCGCCCGAGGCGTTTCACATCGAGCGCCGGCACGATCAACGCCTGTCGCTCGACGCCGACAACACGGTGACGCTGGTGGCGCAGCATCGCGGCGCGCGCGACACGGTGATTCAACTGCGCGATGAGCCGCCCGATGAGTGGCTGTACCCGCTTGCGCGCGATGGGCAGCGGCAGGCCGGCCCGCCGATCTTTCGCGCGGCCTTGCCGGCGCGCGCCACGCAGTCCTTTCAGTACGCCGTGCATCCCCTGCGGCGCGGCGACTATCGTTTCGGGCGCGTCACCCTGCGCTGGCTCGGCCCGCTGGGGCTGACCTGGCGGCAGCATGCGTTTGAATGCGCCGCGTCCGCGCAGGTGTATCCGAACATCATCGAGGTGCGCAAGCACGACCTGTTGCTGCGCCGCAATCGGTTGCAGGACATTGGCCTGCGCGCGACGCGCAAGTTTGGCGAGGGCCGCGAGTTCGAGCGCCTGCGCGACTATCTGCCCGACGACGACTATCGCCATATTTCGTGGAAAGCCACCGCCCGCTGGCACAAGCCGATCACGATGGAATTTGAATCGGAGCGCAGCCAGACCATCTTTGTCGCTTTTGATGTGGGCCGCATGATGGGCGCCCCCGTGGGCGAGATGAACCGGCTCGACTATGTCATCAACGCGGTGCTGTTGTTCAGCTACGTCGCGCTGGGCAAGGGCGACCGGGTGGGCATGATGACGTTCGCCGATCAGGTGACGCAGCACCTTGAACCCAAAGCCGGCCGCGCGCAGTTCTACCGCATGCTGGACTGGCTGTATCGCGTGGAGGCGCAGCCGGTGGAGCCGGACTTTGGCCGCGCGCTCAGCTATCTTAAATCGAAGCAGCGCCGGCGCGCGCTGGTGGTCGTGTTCACCGATCTGACCAGCGGCCTGTCCATGCAGCGCCTGGCGTCGGGCGTGGCGACGCTGCGTCCGCCGCATCTGCCGCTGGTGGTGACGATCAGCGACCCGGCGCTCAAGGCGCTGAGCGAGCGCATCCCGGACAATGCGGCTGCCGCATACGAGCGCATCGTCGCCCAGCGTTTGCTCGACGACCGGCGCGCCACGCTGCAACGGCTTGAGATGCAGGGGGCTATGACGCTCGACGTGCCAGCGTCCCAACTCTCCGCCGCCGTCATCAATCGCTATCTGGAGATCAAGGGCAAGGGAATGCTCTGACGATTTTGGATTTTGGATTGACGATTGGGTCAGTCGCTCGGTCTTCCTTCATCCTTGTTCCTTCGTCCTTCTTCCTTTGCCCAACAGCCAGCCGAACATCAATGCGCCGCTGAGCGCAGCTGCAAGGATGCTGTACAGCGGATTGAACAAGGGTGAGATGAAGGCTTCGATCAGGCCGGCCACAATCAGCAACGGGACGGCGCCGACGGCCAGCGTGAATGCCTCGCGCGTGGCCAGAAACAACGCATCCTTGCGCGACACCGGCCCGGGGCGCACAATGGCCCATCCGATCCGCAGGCCGGCGCCGGCAGTCATGAAGATCACCGTCAATTCGATCACGCCGTGGCCGATGACAAAGTTGGTCAGCCGCCAGCCCAGGCCGTAATAGAACGTCAATCCCATCAGTCCGCCCAGGCTGAGGCCGTTGATCACCAGCACATACAGCGTGACCAGGCCGGCGCTGGCCCCGCCGGCGAACGCCAGCAGGCTGACCTGGATGTTGTTGGTCATGATGAACGCCGACGCCGCCGGCCGCTCGTCCTCGGTCAGGGTGTCATCGATCCACAGACGCCCGCGTTCCAGCAAGGGAATCAGTTCTCTGGCGTCTTCGCCCAGCGTCCATTCCAGCGCCTCCGGGTCGCGCCCGATCAGAATGCCGTTGACGACAGCCGGAACCATGAGGATAAGGAAAGCCGCCACAGTGAACGGCGCCAGCTTGCGAAAAGTGCGCGGAAAAGTGACGGCGAAGAACTCCAGCATGTTCCAGGCTGCTGCTGGCCGCCCACGATAGATCACACCGTGTGATTTGGCCACCAGTTGGTTGAGATAGCTGACCACAGGGTGGCCGGCGAAGTCGCGCTGCGCCAGCGCAAAATCAGATGTGGCGGCGCGATACAGCTCGCCCAGTTGCTCCAGCTCATCGGCTTTCATCCGGCGGATGCCGTTGCCGGCTGCCCGCTCCACCAGCGCAGTCAGCAGCTCCCAGTTCGCCTGGTTGGCCTCGATGAATGTTTCTACGCGCATCACTCGCTATTCGCCATTCCCCATGCCGTGGGCCAGAAAGTCCGCCACGGCCTGATTGAATGCCGGCGGGTTTTCCAGCGGGCTGAGGTGGCCGGCGTGTGGAATGACCACCGGCTGGCCAGCCAGCGGGGCGCGACGGCACATCAGCTCGGCCTCGGACAGGGGCGTGATCGCGTCGTGCTCGCCGACGACCACGAGGCAGGGGGCCGTTATCGTGTCGAGCAGGCCGGTGGAATCGGGCCGCGCAGCCAGTGCGTGCAGCGTGTCCGCAATCTGATCGGGCGGGGTGCGCTCGATGATCTGGCGGATGTGGCGCGCAGCCGGCCCGCCGAGATTGCCCGGCGCAAACAGCCGGGGCAGCATGGCGTCGGCGGCGGCGCTTGCGCCTTTGGCTTTGACCAGCTCGGCCAGCCGGAAACGGTTCTGGCGCGCCTCGTCGCTGTCGGCGCCGGCTTTGGTGTCGGCCAGAATCAGCCGGCTGATGCGCTGGGCATACCTGCGCCACAGCGCGAAGGCGATATACCCGCCCATCGACAGGCCGCACACCGTCGCCCGATCCAGCCCCAGATGATCGAGCAGGCCGATCACATCGTCGGCCATCTGCTCGATTGTCACGGCAGAGCGCGCGCTTGCGCTGGATGCGCTGAGGCGCGTGGTCTGGCCGTGGCCGCGCAGGTCCGGCGCGATACAGCGATGTGTGCGGCTGAATGCCTCCATCTGGTGAGTCCACATGCTGTGGTCGAATGGAAAACCGTGCAGAAAGAGGATCGGCCCGGCCTGTGGATCGCCGCGCTCCTCGTAGAACATGTTCAGATCGTTTACCTGTGCAAACATGGCAGGTTCTCAGGTTGGTCAGGTTCTCAGGTTCTCAGGTTCGCAGGCTTGCAGGTTCGCAAGTTGGTCAGGTTCTCAAGTGCTCACGTTCGCCCTATCTCCCTCCTCCGCTCCTCTGCTCCCCTGCTCCTGCGCTCACATCTGCCGGCCGAGCAGGCTCTCGGCGAGGGCGCGCAACAGCAGGCCGGCCTCGCCGCTGACGCGCGCAGCGGCCAGGGCTGCCAGGGATTTGTCATGCGCGTCGCGGGCGGCCTGCTCGGCGTAGGCCCGTCCGCCGCGGGCCTCGATCAACGCGCGCAGCTCGGCCAGTTCCACCGCGTCAACAGGCCGGCGCCGGAAATAGCGCTCGCGCACCGTTTGATCCTGATCGGCGGCGTGCAACACCGGCAGCGTTTTCTTGCCGTGCGCCAGATCGCTGTCCTGCTTGCCCGTGAGGGCCGGGTCGCCCCAGATGCCCAGCACGTCGTCCTGCACCTGGAAAGCGATGCCCAACCAGCGCCCGAACTCGCCGAGTTGGGCGGCGCGCTCATCATCTGCGCCGGCCACGATGGCGCCGATCTCGCACGCGGCGCGGATCAGGGCGGCTGTCTTGCCTTCGATCATGGCCAGGTAGTTGGCGGCGGTGACATCGCTGCGTTGCTCAAACTCGATGTCCATGTGCTGGCCGGTGGTGAGGGCGACACACGTCTCGTCGAACGTGCGCAGCGCCCGCAACACCTGGTCCGCCGGCGCGCCTCGCGCGGCCGTGTTCAGCAGCGCAATGTGCGCCAGGGCAAACATCGCGTCGCCGGCGTTGATGGCTCTGGCCTCGCCCCAGATCTTCCACAGCGTCGGTCGCCCGCGTCGCAACTCGTCGCGGTCTTCGATGTCGTCGTGGATCAGCGAGAAGTTGTGCAACAGCTCGATGGCGGCGGCCGCCGGCAGCGCGCGCTCGCGGCTGCCGCCGCTGGCTTCGCAACACAGCAGCGTGAGCGCCGGGCGGATGCGCTTGCCGGTGTTGGCGCTGGTTGGGCTGCCGTCCACGCCGGCGAAACCCAGGTGGTAGTTGAGCATCGTGGCCAGCGTGGTTGGGTGTTTGCCCTGCGCGCCGCGCAACGGTTCGATCACCTGGCGCATTTCGCGCTCGATGAGCGGAACGCAGGTCTGCAAGTATTGATTGAGCAATTCGCGCATCATGTTGTATTGAACCTGGATGATTGGGCGCGCTGTGGCGCATTGTCCCGGATGTGAATGCTGAGCGCCAGCCACAGGCCGGCCAGCAGGAACCCGCCAGCGACATCGGTTGGCCAGTGCACGCCCAGGTACACGCGACCCAGGCCGGTTCCGGCGATGATGGCGCCTGCGACTGCCCAGGCCCAGCGGCGCGCTTGCGGCCAGCGGCCAACGGTCACGATCGCTGCTGACACGTATGCCGCGACAGCCGCGCCGGCGTGCCCGCTCGGAAAAGCGAAGCGTTGAAAGTCGGCGCGCAGCTCCGGCAGGACATGCGGGACGTAGTCTACCTCAGGGGGCAGCCGGCCCACGGCCACGCGCAGGGCAATGTTGCAGGCCAGCGCGCCGAGATAGGCCAGCGCCGGCCAATACGCGCGCGAGTCGATCAGGACACGCGCGCGCACGCGCCATGCGCGCGCCCCCAGCGACGCAGCCGGCGCATGACGGACGGCTGCATGACCCGCCACGGCGCGCCGCCACTCCAGGCCGCTCAAGGTCAGGGTGAGCAACAGCGCCGGCGCCGCCGAGGTGATGAAGGTGAGCGCCTGAATCAGGGCTGTCAACGGCGCGTTGCGCAGCCCGATGACCAGCCGCACCAGTTCCATTTCGCCGGGGATGACAGGGGCGTTTACGACGGCGAGCGTCAGGCCGGCCAGAAGCAGGCCGCAGCCGGCTGCGATGAAGGCTGGTTTCATGCCCCCTGTGCTACACTCCGCGCGATGGTCATCACCTTCGAGTGTACCAACAATGCGCTGACGCGACGCGGCGTGTATGCGGACATGCGCGCCGCGTCGGCGGATTTGCCGGCCGGCGCCTATACCACCTTTCGCACCTACGGCGGCAATCGCGTCCTGCGCCTGGGCCAGCACGCGCAGCGCCTGCGCGAGTCGGTCGTCGCGCTGGCTGGCGGCGCGCTGGCCGGCGCGCTGCTGCTGACCGATGACCAGGCGCGCCGGGGAGTGGCGGCAGCCCTGCGCGAGGCCGGCTTTGCCGAGTCGCGCTTCCGGCTGACGCTCGCGCCCCCCGAAACCGCCGGCGCGCCGGCGCGCTTCTTTGTGTCCGTCGAGCCGTTCACGCCTTATCCCGCGCAGTGGTATGAACAAGGCGTCGCCTGCGCGACCGTGGCGTTGCGCCGCGACAACCCACATGCCAAGAGCACCGACTTCATTGCCGCCGCCGGCCAGGCGTACCAGGCCCTGCCGCCCGGCGTGCACGAAGGCTTGATGGTCGCGGAGGACGGCGTGGTGCTGGAGGGTCTGAGCAGCAACTTCTTCGCCGTGCTCGACGGCGCGCTGCACACGGAGCAGGAGCGGGCGCTGGTGGGCGTGACGCAATCGCTGGTGTTGGAGCTGGCGCGGCGCATTCGGCCGGCCATGCCCATCCATACGCGCGGGGTTCATGTGACGGATCTGCCGCGCGTCAGTGAGTGCTTCATCACCAGCGTGTCGCGCGAGGCGCTGCCGGTGGCCCGCATCGACAACAAGCCGGTGGGGTCTGTCTGCCCAGGGCCGTTAACGCGCGACCTGATCGCGGCGTTTCGCGAGCTGATCGCGCGCGAGGCCGAGCCGCTTT
>DAOTYS010000285.1:0-1718 GCA_034434575.1 Thermoflexales bacterium
CAGTTCACCCCCCACGCGCCGGCCAGCTTCTCATACGGATCGAACGACTCCGGGATGGTGTAGGTGTCCGCTGTCAGCCGCACCCACAGCAGCCGCTCGATCTTGAACGTGCGCAGGTTGCGCCGATAATGATCGAAGCCGATCACATAAGTCGAAAAGCCCCACGGGATCGGCTCGATGAGATACGGCTCGAACAGCCGCTCCACATCCGGCGCCTCGCGCTGAACCAGAACCACCCGCACCCCGTCGGCCCAGGCGCGCGTCAGCGCCTCCAGGCACTGCAAATACGCGCGCTGTGATTCGGTCAGCGGACGATCCAGGCGCTGCGAGGTCAGCGCCAGGTGCCGGGCGATGTGCGGCGCCACAAGCTCCAGCGCCAGGCACAACTTGTTCAGCGCCGCCACCGCGTGCGGGTTGGGCTTGTCCGAATGGCGCGCCAGCAGCCGCGCCGCCAGAAACAGCGCCGTCGTCTGATCCAGATTTAGTCGCACATGGGTCAGATAACGCTCCCGGTTGATCCAGACATGGCCAGGCGGGTCGTGAATCAACGGCACGTCCCACTCCGTCTCCAGATCGATCAACGAGCGGTAGATGGTGCTGCGATTGGCGCCGAAACGCTCCGCCAGCTCCCGAACTGGCACAGGCCGGCGGCGGGCCAGCAAAAACTCCTCGATCTCTTTCAGCCGGGTCGAACGCTTTGTCGTGCGCGACATGGCCCTATGTTACGACATCGCGTGGCGGAAAATGGCAACACAGCGCGCAGAAATTTCGGATTTTCTGATGCAATCCCGCCGCCTCGCCGCCGCATCACCGCCGCCGGCCAAACCAGCGCTCGAACAGGCTCAGCCGGCCATGCTCATCCTCACATAACAGCAGGCCATGCTCCTCCGCTATCGCCAGATCGCGGCTGACCGTGCTGCGCGGCACCCCCAGTTGCCGGGCCAGTTCCGCCGGCGTGATTTCACCGTGCGCAGCGATGATCTGCTGCGCCGCCTGCAACCGCTTTTGCTTGTCGGACTTGCTTCCAAACATGACGCTTACCTCCGCGCTCACGGTAAGCGCCCGTTGTTGCAGGAATTGCGACGCCAGACGGGTTAGAACGCCGGCGCTACATGTAGAATCCACAGCACAGAGCACAGAATACGCAATACAGAAGAGCGCCGCGATCAAATCCAAAATCGAGACATGGACAATTCAATTTCCGAAATGCGCGCGCGCATCGCCGAGCTTGGCCGGCTGATGTACGAGCGCCACCTCACCGACGCCGCCGGCGGCAACATCAGCGCCCGCGTGGGCGATGTGATCTGCGTCACCCCGCGCTACGCCGGCAGCAAGCACCAGTGGCGCCTGCGCCCCGAACAAGTCATCGTGGCCGACCTGCACGGGCAAAAGCTGGAAGGCGAGGGCGAGATTTCACGCGAGGCCAAAGTCCACTTCAAGCTGCTGAGCGAATTCCCCGCCGGCCAGGCCGTCGTCCACGGCCACCCGCGCCACGTCACGGTGTTCGCCATGGCCGCCCGGCCCATCGTGCCGGTGCTGGAAAACACGCTCAAATTCGGCGTCATCAAGGTGTGCCGCTTCGCGCCGGCCCACTCCGCCGAACTGCCCGAATACATCGCCGCCGAAATGCGCGGCCAGGAAGCTGCCATCCGCAAGCAGGCCGCCGCCGTGATCGCCCCCTGGCACGGCCTGTTCGTGCTGGGCAAAGACCTCGAATC
>DAOTYS010000286.1:0-10023 GCA_034434575.1 Thermoflexales bacterium
CGGGTTCAAGTACGCCACGCTGTCCGGCGTGAGCGTGGCGATCAGTGACATCACTGTTCCGCCGGAGAAGTTCAATATCCTCGACGACGCTGAGACCAGAGTGCGCGAAGTCGAGCGGCAGTTCCGCCGCGGCCTGATGACCGACGACGAGCGCGAGAGCCGCACAATTGCCATCTGGACAGAGGCCAAAGACCAGGTGGCGAGCGCCGTCAAGAAGTTCATGGACCCGATCGGCAACCTGAGTGTGATGGCGGTGTCCGGCGCAACCAAGGGCGGCTTCGGCCCAATTGCGCAGTTGGCCGGCATGCGCGGCATGATGGCCGATCCTTCAGGGCGCATCATCGCGCTGCCCATTCGCTCGAACTTCCGCGAGGGCCTCGACGCGCTGGAGTTCTTCATTTCGACGCACGGCCAGCGCAAGGGTCTGGCGGACACGGCCATGCGCACCGCCGACGCCGGCTATCTGACCCGGCGCCTGGTGGATGTGGCGCAGGACGTGATCATCAACACGCCGGATTGCGGCACGACCAGCGGCGTTTGGATTCGCGCCTCCGATGACATCGGCGGCCAGAAGATGCGCGAGCGTCTGCTGGGCCGCGTGGCGGCCGCGCCGGTGTTGCATCCCAAGACCGGCGAACTCATGGTCGATCGCAACGGGTTGATCGACGAAGCGACAGCCGAGGCGATCGAAAAAGCCAAAGTGCAGGAGGTGCTGGTGCGCTCGCCGCTGACCTGCGAGATGGAGCATGGCCTGTGCCAGATGTGCTATGGGCGCGACCTTGGCCGCGGCCGGCTCGTTGCCATTGGCGCCGCAGTGGGCATCATCGCGGCTCAGTCTATCGGCGAGCCGGGGACGCAGTTGACGTTGCGCACCTTCCACACCGGCGGGGTGGCCAGCGCCACCGACATCACACAGGGTCTGCCGCGCGTGGAAGAGTTGCTCGAAGCGCGCAAGAAGCCTAAGGCCGAGGCGATCATGTCCGATATCTCCGGCAAGGTGTCCATCGAGCGTCTCGATGGCGGCATCCGCCGCGTGCGTGTGGTCGATACGCAGTTGCGACGCGACGAATACAACGTGCCGGGCAACTGGTCGATCAAGGTTGAAGACCAGCAGGAGATCAAGGACAAGGAAGTCATCGCTGTGCGCGGCGAGCAGGAAATGCGCGCCGAGCATGGCGGTCGCGTTGTGCGCGACGGCCTGACGGTGGCGGTGGTGTACGAAACGCGCGAGGAAGTGGACTACGAAGTCCCGCCGGCGGCGCGCCTGCTGGTGCAGGAAGGCCAGATGGTCAACGCGGGCGATCCGATCACCGAAGGCACCAAGAACCCGCACATGTTGCTCAAGGTGCTGGGCCGTGAGGCGGCGCAGCAGTACCTGCTGAGCGAAGTGCAGAAGGTGTACCGCTCGCAGGGCGTCAACATCAACGACAAGCACTTCGAGATCATGATCCGCAAGATGATGAGCCGGGTGCAGATCACCGCGCCAGGCGATTCGGGTTACCTGCCCGGAGATCTGGTGCACCGCCTGGAGTTGCAGCGCGCCAATGAGGCGTTGACCGCTGAAGGGAAGCGGCCGGCCATCGGCGCGCCCGTGTTGCTCGGCATCAGCAAAGCAGCTCTGGCGACGGATTCCTTCCTCTCGGCGTCCTCGTTCCAGCAGACGATCAAGGTGCTGGCCGGGGCGGCCATCGAGGGCAAGCGCGATGATCTGCTTGGCCTGAAGGAGAACGTGATCCTGGGCAAGCTGATCCCGGCCGGCACCGCTATGCGCACCGAACTGGTGGACAACTATGAGGGCGTGCTGCTCCCGTCGGCGGAGCCGAAAGTCAAGCTGCCCAGCACGCGCCGCGCCGAGATCGCATTGCTCGGCATCGGCCCCGAAGGCGAGGCGGTTCTGGAAGAGGCGCTGCCCAGGTTGGAGGAGTCGTCTTTGTTGGCCAGCCAGCCCGACATTCCGCCCAATGGCGGGGCAGGAGCAGGAGAAGACCTGCTGTAGCCCCGTGCTTTGTCTTCTCAACGACCAAAGAACCTGAAGGCGGGAGCCTTCAGGTTCTTTGTTTTTCCGTCACAACGTTTTGCGCCAGACGTATCCTGTGTAGGCCTCGGTGAAGCCGATTGACTCATATAGAGCCGGTTGGCTTGAGCGCCCTCCTGACCTCTGAGAAAACAACGCACAGATATATCAAGCATGGTCAGCGTCTGCGACCGCACAGGCAGGCAGTCAACGATCGGGTTCATCATTTCTTGTCAATCCCACGCGAATTTCGCGAAGCATCACCACCGGTATGGATGCGGCCCAAAGTCGGCCTCGTAGTAGGGCGCGACCATCTGGCCCGGCGGGATCACCTCATCGATGCGCTTCTTGTCGTCGTCGGTGATCCTGACCTCGAGCGCCTTGAGATTGTCTTCGAGTTGTTCCATCGTGCGCGGACCGATGATCGGGCTGGTCACGCCGGGTTGCTGGGCGCACCAGGCCAGCGCCAACTGCGACAGCGGGCGCCCTTTATCCTGGGCGAGTGGTTGAAGCCCTTCGACCACGTCGAAGATGCGCTCGGTCCAGCGCCGGCGCAGGATGGGGTTGTCCTTGTACTCGGCGAAGCGCGTGCCTTCGGGCGGCTCCTGGCCGCGCTGGTACTTGCCGGTCAAGAGGCCGCCGGCCAGCGGACTCCACGGAATGATTGCAAAGCCATAGGTCATGGCCATCGGCAGCAGTTCGCGCTCGATGCGCCGGTCGAGCAGGTTGTAAGGGGGCTGCTCGCAGATGAAGCGATTGAGGCCCAGCTCTCTGGCGACCCACAAGGATTCAACCAGTTGCCACGCGCTGTAGGTGCTTGTGCCGATGTAACGCACTTTGCCGGCGCGGATCAGGTCGTCCAGCGCACGCAGCGTCTCGTCGATGGGAATCGACGATTGCGGGCGGTGAATCTGGTACAGGTCGATGTAATCGGTTTGCAGCCGGCGCAGGCTGGCCTCGCATTGCTCGATGATGTGGCGCCGGCTGTTGCCCTTCATATTCGGGTCGTTGTCGTCCATCGTCCCGTGAACCTTGGTGGCCAGCACGATCTGATGGCGCTTGCCGTTGCGTTTGAGCGCCTCGCCAGTGACTTCCTCGCTGCGGCCCCGGCTGTACACGTTCGCCGTGTCCAGAAAGTTGATCCCGGCGTCGATGGCCCTGTCAATGATGGCGTAGGACTCTTCGGGGCCGGTCTTGCCGCCGAACATCATGCAGCCCAGGCACAGCACACTGACTTGAACGCCCGTGCGACCCAATGAACGGTATTCCATGCGGTTACTCCTTGAGGAAAATTTCGACCACCGGCACGACGACGTCCGGCTTCTTCACCGGCAACTCTAGCACAGCGGTGTCTTCGGGGATGTATTGCGTCACCGCCTCGTAGTCATAGTCGCGCAAGACGGATTTGATTGGCACTTCACTGGCATCATGCAGGAGTTGGGCGTATTCGATCTTGCCGGCCATACCGTCCAGATAAATCCATTTGAAGGGCCAGTTGAAGATGTGCAGGTACAGCCGATTGCCGTTCTGAGTGAAGCGGCAATCCTGTGGCGGCGCGTAGTCGCTCATGGTGCAGCCGTAGATCGACCGGCTGTGCAGGTCCATCCATTGCGCATACACGTCGAGGGCGGCCAGCGCGCGGCTGTCGAAGCGCCCGCGCGCGGTAGGGCCGACATTCATGATGAGATTGCCGCCCATCGCCACGGTGTTGATGAGCATCTGCACCAGTTGCTCCGGGCTTTTCCACGTGTCTTCATCGCGGTAATAGCCCCATGAGCCGCTGAAAGTCTGGCAGGCTTCCCAGTGCACCGGCTTGCCGTTCACGTGCACCCAGCGGCGGGGTTGATACTGCTCCGGCGTGTAGAAGTCGGCGTAACCGGGCGGCAGGTTGAGCCGGTTATTGATGAGAATGCCGGGTTGAAGTTCGCGCGCGAGGGCGATCAGCTTTTCGCTTTCCCACTCCTTGCGCCCTTTGCCCGGCAGGCCGCGGTAGGTGAAATCGGGGTAGGAGAAGTCGAACCACATCAGATCGATGCGGCCATAGGCGGTCAGCAATTCGCGCACCTGGTTGCGCATGTACTCGGCGTAGCGGCGCATGTCGCGGGTCTGATTGAGCTCGGCGGCGTGGGGCAGATTGCGCTGGGGGTGCTGGCCGTCAATGGGGAAATCCGGGTGATGCCAATCGAGTAGCGAGTAGTAGAAGCCAATGCGCAAGCCCTCTGCGCGAAAGGCGTCAACGAATGGGCGCAGCGCGTCTTTCGCATAGGCAGTGTTTGTGATTTTGTAGTCCGTGAATTGAGAGTCCCATAGACAAAACCCTTCGTGATGCTTGGCCGTGATGACCACATACTTCATGCCGGCTTTGCGCGCGGCTCTGGCCCAGGGCGCCGGGTCGTACAAATCGGGAGCAAAGTGGTCAAAGTAGCGCCGATAGAACGCATCACTCAGCTCCTCGCGGTGCTTCACCCATTCATGACGAGCGGGCAAGGCATACAGACCCCAGTGGATGAACATGCCGAAGCGGTCGTGAAGGAACCAGTCGATATTGCCGGGGGTTGGATCAGGATAGTGCATAGCAGTGTGTAGTGTACGCTCTTTTGGAGCGCTTTTCCATTCAGGCGGCGAGTCTGGCTTGAGCCGACGTCTCTACACGGTATAATTTCTCTCGCTGAAAACTGCATACTCTTGATTGCACGGGGAGCTTGGTGTGACCAGGCTGAGAAGAGAGCTGACAGCCCTCGACCCGTTGAACCTGATCCAGATAATGCTGGCGCAGGGATGCCGATGCCGAAAACACTGTGTTTTGCGCACCCTCTGCTCTGGCAGAGGGTGTTTTTGTTTGGAGGCAAATCAAATGACAACCGAGAGACCCATTGTTCAAGATTCGGCCAGATTGATTCAGGATTTGCGCCAGGAGCTTCAACCGCTGCTCCAGCGCATCGTGACCCATCGCTACGTCCAGGCATTGGAGGAAGGCCGTGTGCCGCGAGCCGCCTTAAACACATTGGCTGCCCAGCAATATCATACGGTGTCGCAAGGGGTGCAGAACATTGCGCTGCTTCTGTCGCGCTATGGCCACTGCGCCAGTCGCAGAAAGCTCAATGAGTTTTTGCAGGCCGAGTTCGCGGTGCGTGAGGCAGTGCTGGACTTCGCTGCGGCGCTGGGGCTTGACGAGGCCGCCCTCCAGGCCCAGCCAAAGATGCTGGAAGCGCTGATGTTCAGCTACTACGAGACGTTTGTTTGCCTGTATGGCAGCGACGCCGATCTGATCACCGCCTTTTACTTTGACGCGCAAGTGTGGATTGCCAATGCGCTTCGCATCAGTCGCGCGCTGCAAACGCGCTATGGTTTCAGCAGCCAGGCCGCGCGCTTCTTCGAGATGTACGCCAACTATCAGCCGAAGGACGAAGATGTTCTGCCCTACATCCAGAGCGCCCTCGAGCGCGGGGCTTCGATGGGTGACTGCCCGGGCTGCAAGCCGGATGAGATGAACTTGCAGCTTGCGCTCGATCGCGGAGTAACCGCCAATCAAATCCGCGAGTCCACGCGTCTGCTGCTGGAAGGCGAATGGCATTTTTGGGAGGCCATGGCTCAAAGCGCCGGCGTGTGATCATTTGCCGCGTCAATGGCAACTGCAACCGCCTGCCTTCTTCGCTTCTGGCAGGCGGTTGCCGCACACTCGCCCGCCCTGCAAAAATCGTATATATTCCCACAGCATGAATGAAACGCGGCGTCCAGAGCTGCAAAGCCCCATTCCGTCCAGTCTCGATTTGCGCGATATGCTGCGCCGGCATGTGATTCGCCGCAGCCTCGCCTGTATGGACGCTGCCGCAGACAGACGCGCGGCCGCGCTCTCCTCCAACACCGTTGACCATTACCGCGATGCCATTCGGTCGGCCGTGCGCGGTTTCTACGATGAGTTTCCGCGCGCGCCCGCTGTTGTCACGCCGGTGAGCCGTTGCGACAAGCGCGGCTACCGCCTGGAAAATGTGCTATTCGATTCGTTTCCCGGCTGGCAGGTGAATGCCACCGTCTATGCGCCGCTCGACTTTGCTCCCCCGTTCCCGGCCGTCGTCATCCCCGTCGGTCATTCCGGCAAGCAGTTCGAGAGTTATCAACTGCCGGCTCAGTTCTTTGCGCGTTGCGGCTATGTGGCTGTGTTGTTTGATCCTCCCGGCCAGGCTGGCGAGAAGCAACCCGGCAATGACCACTTCGTTGATGGCGTCCGCTGCTATCTCACTGGCCAGACCTCCAGCCGTTACTTCGTGGCTGACGCGCTGCGCTGCATTGACTATCTGGAGACGCGCGGCGATGTGGACCTGAGCCGGGGCGTGGCGATGACCGGCGTCTCCGGCGGCGGCACAACGACGACACTGGCCGGCTTGCTCGATGAGCGCATCACTGTTTCCGGCCCTTCGTGCTGCGTGACCCGGTTGGCCGATCTGGATATCACCCAGTGTTACGCCGGCTGCCCGGAGACGCACATGTGGCGCCGCTATGCCGAGGGCGTGGACGAGGTTGATTTGCTGTGCGCGGCCTGCCCCAGGCCCACGCTGCTGATGGCCGGCGAATACGATGAGGTCTTTCGCATCGATGACACGCGCCTGCTGGCCGGCGAAGTGGCCGCCTTCTATCGCGCTGCCGGCGCGTCCGACCGGTTCGAGTTTTTTGTCGATCAAGCCGGCCACTGCTACTCGCTGGCGCAGGCGCGCCGCTTCACACGCTTCATGGATCGCTGGCTGCGCGGTCAGCCTCACCGCGCTCTGCCGGACTGGCCGGATGACGCTTTCACGCTCGATCCCTACGACGCGCTGCGCTGCTATCCCTCCGTTTCAGGCAACATGCGCACGCATACCCGTGATCGCGCGAGGGCGTTGGCGGCGGCGCGATCACGTGACCAGGCGCGCGACCCACAGCGCATCCGGGCTGCCGTGGCCAACCTGGCCGGCGCAGCAGATCCATCTCCCGTTCCAGACGCAATTGCCGGCCCGCCTTTCCGTGTATGGACGCACCTGTGGCAACAGCTTTTGTTGCGTCCGCAGTCAGACATCGAACTGCCGGCGACATTTGTCTATCCTGTGTCAGGTCCCTCGCCGGCGGTTCTGCATTTCGATGACGCCGGCCGCAATCGTCTGTTGCACCGGCATGGTCTTCTGGCCCAGGCTGCCGGCTTCATTAACGGCAACGTTGCCGGCGCATCCGTGCTGACAGTCGATCTGCGCGGGTGGGGCGATTCGACGCCGGCGATGTATCCCTACGAAATGGCCGGCTGGGGCGGCGTCGATCGCACACTCAGTTACATGAGCAATGCGCTGGGCGACCCGCTCATGGCGATGCGCATCCGTGACGGCTTGTCGGCGCTGGCCTGGCTGCGCCAGCGGCCCGAAGTGGACACTTCGCGCATCGTGGTGACGGGTTGCGGGCTGGGGGGCATCGTGGCGTTGCATGTCGCGGCGATCGCAGACGCGATCCATGCCGTTGTGGTGTGGGACACGCTGGCCAGCTTTGATCTGTTGCTTGAAGCCGAACAGTACGACTGGCCGGCGGATGTGTTCATTCCCAACCTCTTGCTACACTATGACTTGCCCGAACTGTGCGCTTCGTTGTCCTGCGCCGTGTCTGTGTTGAACCCGCTCGGCGCGATGCGTCAGGCGCTTTCGAGCGAGGGCATTCAGGCGCTGAATCAACGCGCCGGCAGACCGGTCTATTGCGCAAGCAGCGGATCGACTACGACCATTGCGGCGATTCGAGAGGGATGAGGCGACTCGCTCAAAGAAGGCGGCGCCGCGCTGAAGCAACCAGGATCATGATGACACAACAAATCTACCCCGGCCTGTATGGCGATCTGGCATTTGGACGCGCCGGCGAAAATGACGCAATGCAGTCAGTCTGGCTGGCCGGCGCGTTCGGCTTGATGTGCGGCGCAGCCGGCCACGACAGCGGCCCCGCCCGCGCGCGCGGCCTGCTGGTTGTCGAAACATCACGCGCCCGCTACGAGGCGGATGCGCTTCGCGCGCAGGTCTTGTTCGCCGAGAATCAGGCGGGTCTGCTTTGGCGCATCCCTGACGAGGGGCTGAGCATCGCCGATGTATGGACGTTGCATGAGCCGAGCGGCGTGTGGTGTCGATCTATGCGCCTGTGCAATGGAAGCAATGCGCCCCTTCACCTGCGCCGGTGTCTGGGGCGTTTTGTGTTTGCGCCGGGCCGCTATGAGGTCTACAGCCAGCGTAGCGGCTGGTGCGATGAAAACCAGGGCGCATGGCGGCTTCTTGACCACGGCGCGATCGCGCTGGGATGCGAAGGCGGGCGCACCTGTCAGGGCGGCACGCCCTATGCTGTGCTGCGCGATAGCGACTCCCGCGCGGCGATCGCCTTCCATGTGATGCCGGCGGGCAACTGGCGCATTCGCGTGGCGGCGGTTACGGCCGGCCCCGGCGCAGATTCGCCGCCTTTCGCTGTTGTCGAGCTTGGACTCGCAGATGACAGACTCGACCTTGTTCTTGCGCCGGGAGACTGCGTCGATTTGCCGGACATCCTCATCCAGCCCGTGCCGCAGGGCGAGCCGCATCTCGCCGCGCCGGCTCTGCATCGCTATCTGCTGGATGAGCGCCTTATCGACGCAAAGCCTGCTGCGCCGGTGGTGTACAACACATGGTTCGACGCCTTCGAGCATCTCGAGTTGGCCCGGCTGCGCGAGCAACTGACAGCGGCGAAAGAAGTCGGGTGTGAGGTCTTCGTTGTCGATGCCGGCTGGTACGGCGCGCAACAGGGCGACTGGGGTCTGCAAACAGGCGACTGGCGCGAGAAGCTGGACGGCGCCTTTCACGGCCAGATGCGCGTCTTTGCCGACGAAGTGCGCGCGGCCGGCCTGGGCTTTGGCCTGTGGATGGAGCCGGAGCGCATTGGCCCATTTGCGCCGGTTCGCCAGCAGCACCCAGAGTGGTTCGCGCCGGTGGCGCACGGTTTCGCGCGCCCGCGACTGGAGGACGCGCACGCTTACGACTGGCTGCGCGCGGAGATAGCGCGCCTCATCGAGACATACGATCTGGCCTGGATCAAGATCGACTTCAACCACGAGTTGGGCGACGACCCGGCGCAGACCGAGCTGCACGGTTACTATCAGAAATGGCATCGCCTGTTGCGCGAGATGCGCGAGCGGTATCCGCATGTGTTTCTGGAAGGCTGCGCCAGCGGCGGGATGCGCTCGGATGCGTGGACGGTGGCGCAGTTCGACAACCACTTCCTCAGCGACACGGTGGCGCCGGCGGATGTGCTGCGCATCTATCAGGGCGCGCTGTTGCGCCTGCCGCCGGGACGCATCGGCAAATGGGCCGCGCTGCGCAACGTGGGCAGCGCCGTGCCGGTGTATGGCGCGCCATTGGCGGATACGCCGCCGGCTGTTGTGGTTCCCGGCGGCGCGATCTGGACGCCATCATCCACGTGTGACATTGACTTTGCCGCGCGCGTGGCTTTGTGCGGCATGTTCGGCCTGAGCGGCGATCTGGCCGGCCTGACGCCTGAGATGAAACAGCGCCTGCGCCACCATGCGCAGTTTTACAAACAGTGGCGCGAATTCATCGCCGGCGCGGTGGGGCGCCTGCTCACGCCGCCGGCGCCGCGCGGCGACCGCGCCGGCTGGGCCGCCATCCAGTTGCAGCGCCCCGATCAGCCGGCCTCCTTGCTGTTCGTCTATCGGCTCGATGACATCAACGCCACGCGCGCGTTCCGCCTGCAAGGATTGGATGCACGGCGGACCTACGTCGTTCACGATGACGATGGCAGCGCCGTGTGCGAGCCGGCGTCCGGAGCGCATCTCATGCACGCCGGCCTTGCTGTGTCGCTGCCGGCAAAATACAGCGCCGCCGTGCTGGTGATTCAAGAAGGATGAAGGAAGATTGACGATTTTGGATTTTGGATTGACAATTGATCATGGCTTAGCGCGCTGGCTCAGCGGATGATTGACATGAACAAAACCAGCGATGTTGCCCCGGAAAGCTACGCCCTGGCTA
>DAOTYS010000287.1:0-1648 GCA_034434575.1 Thermoflexales bacterium
ATGAAACGACGATCTCCTGGTGTTCGATGGGCGTGTTGGCCGGCCACACATACACCACGCCGTTCGCCGCGTCGATCTGACACTCGCCCGCCTGAGTGAGCAGCGCCAGCACGTTGAGGATGGCATAGCGATTGCCGGAGGTGATTTTGTAATCGCTGGAGCTGCCGGACAGGCGGATCATCCGCGCCTGCGCATCCAGCGCCGCCACAGGCCGCGCAAAGTTGAACCAGTTGTACTGCGGCCAAATCGAAACTGTCGCGTTGCTGGTATCCCAGGACGCGGGGTCGAGCGCGTCCAGGTCCTCGGCGCGATACTCAAAGCCGGAAGCAGACAGGCCGCCGGTCGCCCCGGCTGTGCGGAAGTAACCCTCCTTCGGCGCGCGAGCCAGCCTCATGCGCGCGCCATTCTCGAAGATCTGCGCGGGCCGGACGCCGTCAGGCAGATCGACCTGCCAGATGCTATCCCGATAGGATCGCCACCGGGTAAGCTGAACACCACCGATCAGGACAGGATGCTCGCCGGGATACGCGGCATAGGTGATGGCATGTTCGGCTGTGCCGGAATCTTCGGGGGTAAACGTCAGGCCCTGTGGCAGAAAGTACACGCCGGCGCGGATCAGCACCGTCACCGCGCGGGTCAGACCCTGGCGAACTCTGTCGCGCACGGCCTGTTGCGCCCGTTGCAGCGTGGCGAACGGGCCATCTGTGCCGTCCTCGTTCGGCGCCGACAGCGCGCCGCTCCATGCGTCGTTGCCATTGGTCGCCACGAAAAAGTCAGCCTGGGGGATTGTGCTCATGGGTGAAACCAGTTTGACGCCGGCGCCGCATGCGGCTGCGCCCAACGCCGTAGCCGCCGTCGCGGCGGCGGCAAGGAACGATCTGCGTGTGTGTATGGATGTCATCGTGTGTCTGCTCCTATCCGCCTGCCTCGATCATGCCCACCGTGACTACGTCGGCATGCCCATCGCGGGTTACATCGATGTCTCGAACCATGTCGCGCAACAGCGCGTCCAGCTCCTGCCAGGCAGAGTGGACGGGCAGCGGCCGCCCCCTGTAACGCCGGCGGATGCTCTCGAATCGCTGTTCCATCTCGCTGAATCGCGCGTCGATCGCAGCCGCCAGCGGCTTGTCGTGTTTGCGCTGATTGCGATAGCGCTGCAACGCCCGCGCCCACGCGCTGAACTGGCCCCACACATCGTTCAGCCGCAGAATGTCGCGCTCCAACTCGCCCATCAGACTGGCGCCGCGATTGGCAATGTACTCGTGCTGCTGAATCAGGTTGTCCAGCCGGGCGACAACAACCCGCGTGGTGCGCCCGCTTTGCCGCAGGTCTTCCAGGCTGGCCTCGGCCTGTTCGTAGTCCTGCGCAAGCTGGTCAGCATCGGCGCAGGTCACCGGCATGGGCTGGATATCGGGAATCTGCCCGCGCAGCCGCTCCAGTTCGCGTAACTGCTGCCAGGCCTGCTGGCGCGCCTCTTCCAGTCGGGCCGATCGTCGATCGAGGCGCGCCACAATCTGCGATTCCAGTTCGGTCAGCGCCGAGTTCAGGTCGCTGAGCGCTGCCCACGCCTGGTTTGCCTGCTCGACCCGTGTGGGCAACGATAGCAACTTCGCGGGCGCCCGGCCGGCCTGTCGCGCCGGCGCCGTGT
>DAOTYS010000288.1:0-17037 GCA_034434575.1 Thermoflexales bacterium
CACACCATGCCCACCGGCGGCACAGCCCGTTTCACTTCGCCGTGCAACGTGCTGGACTTTGTGCGCGTGACCAACGTGATTGCGCTCGATGAGGCGACGTCGCGGCAGATCGCGCCGGTGGCTGTCAAGCTGGCCGAAGCCGAGGGATTGCCGGCGCATGCGGCGGCGGCGCGCATCCGATTGTCAGGCCAGGACTGAGCGCGCGATATGCGCCAGGTTCAAGGCGCTTTTGACGAGTCGTTGCCTGTGAGGAGGTTCCCATGCTGAATACAGACAGCAGACTGGCGGTTGTCGCGGTGGGCGGCAACTCGCTCATCCTGGATGAGAAACATCGCACGGTTGCCGATCAGTACAACGCGGCGGCAGAAACAAGCCGGCACATTGTGGACATGATCGAGATGGGCTGGCAGGTGGTGTTGACGCACGGCAACGGCCCCCAGGTTGGCTTCATCCTGCGGCGCAGCGAGCTGGCCCGCCACGAGTTGCATGAAGTGCCGCTGGATGCGTGCGGCGCCGACACACAGGGCGCGATCGGCTACATGTTTCAGCGCGCCTTGCGCAATGAGATCAACCGGCGGGCGCGCGCCGGGCGCTGGCAACATGCCCCGATCACGCCGGTGACGGTTGTCACCCAAACGCTGGTCGATGCGGACGACCCGGCCTTCGCCAACCCCACCAAGCCGATCGGCTCATTCATGGATGAGGCAACGGCGCGACTGCGCGCTGAGCGCGAAGGCTGGCAGGTGGTCGAGGATGCCGGCAGAGGCTGGCGGCGCGTCGTGCCCTCGCCCAAACCAAAATCCATCATCGAGCTGGATGCGATTCGGGAGCTGGTGCGTGGGGGCTTCCTGGTGATCTGTTCCGGCGGCGGCGGCGTGCCGGTCAAACGCGAGCCGGATGGCGCGCTGACTGGCCTGGAGGCAGTCATCGATAAGGACCTGGCCGGCGCATTGCTGGCTGCGGCGCTGGGGGCCGACCTGTTGCTGATCTCAACGGCCGTGGAGAAAGTGGCCATCCACTTTCGCAAGCCAGAGCAGCGCTGGCTCGACCGGCTGACCGTTGCGGAGGCCAGGCAGTATCTGGAGGAAGGGCATTTTCACGCTGGCAGCATGGGTCCGAAGATCGAGGCGGTGCTGAACTTCTTGCGCGACCGACCGGGGTCAACCGCGCTCATCACTGATCCCCCGAACATCACACGCGCCCTGCGCGGTGAAACCGGCACGTGGTTCAGTGTCTGAGCGCGTTCTGCCGGCTGCCTGATTGATTTCTGCCGAATGCTATGATTGCGGCGCAGCAGGGCGAAGGGAGTTGATGATGACGAGCGCAAGCATATCGGCTATGGCAGCGATGACCACGCCGGGCCGCGAAGAAGAAGTTCGTTGGGTGGTGATCGCTGTTGTGGGCTGGGCGGAAGCCGAAGTAATCCGCAGCAAGCTCGACGCCGCCGGCATCCCGTGCATCCTGCAACGCGAAGCGGCCGGGGTCGCCTTTGGCATCACCATCGGCGCGCTGGGTGAGGTGCGCGTGTTGGTTCCAGAGCCGTTGGCTGAGCAGGCCATCGCGCTGTTAAACGACACCGCCGACACCGCTGGCCAGGGAGGGCCGGACGATGAAGACGTTGGCGACTGGGACGACTACGAGGTCGAAGGCGGGCGCAAAGCGACGCCCGACGCGCCGGCCGGCGCCTGAACCGCGCCTGAGCTTCGAGCGCGTCTTGCGTTACCGTCGCCAGACCTTTCGTCTTGCGCCGGAGGCCCGCGTTTCATCCGTCGATCAGGCCGTGCAGTTTGTGAACGAGCGCGGATTTGTCTTCTTCTGGCCGATCAAGGAAGCGGTATTGCCCAGCCTGTGGGTCGCGGTTGCCGGCGACCGGCCGGTGGCCGATGCGCATGACGACCCCGGCCACGTGACCTGGGCATGGAAAGACGCCATGCTGGGCCGGCGCAAGTGGCACTACGCCAAAGTCCTGCGCCGAAAATCGACCCTGATCTCGCTGCAAGCGGCGCCGTATTTCTACGCCCTGTCCGAGAACTACGGCTCTCCGCGCGAGGACTATCTGCTGAACTATGAGCAGGGCTTGCTGAGTCCCGAAGCCAAAGCGATCTACGAGGTGTTGCTGCGCGAAGGGCCGACCGACACCGTTGGTCTGCGCCGCGTCACCGGCATGACCAGCGAGAAAAGCGCCTATCGCTTCGAGCGCGCGCTGTCACAACTGGAGGCAGATTTCAAGGTTCTGCCCGTCGGTGTGACGCGGTCCGGCGCCTGGCGCTACGCTTTTCTCTATGATCTGGTTGCCAATCACTATCCCGATCTGCCAGCGCAGGCGCGCTGCATCCGCGCTTCAGACGCGCGGATGCGCCTGCTTTACCTGTATGTGCAGTCGCTCGGCGCCGTCACCGAGCGCGAGGCAAGCCGGCTGTTTGGATGGTCGCGCCGGCAGGTCGAGGTTGCTGCTGCGCAACTGGCCGATGAGGGCGCAATCCGGCGCGGCGCGCTGATCGCAGACAGGCCCGACGACTGGCTGGTCGTGAGCGAACTGCTCACTCGATCTTGACGACCTTGAAGATTGTTTCGCCGCCGGGCGCGGCAATGCGCACCATGTCGCCGACCTTCTTGCCGATCAACGCGCGGCCAAGCGGCGATTCGTTCGAGATCTTGCCCTGCGCGGGGTTGGCCTCCGCCCGGCCCACGAGTTGAAAGACTTCGTGGTCGTCAAGCCCCTGCTCGACCACGGTTACTTTCACGCCAAGCCGAACCCGGCCGATATTCTGGCTCGATTCGTCGAGGATGACGCTGTCGCGCAGCAGGCGCTCCAACTCCAGGATGCGGCCTTCCAGAAAACCCTGCTCCTCTTTGGCCGCATGGTAATCGGCGTTCTCGGAAAGATCGCCCTGTTGGATAGCGTGCCTCAGCCGCGCGGCCAGATCGGGCCGTTTCACATTCTTCAAGTGTTCCAGTTCCTCGCGCAGCGCGCGCGCGCCTTCGGGTGTCAGATAGTGTGCGTTTGCTCCAACTTGCGAATCCATGCCGGCGATTTTAACCCAGGAGCCCAGGAGAATCCCGGAGTCTTTAAGACTCCGGGATTCTGTGGGGATTCTGTACAATCCCCGCCTGATGGACATCAACAACGCAGTCGTTCTCATCACCGGCGCGGCGCAGCGCGTGGGGCGCGCCGTGGCGCTTGAACTGGCCCGGCGCGGCGCGCGCATTGCTTTCAGCTATTACGCCGAAGACGAACCCTGGCGCGACACGCTGCGCGATCTGCAATCGCTGGGCGCGGCGGCCATAGCGCAGCGCGCCGACGTGACCCGCCCGCCGGATGCGCGCGCGCTGGTCGAGGCCGCGCTGGCCGCCTTTGGCCGCGTCGATGTGCTCATCAACAACGCTTCGATCTGGCTGAAGAAGCCGGCCCTGGACATCAGCGAGAGCGAATGGGACGCCGAAATGGATGTGAACGCCAAAGGCCCGTTTCTCATGGCGCAGGCTGTTGCGCCGCACATGCTGGCGCAGGGCAGCGGGCTGATCCTGAACATCACTGATCTGTCTGCGTTTCAAACCTGGGCCGGCTACGCCCATCATTCGGCCAGCAAGGCCGCGCTGGTGGCGCTCACCAAAGTGCTGGCGCTGGAGTGGGCGCCGGCGGTGCGCGTGAACGCCATTGCGCCAGGCACGGTGCTGTTGCCCGACGACGCCACGGAAGCCAAACGCCAGTGGGCGATCGAAAAGTCAGTGTTAAAGCGCGTCGGCTCGCCGCTGGATGTGGCGCGCACGGCGCTGTATCTGATCGAAGAAGACTTCGCCACCGGCGGCGTTTACTTTGTCGATGGCGGGCGGTCTCTGGTTTGACGAAAGCACTACAATGGCCGCACATCAAACACCAGCAGGAAAACACGATGACAACAACGACACGCTCATTTCCGCAGGGATTCGTCTGGGGCGCCGCCACGGCCGCCTATCAGATTGAAGGCGCCTGGAATGAAGACGGCAAGGGGGAATCGATCTGGGATCGCTTCAGTCACACGCCCGGCAAGGTGATGGACAACGCCACCGGCGATGTGGCCTGCGATCATTACCATCGCTATCTTGAGGACGTGGCGCTGATGAAAGCACTCGGCCTGCGAGCCTATCGCCTGTCGGTGTCGTGGCCGCGCGTGTTGCCGGCCGGCGTCGGCCCAGCCAATCCCAAAGGCATCGCGTTCTATGACCGATTGGTCGATGCGTTGCTCGCGGCCGGCATCCAACCGTTCATCACCCTCTACCACTGGGATCTGCCGCTCGCGCTGCACGATCGCGGCGGGTGGGGCAACCGCGACATCGCCGGCTGGTTCGCTGATTACGCCGCTGTCATGGTCAAGGCGCTGGGAGACCGTGTGCGCCACTGGATCACGCTCAACGAGCCGTGGTGCGTGGCCTTTCTGGGGCATGACTGGGGCGTTCACGCGCCCGGCGTGCGCGATCGCCGGCTGGCGATTCAAGTCGTTCACAACACGCTGCTGAGCCACGGCATGGCGCTGCAAGCCATCCGCGCCGCCGGCAACGCCCAGACGCAGGCCGGCATCACGCTCAACTTCGAGGCCAAATTGCCGGCAACCGACAACCCCGCCGATCAGGCCGCCGCCGATTCAGTGCTGGATCCCAACTACGAGTGGTTTGTCGATCCTATTCTGCGCGGCTATTACTCCGAGCGCATCCTGCAGGACGCCGGCGTCGATGCGCCTGTGGTTCAGCCCGGCGACATGGCGCTGATCAGCGGGCGCAACGATTTCCTGGGCGTCAACTACTACACCGGCTCGTTCTACCGCGACGCCGGCGGCACAGTGGAGCGGGTCGAAATGCCCGGCGCGGAATACACGCTGATGAACTGGGCTGTTGTTCCTCAGGGATTGACTGCGCTGTTGAAGCGGCTGAGCCGGGACAGCCGGGGCAAACTGCCGCTCTACATCACCGAGAATGGCTGTTCCTATGCCGATGAGATCAGCCCGGATGGCCGCATTCACGACGACAGGCGCGTGGCCTATCTTCGGGCGCATTTTGACGCCGCGCTCAAGGCCATTGAGGCCGGCGTCGATCTGCGCGGCTACTTCGTATGGTCGCTGATGGACAACTTCGAATGGGCCTGGGGCTATCGACAGTGGTTTGGCGTGGTCGGCGTGGACTACGCCACGCAGAAGCGCACGATCAAGGACAGCGGCTACTACTTGCGCGATGTGATTGCGGCGAACGGCGTGCTGTAGCCGTATCGGTTGCCCGGTCTCTGCTTCACCCATGAAGATTCTCTGGCTCGGCTGGGAGGATCCCTACACCCCGGCCCGCGTGCGCGCCGCCGGCGAGCGGCTTGGCCTGGATGTCACTATCGCTCAGGTCGCCGACCTGCAGTTTGTGGCCGATAGCGGGTCGGGACGCGTGGGCGTCATGCTGGGCGATCTGGATGTCGCGCGCTGCTTCGACGCGCTGGCTGCGCGCACGTTCTACCCGCACATCTCCGAGGCCCTCACCGTTGTCAGCCTCTTTTATCAGGCCGGCAAGCTGGTGATCGATGAAAGCCTGACTGACGAAGGCGTGACGCTGAGCAAGATGCATGACTATCTCATGCTTGCGCAGGCCGGGGTGGCCGTGCCGCGCACCTGGCAGATGGCCGACCTTGCAGCCGTCGAAAGACTGGCCGGCGAGTTGGGTTACCCGCTGGTGCTCAAAGGCATCCACGGCTCGTATGGCGCGCATGTGCATCTCGTCCGGGACGCCGCGCAACTGCGCGAGGTGTGGGCGCGCTATCAGCCTGGGGAATTGATGGCGCAGGAGTATCTGCCGGCCGAGAGCGACTTTCGGGTGATCTGCATTGGCTATCGCGCGCTGCCGGCGCTGGTGGAGCGCGCGCCAAAGCCGGGCGATTTCCGCACCAACTCGCGCCAGGGCGGGCAGGCCGTCGGACATCCGCTTGCCGCGTATCCTGACCTTGCGCCTCTGGCCGAACAGGCTGCTCGCGTGTTGCGCCGCGAATTTGCCGCCGTCGATGTGCGCTATCGCGGCGCCGAGCCTGTGGTGCTGGAGGTGAACCGCCGGCCCATTTTCGAGACGTTCGAGCGCGTCACCGGCCTCGATGTCGCCGGCGCGTTTCTGGAGCATGTCCGCCGGCGATATGAGCAATTCGTCCCCGCCCTTCGCCCGGCGGCGGCTGTTCCCACCGTCTGGCAACCGGCCGCCTGAAGCAGCGCGCCCCTGACCATTGCTATGAACATCGAACTTGTTGAACTGCGCCACATTCGCATCTCCCTGCTGTCACCGTTCGAGACCAGCTTCGGGGTGACGACCGACCGCGAGAGCATCATTGTCCGTGTTGTGGCGGACGGGGTGGCGGGGTGGGGCGAGTGCGTGGCCGACGCAGAGCCGGGCTACTCCTACGAAACGGTCACGACGGCCTGGCATATCCTGCGCGATTTTCTCATTCCGGAGTTATTGCGCGCGCCGTTGCATGACCCGCGCGACACGCCGGCGCGCTTTGGGCGGGTGCGCGGTCACAACATGGCCAAAGCGACGCTCGAAGCGGCGCTGTGGGACATTGCCGCGCAGCAGGCCGGCCAGAGCCTGTCGCAATATCTCGGCGGAGCGCGCGAGCGCGTGCCGGTGGGTGTCAGCATCGGCATTCAACCGTCCAGTGAAAAGCTGGCCGAGACGGTTCGTCGCTACTGCGCAGCCGGCTACCGGCGCATCAAGATCAAGATCAAGCCGGGGCGCGATCTGGCCGACGCGCGCGCGGCGCGCCATGCAGCGGCCGACATCCCGCTGATGATTGACGCCAACTCCGCCTACACGCTGGCCGACGCCCCCTTGTTCGAGCAGATGGATGAACTGGACCTGTTGATGATCGAGCAGCCGTTGAACTGCGACGACATTTACGAGCATCACAAACTGCAACAGCAGTTGAGAACGCCCATCTGCCTGGACGAGAGCATCCATTCAGCCGCTGATGCCCGTTTTGCGCTCGAGATCGGCGCCTGCCGGATCATCAATATCAAGCAGGGGCGGGTGGGCGGCCTGACGAACGCGATTGCCGTGCATGACGTGTGCCGGCAGGCCGGCGCGCCGGTGTGGTGCGGCGGCATGTTGGAAACGGGCATCGGCCGGGCGTTGAATGTGGCGCTGGCTTCGTTGCCCAACTTCACGTTGCCGGGCGACCTGAGCGCCAGCAATCGCTATTACCGGCTCGACCTGATCGATCCACCCTTCGAGCTGAACCCGGACAGCACGCTCAGCGTTCCGGCCGGGCCGGGGCTGGGGGTCACCGTGCTACAAGACCGGCTCGACGCGGTGACCTTGCGGCGCGAAACGTTCAGGCGCTGAGCGCCATGCCTCCGCCAAAAGGCCCGTTGACCTGAGTGCCTGACTCGTGTAGACTGGCGCAAGTCCCGCTATAAGGAGGCGCACATCTATGGAAATGCACAAGGAACTTGTATCAGTTCGCGCACTGCGCGATCTGTGTGCGCCTGCTGTCTGCCGCTAAACCCTGCTGACGACGTCGAAGACGTTTGCAGACGCCTGAAACCGCCCGGTTTCGCGCGTCTGTCATGCCTGCGGCCACGGGCGCCCCTCACGCTCCGTGGCGTTTTCGTTTTTCAGACTTTTGCGGAGCGCCGATCGCGCAGCGCGATGGGTGAATTCACCCTGGCGCCCTGTCACTCGTGACCCTGTTGATCGAACGCGTCGCGCGGCAGCCTGTCGGTTTGCGCGCGGCGTTACTGGAAAACGAATCATGTCTTCGATGAACGATCTAAGCGAATGGAGCGGCGATTTCGATGATGACGCCGTATTGACCGTGAAGCAGCGGCAACGCCGGCAGGACCGGCGCGTCCCGTCGCGCCAGCACCGGCCGAAGAAAACCGAAAATGAGTTGCGGGCCGACCTGGGCCTGGCGCCCACAACGGTTGAGACAACGGCGACTGGTTTCAACCCCACCTACCAGGGCAAGAAGCACGAGCGCATCTGGATCCTGAGCGGGCTGGGCGAGTTCTACGACCACAACCTGATCACGGATGTGCTGCGCCCGGTGAAGGCCGGCAAAGAGGCCACCGTCTACTGCTGCGCAGCCGGCCCGTCACAGGGTGTGCCGTGGCTGGCCGGCAAGGTCTACCGCCCGCGCATGTTCCGGCAGTTGCGCAATGACAAGGTGTACCGCGAGGGCCGCATCATTCTGGACGCCGATGGCAAGCTGGTGAAGGACGAGGGCGCCGCCCATGCCATCGCCACCGGCACGGCGTTCGGGAGGGATCTGCTGCACACCTCGTGGCTGTCGCATGAGTATCAGACGCTGGAGACCCTGCACGCTGCCGGGGCGCTGGCGCCGAGGCCGGTGGCGCGCGGCCCGAACGCGATTCTGATGGAGTACCTGGGCGATGCCGAGTCGCCGGCGCCGACGCTGAATCAAGTCTCGTTGGACCGCAACGAAGCCAGGGCGTTGTTCGACGCGCTGATGCAGAGCGTCGCCATCATGCTGGCGAACAATCTGGTGCATGGCGATCTCTCGGCCTTCAACGTGCTGTACTGGGAGGGCGAAGTCAGGATCATCGACTTTCCGCAGGCTGTGAACGTGAAGAACAACCCACATGCGCGCCGCATCTTCGAGCGTGACATCGAGCGGTTGTGCGGATACTTCGCCCGGCAGGGCGTGGACACGGACGCCCGCCGGCTGGCGAGCGATCTATGGCGCGCCCATGTCAGCCAGCCAACGCCGGCCGAACGGGTTGTCGAGGATCGACGGCTGCATCTGGGGCCGGCGGATGGCATCGCTTGAGAAAGCGCACCCTCCCGCAGGCTCAGAGAACCTGCGGGAGGGTGTGCGACGAGGAGCGCGCGCAAGGAGCGCATGAATGAGCATCAACATTTGGCAGGGCGAGCGGGTGCGTCTGCGCGCCGTCGAGCCGGGCGATTGGGACGCTTTCCATCGCAATGACGAAGACAGCGAGGTGGCGCGACTGTGCTACTGGATTCCCTTCCCGCAATCAGCCGAGAGCAGCAGGGCCTGGGCCGAAGCGTGCGCGCGGGCCGTGCCGGAGCGTGACGTCTTTCGCTGGGCCATCGAGAACCGGCAAGGCGAACTGGTCGGCACGATCAATACGATGGAGGCCAATCCGCGCTGCGGCACGTTCAGCTATGGGCTGGCGATCTTTCGCCCGCACTGGCGCAAGGGTTACGCCTCCGACGCGATCCGCATCGCGCTGCGCTACTACTTCGAGGAGATGCGATACCAGAAGTGCACGGTGAGCGTGTATGACTTCAACGAGCCATCGCTCCGGTTGCACGCGCAGTTGGGTTTTCAAGTCGAGGGCCGGCTGCGCCGGATGATCTACACGGCGGGCCGGTTTCACGATGAGATCAGGCTGGGCATCACGGCGGAAGAGTTTGCCGTGTGGTAGGGCAGGTCAGTGGCTTGCCCTACCGCCTTGCGATGCGCTCTGGCGGGTCTATCCCGCCATTCCTGCGCGAGGGCTTGAATGATGAGAATCAGGCCAACCATGGTGGCGCCGGTTGCGATGCCTGTGGCGATGGCGCTCTTTGGGCTGTTTCAGGCTGGCCGCTACAATTGAGCTTCAACGGGAGACACCATGAGTCTGAAAATCACGAATGTCAAAGCGATACTGACTGCGCCCGCCGGCATCGGGCTGATTGTTGTCAAGGTCGAGACCTCCGACCCCGGCCTGTATGGGCTGGGCTGCGCGACGTACACCCAGCGGCTCACGCCGGTGAAGGCGGCGGTGGATGATTATCTGAAGCCACTGCTGATGGGCCGGGACCCCAGCCGGATCGAGGATATCTGGCATCTGTGCTATCTCAACTCGTACTGGCGCAACAGCGGCGTGCTGAACAATGCCATCTCCGGCGTCGATATGGCGCTGTGGGACATCATGGGCAAGCGCGCCAATATGCCGGTGTACCAGTTGCTGGGCGGCAAGGTGCGCGAAGCGGCGGCCGTGTACCGGCACGCCGACGGGCGCGACCCCGCAGAGGTGCTGGACAACGTGCTGCGCCTGAAAGAGGAGGGCTACCACTACATCCGCTGCCAGATCGGCGGGTATGGCGGCATCGGCCGCGAGCCAAAGAAGCCGGAGGGCGCGCCGCCCGGCGCCTATTACGACCCCGATGTGTACATGCTGACGGTGCAAAAGATGTTCGAGCATGTGCGCGCCAAGGTGGGCTTTGAGCTGAACCTGTTGCACGACATTCACGAGCGATTGCATCCGATTGAGGCGGTGCGCTTCACCAAATCGCTCGAACCCTACCGCCTGTTCTTCCTCGAAGATCCGCTCGCGCCGGATCAGATTGAGTGGTTTCGCCAGATTCGCGCCCACGCTGCTGTGCCGATCGCCATGGGCGAGTTGTACAACAATCCGGTCGAGTGGAAGCAACTGATCGCCGAGCAGCTTATCGACTTCATCCGCGTGCATATCAGCCAGATTGGCGGGTTAACGCCGGCGCGCAAACTGGCCGCGTTGTGCGAAGCGTTCAGCGTGCGCACGGCCTGGCACGGGCCGGGTGATGTCTCGCCGGTGGGCCACGCGGCCAACCTGCACCTCGACCTCGTGTGTCACAACTTTGGCATCCAGGAGTTCTCTGGTTTCAATGACGCGCTGCGCGAGGTGTTCCCCGGCTGCCCCGAAATCCGCAACGGCTATCTCTACGCAAACGATCAGCCGGGTTTTGGCATCGACATCGACGAGGCGCTGGCCGCGCGCTATCCGTGCGAGCCGGCGGTCATTCAGTGGACGCAGGCGCGCTTGCCCGATGGCACGTTGTACCCCCCATAGCGATTTTGGATTTTGGATTTGCGCGCTACGCGCGCGTGTCCTGTGCGGGCTGGCCTGGCGATTTTGGATTTGGACTGTTGAAGGTTGGCGGCGACCGCTGGTATACAATGCAATCGCGGTTCGTGTTCCGTGAAAGAGGTTGAAGGATGAAACCACGTTTTGTGATTGGGTTTGGGGTGATCCTGGTTGCCATCGTCGCGATGATGGCGTTCACGATCGCGGCCAACAGCAATCTGGAAGTCAGGGTGAATGATCTACTCGCCGAGCGCGCCAAAGGCGCGGATCTGAGTGAGCGCGTCTTCAAACTCACCGGCCTGGTGGTGGGCGAGAGCATCGTTTATGACCCGGCCACCTTCCGTTTACAGTTCGATCTGGTGAACTCGCGCGATGAGCTGGCCAGCAGCCTGTCCACTGCTCCGCGCATCACGGTGGTGTACCAGGGCGTCAAGCCGGACACGCTGGTGCATGAGGCGCAGGCCATCGTGACCGGCAAGCTGGCGCCCGACGGAAAATTCCACGCCGGCAATTCCCCCGACGCGCTGCTGCTGCAGTGCCCCACCAAATACGAGAACGCGGAGGCGGCAGCCGGCCAATAGCGCCGGCGCGCCGCTTCCAGATAGATACGCCATGATTACCGATGTCGGCTATCTGGCTGTCATCCTCGCTCTGGCAGCCAGCCTGTACGCCGTCGGCGCCTCGTTCTGGGGCGCGACGCGCAACGATGATCGTTTTGTTCAGAGCGGCCGCATTGCCGCGACGCTGACCTTCCCGCTGATCCTGGCTGGCGCGCTGGGGCTATGGTTCGCGCTGGTCACCGGCGATTTCGGCGTCAAATATGTGGCGCAGGTGTCGAGCATCGACACGCCGCTTTTCTTCAGGCTGACGGCGCTGTGGGGATCGCAAAACGGATCGATCTTGTTCTGGAATCTGGTCATGGCCGGCTTCATCTTCTTTGCCATGCTCAGACCCTGGCGCGAAGACAGGCCTATGCTGCCCTACGTCACGGCGACCATGATGCTCATCCTGGCCTTCTTTCTGTTCATCAATCTCGTCGTCGCCAATCCGTTCGAGCGTTTTCTGTTTCCCCCCTCAGACGGCGCCGGCCTGAATCCGCTGCTCAGGCATCCGGGCATGATCATTCATCCGCCCATGCTGTACGCCGGCTTCACCGGCTTCATTGTCCCGTTTGCCTTCTGCATTGCTTCTCTTGCGACGCGCCGCACCGACAACCTGTGGCTGCTGGCCTCGCGCCGCTGGATGCTGGTGGGATGGGCCTTCCTCACCGCCGGCCTCTTTCTCGGCGGTCGCTGGGCGCACGATGTGCTGGGGTGGGGCGGTTACTGGGGCTGGGACCCGGTCGAGAACAAATCGCTTGTGCCCTGGCTGATCGGCACCGCCTTCCTGCACTCGGCCATGATCCAGGAAAAGCGCGGCATGTTCAAGAACTGGAATGTGTTCCTCATGCTGCTGACGTTCGCCTCGGTGATCTGGGGCACGGCGGTGGTGCGCAGCGGCGTGCTGACCTCGGTGCACGCCTTTGCTCAGTCTGATCTGGGGCCGCTGTTTCTGGCCTTCATTGTTGTCATGCTGGTCTGGTCTGCGGTGTTGTGGATCAGCCGGCTCGACACGCTGAAGAGCGACAACCGGCTCGACAGCGGCTTCTCGCGCGAGGGCATCTTCCTGCTGCAAAATGTCCTCTTCGTCAGCACGGCGCTGACGGTGTTCATTGGCACGATCTTCCCCATCATCACCGAAGCGGTCAATGGCACGAAAGTGACCGTCGGCCCGCCCTTCTACAACCAGGTGGCCGTGCCGCAGATGGCCGCGCTGGTGTTGTTGATGGGCGTTGCGCCGCTGATGGCGTGGGGCAAGGCCAGCGCGCGCGCGCTGGGGCGCATGTCGATTGCGCCGGCGGCGCTCACGCTGGTTTCGCTGGCGGCGTTGTTTGCGGCCGGCGTGCGGCAACCCATCCCGCTCATTTTGTTTGCCCTGTCGCTCTACACGCTGTATCAAACGCTGATCGAATATGGCCGGGGCGCGGCGGCGCGGGTGAGGAGCATGGGCGAGTCCTGGCCAGTTGCGCTGGGCCGGCTGGCGCTGCGCAACCAGCGCCGCTATGGCGGCTATCTCATTCACATCGGCGTGGTGCTGTTCGCCATCGGCGCGACAGGCAAGGGCTTCTATGGCGTGGACGTGCTGCGCAATATCGCCATCAACGACACCATCACCGTGGGCAACTACGCCTTCACATATCGCGGGTTGCGCGCCGTGCCCTGCGAGTTCAATGACTGTCGCACCATGCAGGCTTCCATCCTGGTGACTGACGCGCAGACCAGCGCCGTTGTGGGCGCGGTGTTCCCGCATCGCGACAGCTACCCGATTCAACAACACACCGCCACCATTGCCGATGTCACCGGCTCATGGTTCGAAGAGGTGTACGTCATTCTGGCGGCCTGGGAGAACAATGGCGCGACGGCCTCATTCCAGATCTACATTAACCCGCTGATTAATCTGGTTTGGTTGGGCGGCGCGGTGATGATTCTCGGCTTTCTGGTCGCATTCTGGAAGGCGCCGGAACCTGTCAGGGCGCCGCGAGTGGCGGCGGGGCTGGCGCGCAGCGCGGCTCCGTCCAGATAGTGCCTGAGATATGAAGAGAGTGCTTGATAGCAGGCCAGGCCGCGCCTGTCCGCTGATGTGGCGGATGCTGTCCGCGCTGTCGATTGGTGTTGTGCTTGGCCTGTGGCTGGCAGGCGTGGCGATGCCGCGCGCGGCAGTGGCGCAGTCCCCTGATCCGCTGCTCGATGATCGCGTGCACGATCTGGCCAAACAAATGAACTGCCCGACCTGCGCCGGGCGCAACCTGGCCGATTGCCCGACTGACACGTGCGCCCAGTGGAAGGCCGAAATCCGCGCGCAACTTGAAGCCGGCAAATCCGACCGCGAAGTGCTGACTTACTTCCAGACGCGCTTTGGACCGACGGTGATGCAAGAGCCGCCCAGAGAAGGCGCGTTGTTGCTGGTGTGGATCGCGCCGGTGGCGGCGGCCGTTGCGCTGGTGGCAGCCGGCGTGTGGGCGGCGCGTCGCGCCTCGGCGCGCAAGTCCCCTTCTGCAACGCAGCCGGCAATCCAGAGCGAAGACCCGTATGTGGTTGCGCTCGAAGAACAGGTGCGACAGTCATGACGGCGCAGGGACAATCAGGGGCGCGCAACACAAAGCTGTTGGTTGGCCTGGCAATCATTGCTGTTCTGGCGATTGCAGGGCTGTTCGCCGCCGGCCTGGTGTTGTCCGCGCAACCCGGCAAGCGCCCGGTTCCCGGTTCGCCGGCGCCCGACTTCAGCATGCCGCTCTACGACGGGTATCGGGCAGGGTTGCCCGAAACCATCCGCCTGTCTGATCTGCGCGGCAATGTCGTCGTGCTCAACTTCTGGGCCTCGTGGTGCGTGGAGTGCGTCAAAGAGACCGACGCCCTTGAAGCCGTCTGGCGCGAGTATCGGGATCGTGGCGTGGTGGTGCTGGGCGTTGATCATCTCGACACCGAGCCGGCCGCTCGCAGATACCTGGAGGGCTTCGGCGTCACTTTTCCCAACGGCATCGACATTCAGCAACAGGTGTCGCGCGCGTATCGCATCACCGGCGTGCCGGAGACGTTCTTCATCGACCGGCAGGGCATTGTGCGCAAAACGGTCATTCAGGCGCTCAGCCGGGCCGAATTGGCGGCTGAGATCGAAGCATTGCTGGCGGAGTAGGGCATGACCTTCGGCATTGGAACCCTCCTGATCGGACTGGCGCTGCTGACGGTTGTTGTTGTGCTGGCGATGATGCCGCTCCTGGAGCCAAAGACGCCGCTGGCGCAGCCGGCCTCACGACGCGATGCGCTGGAAGCCGAGCGCGCCGCCATCGTCCGCTCGATCCGCGATCTGGATTTTGACTATCGCACGCACAAGTTGAACGAAGAGGACTATCACGCGATGCGCCAGGCGCTGGTGCAACGTGGGGCAGAGGTGTTGCGCGAACTGGATGCGCTGGAACGGCTGGAGCCGCCGGCCAGGAGCAACCACGCAGCGGATGGAGCCGGCGCGGACGGGGTGCGCGATGACGATGCAGCGGCGGACGCTGAAATCGAGGCCGCAGTGGCCAGGCTCCGACAAGGCGCTTCGTCCCCTGCGGCCCCGGCGGACGGAGTCCGTCGCGCCGGAGCGGTATGCCCGGCATGCGGCCGACCCGTCCTCCCCGATGACCGCTTTTGCGCCAAATGCGGCCAGTCGCTTCGCGCGCAGACGTGACCCCTCGCGTCCCGGCACAGGAATCCCATTGCATGAAGACTTTGCTCCGATATCCGGTTGCCTGTATGGCCGCCGGCCTGTTGGCGCTGGTGTTGGCCGGCTGCTCGATGGCCGGCGCGCGACAACTCCCATCTGTCGAAGACTTGCTCACGCCGGCTGTGTTGCCCACGCGACCAGCGGAAGAACTGGCGCCACCGGCCCCGCCGGATGCGGCGCGCGGAGCGGTGATATATGCCAGCAAGTGCGCGGCCTGTCACGGTGACGCCGGCCTGGCCGACGGCCCGCGCGCCGCTCAGGTGCGCGAGCAAGGCAGCCTCGTGCCGCGCCTCTCAAATCCTGACACGCAGCGCGCCGCCGAGCCGCGCGCGTGGTTTGATCTGATCAGCCAGGGGCGCATCGAACGGCTGATGCCCGGCTTTTCCGGGTCGTTGACGCCGCAGGAGCGCTGGGATGTGCTGGCCTACGTCTGGGCGCTGGGCGCGCCGGATGATGTGATCCAGGCCGGCCACGCGCTCTATGCCCAACACTGCCAGAGCTGCCACGGCCCCCAGGGACAAGGTGATGGGCCACAGGCCGGCGCAACCCCAATGCCCAGCTTTGCCGATCCGCGCTGGCTGGCCGAGACCTCGCTCAACGAGATGGCGCGGGGCATGAGCGCCGGCGCCGCGCATGCCGCATTGAATCTGGACGACGCGCAGCGCCTGTCGCTGGCGCATTACATCCGCGCGTTCGGCTACGCCTACGCCAACCCCGCTGACGTGCGCGTGCAGGCCAACACAGGGGATGGGGTGTTGACCTTTACCGCCGTCAATCGCACGCCGGGCGGAGCGACGCCAGCCGGCCTGCCGGTCACGCTGCGCGTGTATGGGCCGGACAGCGAAGTGCTCTCCCGCACGGCATCCCTCGACGACGCCGGCGTGGTGGTGTTTGCCGATTTGCCGGTGAAGCCCGATTATTTCTATCAGCCCGAAGTCATCTATCAGGGCGCGAAGTTCTTTGCCGCGCCGGCGCAATTCACCGAGACGCGCGCCATCACCGGCGTGTTGCCAGTGTACGAAGTGACCACCGATCCGTCGGTCATCCGCATCAGCGAGCTGCACTTTTTTGTGCAGAGCGCGCGCGATGGCTTCATCACGATGGTGGAGTTCTACCTGTTCGACAACACCAGCGACCGCGCGTATATCTCTCAGGCCGGCGCAACGGGCCAGACTCGTTCCGTGCGGGTGAGCCTGCCGGCGGAGGCGACCAATTTGCGCTTCGACGGCCCCGGCCTGGGCGAACGCTTTGTGCGCGTGGGCAACGATATCTATGACATGGACGCCGTCGGGCCGGGAGTGCGCTCTGCGTCCATTACGATGCTGTATGACATGCCGTATCGTGGCGAGCGCGTTTTCGAGCGCCAGGTGTATTACGACCTGGCGCGCTGGGATGTGCTGATGCCGGAGATGGACTTGCGCGCAGCAGGGCTGGTGGATCGCGGGGTGCAACAGATGTCGAGCGGTGGCATCCGCCTGTTCGAGCCGGCGGAGCTGAGCGTCGCCGCCGGCGGCGCGGCCCGATTCGAGCTGGCTGGCCAGCCGCGCGGGGCGCCGACGCCAGGTGACGATGGTCGGGCGATCGCGCTGGGGCTGATCGCGCTGGCAATTGCGCTGGCGCTGGGCTATCTGTTGATCTGGCGAACCAGGCGCGCATCTCTCGATGAGGCCGCGCTGGCCAGCCAGCGCCAGCGCCTGTTGGAGGCAATCGTCGAACTGGATCAGCGACACCAGGCCGGCGAGATCAAAGAATCGGCGTATCAGAGGCAGCGCGCCGGCCTCAAGAAACGATTGCGAGAGATTTGGGAGTGAATCGGAGTGCGGAGTGGCGAGTGCGAAGCGCAGAGTGCAGATTGCAGAGCGGCTATCGCTTAGCACGCACACCACTCACCACTCACCACTCATCACTCATCACTCATCAC
>DAOTYS010000289.1:0-8002 GCA_034434575.1 Thermoflexales bacterium
CGCTGGGCCTGGAAGACGGCGCGCGGCTGGATGGCGAGATGTTCCCGCGCGTGCCGTAGCGCCGCAGATGAGGACAGCGCAGCGATGCGCGCCAGCTTACCGATACTGCAATCGCCGTCATGTTGACAGGAGTAGCATATCGTCACTAGAATGCTCAGGCGTTTGCGTTCACGCCGCTGACGACACCCCGCGCGAAACGCTCAAAGACGGCGGATAGCGGATAAAGGAGCGGATAAAGGAGGTTGACTATCGACCAATCATAACGATCCAACAGGTCGCGCGGCAGCGCATGACCCGAAGAGAGAATTGTTCCCCCGATTTTCTTAATGAGCACTCAGGAGGAGTAGACCAAGATGGAAAAGCCAGGACGCCTTTTCAAAGCGACACTGTGTGTGATCGCTGTGTCGATGCTGGCCGCGTGTTCGACGCCGCCGGCCCCCACTGCGGCCCCCGCCGAGCCGGCAGCCCCGGCTACAGAAGCCCCCGCTGCTGAAGCTCCTGCCACCGAAGCGCCGGCTGCCGAAGCCCCTGCTGCGCCCAGCAAGTATCAGGAAGCCCCCATGCTGGCAGAGCTGGTGCAGGCCGGCAAGCTGCCGCCGGTTGAGGAGCGTTTGCCCGACAATCCGTTTGTCGTCGGGCCGGGCGTGATCATCTCGGAGAAGGATCTGCCCGATTGGACCCCTGGGCAGTACGGCGGCACGGTGCGTGCGGCGCATGCCGTGGCGAACTGGGCCCCCGACATCTTTATGGCCTCGATCGAGAACTTCCTCATGGCCCCCGGCATCGGCATCGAGGGCATCCGCCCCAACATTCTCGAGAGCTACAAGGTCGAGAATGACAACAAGGATTTCACTTTCACTCTACGCAAGGGACTGAAGTGGTCCGACGGCGTGCCGGTGACAACGGATGACATCCGCTTCACCTATGAAGATGTGATGCTGAATGAGAAGCTCACCCCGGTGTTCCCGGCCAAGTTCCGCGCCGCCGGCAACAGCGATGGCGAGCCGATGAAGCTGGAGATAATCGATGATTTCACCTTCAAGATCAGCTTCGCCGAATCCTACGGCGGCTTCCTGCGCGAACTGGCCATCAAGAGCTGGCAGGCGTACACCGACCTGATGAAGCCCAAGCACTATCTGATGAAGTTCCACCCCAAGTACACGTCCGAGGAGGAACTGAAGCCGCTCATGGACGAGATGAAGCTGACCGATGAGTGGTGGAACCTGTTCAACGCCAAGGATTGCATCAACTGGGAGCTGACCAACCCCATGTGCGTGGGCTTCCCCGCGTTGTGGGCGTGGACCAGCGTCAAGGCGCCGGATGGCGTGCTGGCTTTCGAGCGCAATCCGTACTACTTCAAAGTGGACACCGAAGGCAAGCAACTGCCGTACGTGGACAAGATCATCTCGGCTCAGGTGCAGGACGTCGAAATGGTCAACGTGAAAGTGGTGGCCGGCGAAGTGGATCTGCTGCGCGAGAGCACGGCCCTGGTCAAGCTGCCGCTGTACAAGGAAAATGAAGAGAAGGCCGGCATCAACGTCACTCTGATGGACATGCACGTCGATCCGACCGCGCTGTACTTTAACCTGACCTACAGCGACACCAACTGGACTCAGGTCGTCAATGATGTGCGCTTCCGCAAGGCAGTCAGCCACGCCATCAATCGCCAGGACATCATCGACACGGTGTACTATCAGTTCGCCTCTTTCCCGGAACTGACCCCCAGCGAGTACAACGTGGATGAAGCCAACCGGCTGCTCGATGAAATGGGCCTCGACAAGCGCGACGCCGAAGGTTTCCGCATCGGCCCGGACGGCAAGACCTTCCTGATCCCGCTCGAACACGCCGCGCATGCGCCCGACATCGAGCCGGCTGCCGAGATCATCGTCGAGAACCTGAACGCCGTTGGTTTGAAAACCACGCTCAAGAAGATCGACCCGCAATTGTGGGGCCAGCGCCTGGGCGTCAACGACATGCTGGCGACCATGATCTGGTCTGTGCAGCCGATGTGGCGCGACAACACCTGGACCGACTATGTTCCCAGTAACCAGTGGGCGCCGGAATGGGCGCGCTGGTACAACACCAAGGGCAAAGAGGGCCAGGAGCCGCCCGACGCGATCAAGAAGCTCTATGACATTCTGGAATGCCGCGCGGCTGCCGTGCCGTTCTCTGAGCAGGACATCCAGTGCACCAATGATCTGTACGCCTCCTACCGAGAGAACGTATGGATCATCCCGATCGTCGAGAAGGCGCAGTACGCGCTGATCACGTCGAACAAGCTGGGCAACGTGCCAATCTCCGGCCAGGCGATTGCCGCCAACGCCAGCCTGGAGCAGATGTACTTCAAATAGCCGTCAGTTGGCGCACGCCGGCGACGGGTATCCTGCGCCGGCGCGCAAACCAACCTGACGCTGCACAGCAGAAGCGCCGCCGAGTCAAACGACCTGGCGGCGCTTTTTGTCGTGGAAACGGGCTGCGAGAGATGTTACAGATCGCGCCCTGCGCAGCGCAACGGCCCCGGCGCATGCCTGCGGCAGGAGGCAGCGCGGGAAACGGACATGGATACCGATCCGTGCGCCCTGAGGAAGAAAATGCCCTGATGCTCAGGCTTGCGTGTCGGCGGCGGGCTTCTCCTTCGCTTCTTCGATGGCGATCTCGACGCGCTCGCGCGCTTCGTTCGCCAGCTCTGCCGCGCGTTCACGAGCCTCTTCGATGATGCGCTCGGCCCGGCGACGCGCGTCGGCAATTGTTGCGTCGGCGCGCTCGCGCGCGTCTTCAACGATGTCCTGAGCGCGGTCACGCAGCTCTTCACTCGTTCGGCTGATCTGCTTGCGAGTTTCCTCGCCGGACTGTGGAGCCAGCAGCAGAGCTGACGCTGCGCCGACTAATGCGCCGATCAACACGCCGGCAAAGAATGCTCCAATCTCAGCGCCTGAATCTTGTTGTGACATCCGATTAATCTCCTTCGTCGCATGCGGCAGGGAATGACCGTGAACCCAACGCTGCGACCTGAACGATGCGCCTGTTTCGACAGGCGGCGGTTTATTTGCGCGCCTGACACCCGAACTCTACATCCAGATTGCTCAGCCGGCAGTGCGGGTGGGGGTGTCATTCGCCGCGCCGGCTTCTGTTGGCGGCGTCGTCGCTGCTGACTCAGTTGCGCCGTTGGGTGTTGGGCGACGCCGGCGCGATGTTGCGCCGGTGCGCGCGCTCGCCCGCGCGCCAACGGCATCCGCCATGCCTCTCAACCCAGACAGGAAGCTGAACGCCTTGATGGCCGGCCGGGCCAGATTGTCGCTCATGAACACGGCCGTGCCGCGCACGGTGTTCACCGTCTGATTCGCGTTGGTGAGCATCGGTTTGATCTCGTTGCGCAACAGCGCGATGAGCGACTGCAACTGCCACACCAGAACCGCCAGCAGCGCGCCAATAAACACGCTCACAAAGGCGAGCGCAATGATGAACATGTCGCGGATGTTGGCGGTGCGCTGCGGGTCGACGGCGAGGAACCAGATGATGAGAACAGTGACGACGATGAACAGGACCCCGCCCACAATCATGCCGATGAGCAGCTTTGTGTTTGGCCTGGTCTCTTCCGGCAAGGCGGGGCCTCGTGCGCTGGAGGGACTGGCCGGCATTTGCTCTGGGGTCGTGTTTGTGTTCATGGCTGGAACGTCTTGCGGGATTATAGCAGAGGGGTTGGCCGAAACGCGCAACAAAAACCCGCCCATTCAACCGGGCGGGTTTTTGAACAAGACAATGAGACTGCGGGCCGCCTCACTCTTCACTGCGCCGCATGCCGGTGAGCAGTGTCACGTAGTACAGCAGGGTCAGAATCGACTGCAGAGCCGCTGCCACGTAAGTCCAGGCCGCAGCGTCGAGCACTTTCCTGGCGCCATTGAGTTCGTCGCCGACGAGAATGTAGCTGCTCTGCAACATGCGCAGCGCCCGACGGCTGGCGTCGAACTCCACCGGCAGCGTCACCAGTGTGAACACCGCTGTCAGCGCAAACGCGATCACGCCCACCCACGCCAGTTGAGGACTCTGGAAAAGCAGGCCGACCATGAACAGCACCGGCCCGACCCACGATCCCACTGTGACAGCCGGGACAATTGCACCGCGCAATTTGAGCGGCGCATACCCCTGCGCGTCCTGCTCGGCGTGGCCCAGCTCGTGGGCGACGATGGCGACTGACGCGACCGAGTTGTGCACGGAACTGTCCGACAGGTAGATGGATTTGGTGCGCGGGTCGTAGTGGTCGGTCAGCTCGCCCGGCGTGCCCTGAATGCCGACGTGTCCGAGATTGTTGTGCCGAATCAGGATTTTGGCCGCGTCCAGGCCGCTGGCGCCGCGCGATGTCGGTATCTGCGCATAGCGTGAAAAGGCGCCCCGCACTTTGAGCTGCGCCCACATGGCGAGCAGCAGGCCCGGCAGGGCAAACAGCAGATACAGGGGGTCAAACAGGAAAGGCATCTTGTGTCCTCCTCTATTATTGTCTTCTATTTGTCTTCTTCTCTGTATGATTTTGTCTCTTACATTTGTTTGAGCCGGCTTTGACAGCAGCCTTGCCTTCAGCAACTGGCGCCGCCTCATCTTTTTTTGTCTCGCAGGACTGTGTCGGACAGCCCTTGTCAGACGCGTGTATTATCATGGCCCAGAATAGGAGCGTTGTGAGTGGAAGGTGTGCGAAACGTTAGAGCGCAGTGAATGGCGCAGGGCCTTGACGCGAGTCGAGCCGTTTCACAACAGCGAAAACCGGGCAGGGTGAGCGGACATGCGCGCTGGCGTGTGTTGATTGGAGGTTAGAGGTTTATGAAGATCGTTCGGTTTGTTCTGTCACTGATGATTCTGATTTTGCCGGCTTGCGCTGCGGGTGGCGCGGCCCCCTCACGGGGAGGTGAATCGACCGTTGTCGCGCCGGATGGCACTGCGGCGCGCCCGACATCCGCTGATCCGGCTTCTGCGACACCGACTGTTGCGGCTGCTGAGCCGACTGCGCCTGCAGCGCCTGTCCCCACGGACACACCGTCCGCCGCCGCGACCGCCACTGCGACTGCCGCCCCGCCTACCGCCGGCGCATGTGGCAATCCCTACTACCCGATTGTGCAAGGCGCCTCGTGGAATTATCAGGTGAGCGGCACATCCAGCGGAACCTTTACCCGCTCTATTGTCAACGTCCGGGAGGACGGATTTGACGATCAGGATGTGTTCAGCGCCGGCGTCAGCCGCAGTGGCAGTTGGAAGTGCCGGCAGGGTGATCTCATCAGCCTGACGCCAGGCTCTGGCGCGCTTGTGTCCAGTGCCGGGATGCAGGCTGACTTCACCATCGAATCGAGTGAAGGGCTGACCTGACCGGCTGATCCTCAGCCCGGCATGGAATGGACGCAGAAGATCGTCTTCCTCGGCCAGCAAAGTATGAATGGCGTGAATGTGAAAACGCGCAACACACTCAACGCGTCGTGCAAGGTCATCGGCGTGGAGACGGTGAGCGTGCCGGCCGGGGACTTCGAGGCTTTGCGCACGAACTGCACGTTCAAATTCGACATCTCGCTGGTGGATCAGGCGTTCAGCCTCGCCACCACGACAACCAGTTCTGCCTGGCACGCGCGGGGGGTTGGGTGGGTCAAGTCCAGCGATACCGGCGAGATGGGCGCGACTGAAGTCGTTCTGCTCTCATACTCCATTCCCTAAGCGCAGCCCAAATAACACATGAGCGCCGTTGAACGTCTGTATCACATCGGGTTTGGGCGGCGCGATCTGGGCGAGCCTGCGCCCACCCTCGCGCTGTTGAGTGGCGACCCCGAGCGGGCGCGCGTGATCGCCGAGGCGCACCTGCGCGACGCGCGCCTGTTGTCTGAACATCGCGGGCTGAACAGCTATGTAGGGCTGCTGCCCAATGGCGCGCCGGTGCTGTCGACCACCAGCGGCATGGGCGCGCCGTCGCTGAGCATTGTGGTGAATGAGCTGGCGCAGGTGGGCATCCGGCAGATGATCCGCATTGGCACGACCGGCTCGATCCAGCCGCATGTGCTGCCGGGCAGTGTGGTGATCACGCGCGCGGCGCTGTGCCGGCAGGGCGCAGCCAACGACATCGCGCCGGTCGAGTATCCGGCGGCAGCCGATCCATTTCTGACGGTGGCGCTGGCGCAGGCGGCGCAGGAGCTTGGCGTGGAACATCACGTCGGCATCACCGCGTCGGTCGACACGTTCTACGAGGGCCAGGAACGCAGCGCGTCTTCGGCCAACCCGAACCTGCTCCGTTGGTTGCAGGGAATTACGGAGGAGTACCGGCGCCTGAACGTGCTGAATTACGAGATGGAGTGCGGCACGCTCTTCAAGATGGCCGGCGTGTATGGCTTCGCGGCAGCGTGTGTGTGCGGCGTCATCGCGCAGCGCACAGCCGGGGAATCAGTCGTGTTGGAGCAGAAGGCCGTTGCGGTGGACAATGCAATCCGTGTTGCGCTGCGCGCAGCAATGGCGCGCCCCGGCTAGCTGCCCCCGCCGCGATGCGGGGCGCACTGTGCGCCGGGCGAGCGCTTCCGGCCTGGCGCGCAAGCCGGCCCCTCGCGCGCCTGGCATTATCGTGGTTCGATGGTCAGCTTGACAGTGGTGCGCTCCGCGCCGTCAATGTTGATCTCACCGAACGAGGGGATCAGAATGACGTTGATCCCGTCGAGCAGCAGATAACCGCGCGCGATTGTGGCGGCCTTGACCGCCTGATTGACTGCGCCTGCCCCGATCGCCTGCACTTCGGCGCGTCCATGCTCGCGCACTACCCCCGCGATGGCGCCTGCCACGGCAGTCGAACGAGAGTTGGCCGATACTTTGATTAGCTCCATGTCAACCTCTATGTCCACCACAAGCAGCCTGGACTGTGATTTGTTACCATATATTAACAGGAGTCGAAATGACTGACCATTCCCCTTCAATTTGCGTCGTTGGCAGCTCGAACATGGACCTGGTCTCGCGCGCGCCCAGGGCGCCCCGGCGCGGTGAGAGCATCATCGGCCATTCCTTCAGCACCTTCTATGGCGGCAAAGGCGCCAACCAGGCTGTGATGGCCGCCCGGCTTGGCGCGCGCGTCACGCTGGTGACCAAACTGGGGCGGGATGTGTTTGGCGAGGACATTCTGCGCAACTATCGCGCCCAGGGTGTGGATGTCAGCCGCATTGTCTTCGACGATTCGGCGTCCACAGGCGTGGCGTCGATTCTGGTTGACGATGAGGCCAACAACTATCTGGTGGTGACGCCAGGGGCGAATGGCAGGCTCTCGCTGGAAGATGTGCGCGCTGCGCGGGGCGCAATCGAGTCGGCCAGTTCCGTCCTGTGCCAGTTCGAGATTCCGCTGGATTGTGTGCTGGAGGCTTTTCGCCTGGCGCGGGGCGCAGGTGTGCGCACGATTCTGAATCCGGCGCCGGCGCCGGCTCACCCGTTGCCGGATGAGTTGCTTGCTCTGACCGATCTGTGTGTGCCAAATGAGACCGAAACGGAGTCGCTGACGGGCATGCCGGTAAGCGCGATTGCAGAGGCCGAAGCAGCCGCCCGGAGCTTGTTGCTGCGCGGCCCGAAAGCGGTCATCGTCACGCTGGGCGAGCGTGGCGCGCTGTGCGTCACCGGCGATAGCGCCGAACACATTCCGGCGCCGCGCGTTGAGGCGGTTGATCCCACCGCCGCCGGCGATGCATTCATCGGCGCGCTGGCGGTGTTTCTCGGCGAAGGCGCCGGTCTGCGCGATGCAATTCGCAATGCCAATGTCGCGGCGGCGCTGTCGGTGACGCGCATGGGGGCGCAAAGCTCGCTGCCTGATCGGCGCGAGGTCGAGGCCGCGCTCACATCGGCGCTGGCCTCCTCTACGTTCGCGCTATAATCGCGCCCATGATTTTCCGGCGACCCATCGTCTTCAACGGGCGCGCACCGGGCTACAGCCGGCCTGAACGCGCCGCCCGGCGACGTTCGCCGCGTTTTGGTCTGACCTGCCTCTGTAGTTAGCGGGCACCGGTTG
>DAOTYS010000290.1:0-9985 GCA_034434575.1 Thermoflexales bacterium
CCCCACACGATGTTGCGCTGCAACTGGTTGATGAGCGGGTTCGAGCATTCAAACGCGCCAGTGGGCGGAATGTCGGAGTGAACAACGACGCCGGTGAATGCCTCACGGGCGGCTTCGAGGGTCAAGTCGCCTGGCCATCCTTCCACGCCCGCATAGCGGAAGCCCATGAAGGTGAAGCGCGGTTCATAGGTTTCCAGGCCATCGCCTTTGAACGTGTATTGAATCGTTTGTCTGGCCGTGCGCAGGTTCGCCAGATAGAGGTTGCCCTGTTGATCGAGCACTTCGCCGTGACGCAGCGTGAGGGTTGCGCCGGCCGGCCCCTGCGCCGTGACGCGCACCCAGCCCACCATGTTCTGGCCGAAGTCGAGCACGGTCTCGCCGGCGGGGGTGCGCAACACCTGCACCGGTTTCAGTTCCTCCTGGCGCTTGACGAAAGGCCCGGCTTGCGGAATCAGGATGTGCTTGCTGTGGTCGAGCTGGCGCACGCCCTGCCAGACGGAATCATCATAGCCCGGCGCATCCCAGCCGGGCAATTCCATCTGGGCGTTGTAGGTTTCGCCCATGTAGATGTCCGACATGCGGATCGGGCCGGTGGTCGCGCGCCAGTGCGCGTCGGTGGTCACCACTTCTGTCCGTCCGTCGGTGTAGGTGACAACCAGTTGGCACAGCAGCGCCAGCCGGTCGCCGTAGGTGTTGCGGTTGCCCTCGAAGCCCAGCCAGCCGCGATACCAGCCGTCGCCGAGCAGCGCGCCGATGACGTTGTCGCCCTCGCGCAGCAGGCCGGTTACGTCCCAGGCTTGTGTCTGCAATCGCTTTTCATAGGCTGTCCAGCCGGGAGTCAGCACGGCGTCGCCCACGCACTGGCCGTTGATGCGCAGTTCATACAGGCCGAGCGCGGTGGCATACACGCGCGCCGACGCCACAGCGCCGTTGAGCTGGAAGGCCCGGCGCAACACCGGCTGCGGTTGCGATTGCGATGTGTCCTCGTCCCAATCCGGCGTGATCCAGGCGGCCTGCCAGTCGCTTTCGTGCAACAGGCCCATCTCGAAGAAGGCCGGCGCGCTCCAGCCCGAATCTGTGTCGCTCTCATCCCACAGCCGGGCCTGCCAGTGCACGCGTTGGGCCGAGCCGAGCGCCGGGCCGGCGTAGGGGATGTGGGTCGATTGGTCGGACACGACTTTGCCGGTGTCCCACAGGATGTTTTGCATGCCGGGGTCGGCGGCGGCGCGAATCTGATACGCGGTCTGCCGGGCGCCGCGCCGATCGCTGACCATCTGCCAGCTCAGGCGGGGCGTCGTCACGCCGATACCAATCGGGTTGATCTGATATTCGCAAGTCAGGTGTTTGATGGCAGTCATCTTGTCTCCTTTTGTTTGTGATACGCGGCGCTATTGCGTCTGGCGTCACGCTGCCGTGGCGCGTGCGCCAACGCGAACCAGACTGCGTCTGTTCAAGGCCTGCGATCGCCGGCCCGGCGATTGCGCCGCTGGGGCTGCTGGTGGCTGTATCAGCCCAGAAAGACGGCGAACATGATGCGGTTTGCCAGATACGACGCGCCCAGAATCACGGCCAGAATGATGACGACGCGCAACACGCGCGGCCAGAAGGTCTGCTTTTCCACCCCACGGCGCAAGTAGTGCTCCATGACCAGAATGCCGATGAGCGTGAGCAGGCCGCTGACGAAAAAACTGATCTGGTTCATGGCGCCCACCACCCAGTAGTTGACGCCGGAGAATGGCATCGGGTGCTGGATCAGGTTTACCCGCACCTGCTGGCCAAGCCAGACCGTGATCGCTGACAGGACCATCCAGACCGCGTAGCACAGGATGTATTGCCACGGGCTGGGTTGATAGATTCCCGGCGGGTTCTTCACGCTGCAAACTCCTGCGATGACGTGACCTGACTTGCGCGTCGCGCGGAGATAGTCGCGCAGCGCGCAAAAGGATGGTACCACATGACCCAGGCCGTTGACTTTGGTTTTTCGGATGTGTGGATGGGGCGCGTTTTCGACCGGATGTGACTGCGGCCATCGGCCTGCTTCACGTGATCAGCGCGTCAGGCAGGAAATCAACGCGGTTGAGGTACACGATGCCCGTTTCCCGCTCGTCCTCGAAGCGCAGCCGGCTGACCGACGCGTTGTTCAGCACGAACCACCAGCCGTCCATGCCCCGGCTTTTCAACACTTCGGCCATGATGAGGTTGAAGAACTCGCCGTGGCTGACGATCACCACGTTGTCGGCGGTGTTGCCGTGCCGGGACAGCAGATCGGCCAGGGCGCGGCGCGCGCGCTGGCGGCGCGCGGCATCGTCCTCGTAGGGGCGATTCCACCAGCCAGCTTCGTCCAGGTGGTTGGGCAGGATGATGCCGGGGAAATGGCGCTCGAAGTAGCTGCGCGGCTTGCCGGGCAGGCCGGTTCTCTCGCCGGTGACAGGGTCGTCCAGATAGACGCCGCCGGCTTCGTGCCAGTCTTCCCAGGCGACGAGGGGCAGGCCCAATGCGCCGGCAATGGCGTAGCCGGTGGCGACAGCGCGCGTCATCAGGCTGGTGTACACGTGGGTGATGGCGAAGCCGCGCCGGTTGTGCGGGTCGCGCCCGTTGGCCGGCGCGCTGCTGCCGGCCTGCGCCAGGAACTGCGCCACGTGGCGCGCCTGCTGGTGGCCGATGTCGGTCAGTTCGGGGTCTTCGACTCGGTTGTTACTGGTTCCGGTGGCATCCCAGGCCGCGTTGTTGGCAGACTGGCCATGCCGCACAAAGTACAGGTTCATCTGGCCGATCTAACCCTGTGTGCATCTCAATAGCAGCGCAACTGACATGTGTTCACATTGCTTTATCACCGCTGCCCAATCCTGCCAAGCCTCTGCAAGCCCCTTGTATTCCCTGAGGTCGATGCCTTCGAGATCAAATTGCATTGGCGTTTCCAGTTGTTTGATAAGCTGCTGAAGAACGCTTTCAACAGTGTCTTGTGGATACAGCGCGTCGAGGTCGAGCAGTGCGGCGCATGCCTGAGCTTCGCCCAGATGCGTCGATAGCGCAGCGAAATCCAAATAATCGCGTGTCGCATTTCGGCGCAGGATCAGCACAGCTTTGATCCGCAGGATTTCGGCTGGCGTCGGAACTGTCAGCGCCCCATAATTCGTCTGGATCACCTGAGTCTCGAGTGGCTTGGTGCGAATCAGTTGCCTGATGCCGGTCTGGATGCCATCGAGGCTGCCCAGGATCAGCACCGGGCGGGTCACGCGAGCCGTCTTCCAGCCGGCCACAGACTCAAGTTGCGCCAGGACTTCGTCGAACCGTTCGCGCAGATCGGTCAAGGTGTGATCGGCGTCCAGCGAGATGCGGTGCCCGGCATGTATCGCTGCGCTCGTGCCGCCCACAAGCACAGCTCCTGGCAAAACCTGCTGCAGGTGGCAGGCAGCAGAGACGATGCGTTCCCACTCAGGCGCGGAGTTTGTCATGACGCAACTTCATGGCGTTCGGCCAGCAACTGCCAAACGCGATAGGCTTGCGGATCATCGTTGATTCGCGCGCGGCAGACGCGCAGCACTTTCTGGCGCAGGCGGCCGGTGTCGTCCTGCAAGACTGCCCGCGCCAGCTCGACCCAGTCTTCCAGATTGCCGCGCTCGATGACGTCGTCGATGGCAGCCAGCGTGTAGTTGGAATGATTGAGATGGCGATGCTGCATGACTCCTGCCGCCAAGTATACGAGGCCTATTGGGGGGTGAAAATGGCGGCAAAGGTGTCAGGGCCGGCCCCAGTGCGTGCGGCGCCTCAGCCGGCCCGGCTGCGGTAGGCCCAGGCTGCCAGACGGCGTTCCAGCAGCGCAAACACAGCGTACAGCGCGATGCCCATCACCGCCACCACCATCAGGCCGGCAAATACCAGCGGCACCTCGAAGCGCGAGCTGGCGATGACCATCATGTTGCCGATGCCGATATTCGAGGCGCCTAACTCGGCGATCACCGATCCGACGAATGCCAGCGTGATGGCCACTTTCAGCGAGGCGAAGAAATACGGCGCAGACCGCGGAAAGCCGACTTTGCGAAAAATGTCGAACTGGCTCGCGCCCAGCGAGCGCAGCACATCGCGCAATTCCGGCTCGACTGTGGCAATCCCGGTGGCCACGTTGACTGCGATCGGGAAGAACGAGATCAGGAATGCAATCAGCACCGCCGGGATGGTGCCAATCCCAAACCAGATGACAAACACCGGCACCAGCGCCGCCTTCGGCACCGAGTTGAACGCAATCAACAGCGGATACAGCGCCCGGTACATCAGCGCCGAGTAGCCGATCACCGCCCCCAGCGCCACACCCAGCGCGATCGCCAGCCCAAACCCGATGACGGTGGTCATCAGGGTTTGCAGGGCGTTCGGCCAGATGGCCGTCTGCCATTTGAGGTATGACGCGAAGGCGACGCTGGGGCGCGGCAGCACAAACTCATCGACGTTGAACACCAGGCAGCCCAGCTCCCATGCGGCGATAAACGCCACAATGGCGACAACCGGCGGGACAAACGATTGCAGACGCAGGCGCATCGTCTCACTCATTGGCGCACCTCGCCGATCTTGTCGTAAATCTGGCGCACATAGTCCACAAAGCGCGGGTCGAACGTCCCGGCCAACAGGCGCGGACGCGGCAGGTCGATGACCTGTTGATATACGATTGTGCCCGGCCGCTTGCTCATCACATACACGTGGTTCGAGAGGAACACCGCTTCGCGCAGATCGTGGGTGACCATGATGACGGTGCAACCACGGGCCGTCCACAACTCTTGCAGCACGCCCCACAATTCTTCGCGGGTGAAGGCGTCCAGCGCGGCGAAGGGTTCGTCGAGCAACAGAATCTCCGGCTGATGGATGAGCGCCCGGCACAGCGCGACGCGCTGTTGCATCCCGCCGGAAAGCTGATAGGGCGGCTTATCAGCGAAGCCATCCAGGCCAACAATGTGCAGCAGCCGGCGCGCCTCTTCTTCGTAGGTCTTGCGCCGCGCGCTGAACTGAGCGCGGTGGGGTTGCACCACCTCCAGCGGCAGCAGCACGTTTTCCAGCGCGCTGCGCCAGGGCAACAGTGAAGGGTTTTGAAAAGCCATGCCGACGCGCTTTTGCGGGCCGGCGACAGGCTGTCCGTCGATGCACACCTGGCCGCGCGTGGCTGGCATCAGGCCGGAAATCAGTCTGAGAATCGTTGTCTTGCCGCAGCCGCTCGGCCCGGCAATCGAAACGAACTCGCCCTGTTCAACGACCAGTGACACGTCCTCCAGCGCATGCACGGGTTTGCCGTCGCTATGGTAGCGCAGCGAGACATTGCGCAATTCGACGCACGGAATGGCCATGATGTGAGATGTGATGTATGGGGCGCAGACCGGCCCGGTCCGCGCCCCGTTGTTCCCTTACTGAGCAGGCGGCATGCGCATATCTTTGGCGGGGAGGTATCTGTCAGTGAAGACGGCGTCGACCGCCGGCGTCTCGGGCAGTTCAAACCCCTCGGCCACCATCTTGATTGCCTCGCCCAGGCGAGCTGCATCCACCGCGCCGAAGCCGTTCTGCTTGACTTCATCGGTAAGGAAGTGATTCTCGATCACCATCTGCAGGCGCTTCAATTCAATCTCGCCGTCGATCAACGGTTCGCGGCGCTTGAGGATTTCGATGGCTGCCGCCGGGTCAGCCAGCGCGTCCTGCCAGCCGCGCGCCAGCGCCTTCAGGAAGCCCTTGACGGCCGCTTCGTTCTCTTGCAGGAATTTGGGCGATGCCATGACGGCATTGCTGTACAACGGCAGGCCAAAATCTTTGAACATGAAGGGCACGATGTTCTCTGGGGCGACGTTGTTGCGCAACAGGCCGAACCAGCCGCTTGCATAGAACGCGGTGATGGCGTCCACTTCGCCTTTCGCCAGCGTCGGTTCGCGCAAAGCCGGCTCCATCGTCACCCACTCGATCTTGTTCATATCCACGCCGGCGGCTTTGGCGAACAACGGGAACAAGCGCCGCCCCGCGTCGCCAGCCGGCGCGCCGATCTTCTTGCCTTCCAGATCCTTTGGCGTGGCGATGCCTTTATCCTTCAACGTGAAGACGGTCATCGGCGCAGTGTTGTACAGCATGGCGATGGCCAGCAGCGCCTTGTCCGGGTTCTTCACGTTGAACTCGATCATCGAATTGATGTCGGCATAGCCCATCTCGTAGGCGCCACTGGCGATCTTGGTGACGGTGCCTGCGGAGCCGGTGCCGCGGTCGATCACCACCGACAGGCCTTCTTCAGCGAAGTAGCCTTTGTCGAGCGCGATCAGGAACGGCGCTGAGGGGCCTTCAATTGCCCAGTCCAGCGCAAAACGGATGTGAGTGATCTTTGGCGGCGCGGCTGCTGGCTGTTCTACAGCGCCCGCTGGCGGCGCTGTGCGAGGCGGGGCGCACGCCGATAGGCCAAGCGAGACGGCAGTCAATCCAATGATCGACAGACGGGCAATCTTCGAGCGTGAAAACATGGGATTCCTCCAGGTCAGATATATGGGATTTGTCTGGGTCGCGCCAGAAGAGCGAAAGACAACACGTTCAATTCGTTGCCACACCAACAGCGCGGTCAGGAGGCTGGGCGGGATTATACCGAAAGTGTCCCACCTCGCAACGAGCCGCGCGCGACAGTACAATGCGGATGCGGGCCGTGTGATCTCCCGGCCCGGTCCCGGAGTGATTTCTGATGCAAGACAAAGCGGACGCCGTCCGCGGGGGCGCGGGTTGCGCCATTCTCGCGCTGATTGGGTTGTGCGCCGGCCTGAGTTTTCTGGCCTACCTTGTGGTCACGCAAGCGGGCTGGTTGTTGCTGGCCGCGCCGGCGCTCCTGCTTGCGCTATTGGCAGTGGCCGATGTGCTTCGAGAGGACGCCTACCTGGCCGCCGACAAACCCGGCGGCTTCACCGCCTGGCACGCCGCAACGCTCTCGCGCATCCGCAAGTGGATTGGCAAGCCGGCCATCCACGTCGTGCCACAACTGGGCGTCAGCACCGAAGAGCGGCTGCTGGTGAAGCGCGCCGTCAAACTCGCGGGCGAAGTGCTCGCCGCCTTGCGTCAGGGCGCGACACCGGAGACGCAGCGCGCTTTGCTGGCCCAACAAGCCGAGGTCGTGCCGGCCAACATCGCCGGCGCGTTGTGGCGGTTGGCCCGTCTGCGGCGCCTCAAGCGCGCAGCCGATCCAAGAACCGATCAGGGCCGCGAGACCATCCGGCAGATCACGGCTCTGGAGACAGATCTGCTCGCAAGCATCAACCAGTCGCTCGATGTGCTGGCGGCCGTGCCGATGAACATGGTGCAGGTCGAGATGGCCAGAGACACCCGACGCGCTGAGCAAGTGCTGTCTCATCTCAACGAGAGCAACAGCAAGCTGGAGGACCTGTCGTCGGCGTATCGTGAGCTGGGCGGCGACTCGGCGGGATAGCCGATGTCGTAGCGCCCGGCGAACCTCCGGAGTGCGCGCCTTGTCACACAGCCCGCCCAAACGAATCGCCCTCGGCGGCATCGTTCACGAGACCCACACCTTTGCGCCGGCGCGCACCGGCCTGGCAGCCTTTGCGCAGCAGTGCTTGTGCGAAGGCCAGGCCGTCCTCACTCGCATGCGCGAGACGCCCACCAGCATGGGCGGCGCAATCGAGGGACTGGCCCGCGCCGGCTATCACCCCGTGCCGTTGTTGTATGCGGCGGCTATGCCTGGCGGTATGGTGACGCAGGATGCTTACCACACGCTTCTGCATGATCTTCTCGCCCGGCTGAAGGCGGCGCTGCCGTTGGATGGCGTGCTGCTCATCCTGCACGGCGCCATGGTCGCGGAGCAGCAGGACGACTGCGAGGGCGACATCCTCGGCCGTGTGCGCGCTGTGGTGGGGCCGGCGTGTCCCGTCGTGTCCACGTTGGACATGCACGGCAACGTCAGCCCGGCCATGGTTGCCAGCGCCGATGCGCTGGTGGCTTTCGATCAGAACCCCCACCTCGACACTTACGAGCGCGGCCTTGAAGCGGCGTCGATCTTGCGCCGAATGCTGGACAATGGATTGCGCCCTGTGTCGGCGCTGGCGCGCCCGCCGATGATGCTCAGTGCGCTGACCACCTGGACCGAGCGCCCGCCCTTGCAGCCGGCGCATGAACTCGCGCGCGCTCTGGAGCGCGACCCGCGCGTGATCAATGTCAGCGTGATGGGCGGCTTTGCCTACGCCGACACGCCATTCACAGGGACAAGCGTCATCGTGACCACGGATGGAGATGCGGCGTTGGCGCGCGCGCTGGCGCATGACGCGGCGCGCGTCTTGTGGGCGCATCGACAGGCTGGCGCATACGCCGGTCTGCCGGTGAATGAAGCAGTGCGACGGGCGCTCGCGGCTCCGCGCGGGCCGGTGGTGCTGGCCGACGTGGGCGACAACATTGGCGGCGGCAGTCCGGGTGACGGCACAATCCTGTTGCGCGCTTTGCTCGACGCCGGCGCGCAAGAGGCCGGTGTCATCATCGCCGACCCGCAGGCCGTGGCGCGAGCGAGAGCAGCGGGGGAGGGCGCCATGGTTGAGATGCCGATCGGCGGAAGAAGCGATGGATGGCATGGCGAGCCGGTGTGGGTGCGCGCGCGGGTGGAGCGGCTGACGGATGGCCGCTATACGATCGAGGGGCGCGATCACTTCGCGCAGTTGTACGGGCGCGAGGTGAATATGGGCCGCTGCGCGGTGCTGCGTTGCAACGGCGTGCTCGCGCTGCTCACCGAGACCAAGACGCCGCCGGGCGATCTGGCGCAATGGCGCAGCCAGGGCATCACGCCCGAGTCCATGCGCATTCTGGTCGCCAAGTCAGCGGTCGCCTTTCGCGGCGCGTATTCGTCGATCGCCACTGAGATCTATGAGGTGGACACGCCTGGCTTGTGCGCTGCAAATCTCAGCCGGCTGCGCTATCGCAAGGCGCCTCGCCCGGTCTATCCACTCGATCCGCAAGTCACGTGGCCCATTGGCGATCTGTCATGAGGCAAGCCGGCAGGTCAGGCCAGCGGGGCAAGCCGGCGGGTCAGGCCGGCGGGGCAGGCCAGCGGGGCAGGCCAGTGGGGCAAGCCAGCGGGGCAAGCCGGCGGGGCAAGCCAGCGGGGCAAGCCGGCGGCTTGCCCTACAGTTTTGGCGCCGCATATACTTCTGACCGATGGCCGGAGAACGCATCCTTGTTGTTGAAGATGAGCCTGCCGTGGCGCGCGGGTTGACCTATGCGCTCAAAGCGGAGGGATTCGAGCCGGTTTGGGTGGACAACGGACAGCAGGCGCTCGAAGTGGCGCGCCGGGGTGATGCCCAGGCGGTCCTGCTGGATATTCGCCTGCCCGGCATGAGCGGGTTCGATGTGTGCCGGCAAATGCGCGCCGAAGGCTTGCGTCTCCCCATCATCATGCTAACCGCGCGCGATGATGAAGTTGACAAGATCGTGGGTCTGGAATTGGGCGCAGATGACTATGTGGTGAAACCTTTTTCGGTGCGCGAGGTCATCACGCGCCTGCGCGCCCAGTTGCGGCGCGCCTATGGCGAGCTGGCCAGCACTACGGTCGCCGGTCGGATGCGCTTTGGCAACATCGAAGTGGATTGGGACCGGCTGCTGGTGTTTCGAGATGGCCAGCCGGCCAATCTGACGCCGACCGAGTTTCGCCTGCTTAAGCACCTCATCGCCAATGCAGAGCGCCCCATCACCCGCGAGGCATTGGTCGAGGCTATATGGGGCTACGCCAGCGACATCGAAGATGACCGCACGATCGACGTGCACATCCGCCACCTGCGTGAGAAGCTCGAAGACAATCCGGCTGCGCCGCGACATATCCTCACCGCGCGCGGCATTGGCTATCGATTCAAGCCGTGATCGCGTGTTGCGTATTGCGTACTGCGTATTGCGTATGGGGACAGTCTGGCGTCGGCGTGGGGAATGTTGCGAAGTCTTAAACGGCGCGCAATCCCCGCGCAATCTGCCCTCTCTATCATATCTGACAGTCATA
>DAOTYS010000291.1:0-9451 GCA_034434575.1 Thermoflexales bacterium
GTGTCTGAATGGCCTCGTCGGCCAGTTTGCCGACGACAGTGCCGTCCAGAATCACCACCGGCGCCAGGCCGCACGCGCCCACACAGCGCGCCGCCACCAGCGACAACTGCTTGTCGGCGGTTGTGCCGCCCACGCTCACGTTGTAGGTTTTCTGCACGTGCTCGAGGGTGCGATCGTTCCCCTTGATGTAGCACGCCGTGCCGGTGCACACCACACAGGTGTGCTTGCCCTGCGGCTTCATCAAAAACTGGTGATAGAACGTGGTGACGCCGATCACCTGGCTGGGAGGAACGCGCAGCGAGTCGCTGACAAATCTCAACGCCACTTCGTCCACATATCCAAAAGCTTCCTGCACGGCGTGCAGCGTCTCGATCAGGCCCTGTGAGCGGTACCCGTTTCGCCGCATCGCCGCGTCCACCAGCTTCCATCGCTTGTCGTTGGATGGCAGCGGGGGCTTGCGTCCGTCAACGATCATAGAGTTCTCCTGTTCAGAAATTCACCGCAGAGTGGCGACGCCGGCCAGCGCCGTCACCACCCTTTGTGCACAATCAGATGGAAGATGTCCGTCTCGGTCACAATGCCGGTCAGACGCCCTTGCGCGTTCATCACAGGCAGGCTGTGAAACTTGCGCTCCTTCATCAGCCGCGCCGCTTCGACCATCGAATCGTTTTCTGTGATGGTCTGCACCGGCGCCGTCATGATCAGCCGGACCGGTTGTTGCACCACCTCGCGCGATTCCTCCTGCGCGCCGCGCGTGTACAGGCGCGAGGGATCAGCGCCCATCACATCGGTGCGCGTGACGATGCCGACCAGTTCGCCGCCCTCCATGACCGGCAATGCGCGAATGCGCTTTACGCCCATCAGCCGGTGCGCCTCGAGCAGCGTCGTGTCCGGCGAGATGGTTTCCGGGTCGGGCGTCATCCATTGTTTGACCGTTATCTGCTGCGCCTCGCCCTGCATCTCCTCGATCACCAGGCGAAACAGGTCTGACGAAGTCAATATGCCCACCAGCGCGCGGCGGTCATTCAGCACAGGCAGGGCCGAAAATTTGTTCTCCAGCATCACCCGCGCTGCTTTGCCCACCGGCGCGTCTTCGTCAATCGTGATGGCCGGCGTGGTCATGATCTTCTCCACCGTCTCCTGATCGAGGGGATAGCGCTTTTCCCACGCCTCCGCCAGAGGAATGCTGGAGGGGTCGGCGCGCAATAATCCCCGACGTGTGATCATCCCAACCAGTTGCCCCTCGCGCATCACCGGCAGGGCGCGGATACGGTTCAGGTCCATGAGGCGGCGCGCATTGTGCAGCGTGACCTCCGGCGACACCGTGATGACTTCGCGCGTCATCCAGTTAGCGACAAGTCCTCGTTTGATCGTGATCGTCATCTTTTACCTCTCGTCATTGGCGGATTCGGTTTGTGATTTTTTTCACAATCGGCGTGAGCAGACCATCCTGCAACTGACCAAAGCAATGAGATCGGGAGACGGCGAGGTCGCAGCAGGCGCTCTATGGCTCGGCGAAGACAAGCTGACGCAAGCCCCAGCGATGTCAAACGCCGATTTGTGAAAATATTCACAAGCGATTATAACCCCTTGCTACAAATGCGCAAATCCGTCAAAAGTCCAATCCGCGCTGGCCGACACAACCTGCTCCGTTCACACGCACTTCAACGACCGTTCGCCGGCAGACTCCTGTTGGGTGAGGGCGCGAACTATCTGCCTGCACACCCGACACCGGCCTGTCAACGCCGGCTCGGATGAACAAGCATTGTAACGGGATTTGCCGGTTTTTGTAGTGCGCGGCTGCGCGGCCACATTTGCTGGCAGCCGGGTGAGCGCGGTGAACAGACAGGCCGGCTGACCCAACAAGCCGTATTGCAACGGCTGAACTGCCTGTCGGCGGACGCGTTCCGGCGGACGCGTTCCGGCGGCGGATGATGGACAACTTGCTGACGGAGCGGTGTCGGCGGTGGGCGGCGCGCTGGCGCGGGCTACACCAGCCCGTCGAACACGGCCATGGGCACGACCACCGCGCCGACGATGCCCGGCCCGGTGTGCACGCCGAGCACGGGCGAGATGCGCAACATCTCCAGCCGCGCGATGGTCAGGCGGGCCTGCAACGCTTTGCTGAGCGCCGCCGCCTGCTCCGCAAACTTGCCGTGCATGATGGTGACCCACATCGGCGCGGTCGCGTCATACAGGTGCGCCAGGTGATCGGTGACAGCCTCGATGGCCTTGCCCATGGTGCGCGCTTTGGCGACCGCGCTGTACTTGCCGTCGGCCTTGCTGACATGAATCACCGGCTTGAGGTGCAGCAGTGCGCCGGCCAGCGCCTGAACGCGCCCGATGCGCCCGCCGCGCGCCAGGTATTCCAGCGTGCCGCTCAGGCCGGAGGAGATGTGAATCGACAGGATCGGCTGGCCGGCCTGGGCCAGTTGTTCGTAAAGCTCACTGAACTGGCGCTGGGAGGGTTGGGCGGTGGTGGGGATGGCCGGTCGCATGGCGGCCAGCCGGTCGTAGAACTGATCTGGTGTAAGGTCGGCCGAGTTGACCTCGCCCTCTGGAAAGCGGATGTACAACGGGGCGACGGTGATATTCATCGCGCGGATTTCGGCTTCGGGCAGGTCGGCGGCGCAGTCGGTCACGATTTGCATGTATCGGTTCCCTGGGGGGTGTGTGAAATCAAGCAAGACATTGTATCGCATTCGCCTTGAATTGACTGCAAAATCCAGGCAGTGTGAGGAATACCCGGCGCAACCTTAAAATTCCGCCCCGGCGCAGTCCAGCCCTATTGACAATCAGCCGGCGCTTTGCTAATGTGAGCGCGACAGGATGCAGCCCTCTCGATATCGAACGGATTGTCCGCTTCGATATGGATTCCAGGGGATTTCAAACGCTGAACATGCTGGACACACGCAGCGCACGGGCGTAGCGATCGTTCTGCGTCTTCAGTCCATCCGGTTTCGCATCAGGTGTCGGACTCCTTTGAGGAGTCCGGCGCCTCCAGATCATCCAGGAGGAGTGCTCGTATGCGTCTGCGCGCGCGTGCTTTGTCGATGAGCGTGTGTGTCTGTCTGGCGGTGTCGTCCTTTTTTCGCCCCCCCCCAGCAACGGCGCTAACACGGCCTGATGCCGCGAACGCCGGCGCAACCCGGTCTGCGCAACGGCTCGATCTACGCGCAACGCATGGCGCCGCCAGCGTGAATGCGGGCATCCTCGTCGCAGCGCCTCTGCGACAGACGGCGCAGATCACCTCTGCGCTGCCCCTCTCTGACAGCGAAACGGCAGCGGAACGTGTCCCAGTGCAGGATGCTGCGGAAGATTCGTCGGCGAGCGTTACCGATAACCCTGAGTCCGCTGTCACTTTGCCTCCGCCTCTCGACGCGGATGCTGAGACGGACACGCAGGCCGGCGTGCAGGTGCAGGTGCAGGTTGTCTTTGCCGCGCGCGAGGCGCTCGAAGGGCAGACATTGTGCGGCGCTGTGCGCGCCGAGTTCGACAGCGAGCCGGGCGCAGACACAGTGACGCCAACCACGGCGTTTACGGTCAGCGTGGTGTTTCCGGCCGGGCTGGACTATGTGCCGGGGTCGGCAGATGGCGCGCCCGGCGCCGTCGATGATCCATTCGGCAAAGCCGTTCTGAAGGGGATATACGACCCGGCCACACGCCGGCTGACCTGGGCCAATGCGCAACTCGACCCCGTCGGCCGGCTGGCGCTGCCCTTCAAAGCGCGGGTGACGGCGTCGACCCGTGACGAAGCGGGCCGCCTGACGGTGCAGCCGGAAATCGAGCGCGCCAGCCGGGACGGCGCGCCGTTTCTTGCCCGACGATCCACCCTGAATATCGTGCGCATGACGCCGGCCCAGACGATCAGCGCAACGGATGGCGGGCAGTTCCGCGCAGCCGGCGGCCGCGTGCAACTGGACTTCATGCCGGGCGCCATCTCCACCCACACAGCGCCGGCCGGCCTGTCCGACGCCGTTGTGATCACCGCCGTCGAATACGCCCAGACGCCGCCGTCGGCGCTGATGCCGGGCGTGCCCCCGTCACAATGGCGCGCCAGAGCGGATGCGGCGCGCCAACGCGCGTTTTCGACGCGAGACGGCGGTGTTGGACGCGCAACCGACGCCGCCGGCGACACCGACGCTGAAGCGCAAGATATCACGCTGCTCAGCCTGGCCGACCCGCTGATGAAGATCGATTTTGCCCCCGGCATGGTCTTCAGCCGGCCGGTGACGATGACGTTCGATCTGATCCCGCAGACGGTGGCGGAACTGGCGGCCAGCGGCTACGAACCGCAACTGCAATACGTCATCGCGAAGCCGTACACGTACACCTACGAAGTCTCGCCCACCCTGACGATGACACTGACTGGCACACGCCTGGAGTTCGAGGATATCCCGACCTGGTATGACCCGGATACGGGGCGCCTGACGGCATTCATCGGCCACTTCTCGACATACCAGGCCGTGCTCAGCGATCCGACTCTGCCCAAGCCGTGGAGGCTGACGCCGGGGCTGGGCGAGATCAACCTGTTCCGCGGCGCTTACGTCTACAACTACCCGATCGTCGTGCCGCCAATGCAGGATGGCCTGGCGCCGGACCTGAGCCTGCGCTACAACTCGGCGCAGGCCGACGCCGACGGCAACGCGGCCACGCTCGGCCGGGGCTGGAGCATCGACCTGCCGCACATTACACGCAAGGCGCGCCAGACGGCCTGGGTCAGCCTGAGCGACTACCCGATCGAGCAGGGGCCGGACGCGGATAATTGCTCAGGCTCGCCATGGGCGCCCTACTATCCGACGAGCTGTTGCCCCAACTGGCCCGGCGAAATGCCGGATGGCAGCCTGTGGTGCTGGTATGTGGTGGGGACGAACGAGACCATCAGCGCCTACCAGACGCAGGCAGAAGACAAGTTCACGATGAACTTCGGCGGGCGCGACCATTATCTTGTGCACAAGGCCGGGCGCGAGTACGTGACCATGAACTACACGCCCCTGCGCATCTTCCGCTGCACAACCGCGACATGCAGCGACTATCCGGTGGCGGTGAACAATCAAACCGGCGAATACTGGCAGGTGTGGACGCCCGACGGCGCGCGCTATGTGTTTGGCACGGATGCCGGCAGCGAAGCGCGCCTGCGCAACGGGCCGGTGAACGAGCAGAACTACATTGCCCAGACATGGTATTTGAAGTCGGTGTTCGCGCCGTATCGGGACGACCCCGCGCCGGCTGTGAACCGCGCGTCGGTCGAGTACGTGTATACGGAGAGTTCCGACCCCGGCGGCGAGTATGAGACGTATCTGACCGAAGTGCGCTACGGCAACCGCATCCGCCCGGATGGAACAGCGGTCAGCGCGCCGTACTCGGTGACGCTGGAATATATCTCGCGCACGGCGCGCCTGAAGCAGCCGGTGACGATCACCGTGCGCGCCGAGGGCAACACGCTGCGGCGCTACGCGCTGGGCTACGACGGCGCCGGGGGGATCACCGGCACGCAGAATCTTAATCGCATCCAGGAGATCGCGCCGTCTGGCGCGCCGAACGGCGCGACGTTGCCGGCCACGCAGTTCATTTACACCGTCACCAACAGCCGCTATTTCATCTCGCAGACCGTGAACGGCTATGGCGGCGGAGTGAACCTGAGCTATGAGTTTGCGCGAGGCGGCTACCGGCTGAAGACGCGCCAGCACACCGACGCCGTGACCGGCTGGCGCGACTACACCTGGTATCACTACTACGATGAGGCCGTGCGCGACGAGAACGCGCCGAACGGCTACTCGCCCTGTTACGACTGGAAGGTCTTCAGCGATCTGGGTCTGTGCCGGGTCAGCGGATACGACTTCACCATCAGCGGCACTTACCGGCTGATCGGCTATCCGATCGTCGAGGAGCAGAAACGCAACCCGGACAACCCCAGCGAATGGCTGGGCGTGACGCGGCATTTCTTCAAGTTCGAGACCTGGAAGCTGGGCCAGGAATTCCGCGCCGAGCAGCGGGAGGGCGCGCACAATTATCTGATCGCGCAGCGCGAGGTGACGCAGACGCTGCAGGTGACGACGGGACTGCCCGCCGGCGTGATGTTCGGCGCGCCCAGCGAGGTGGTCGAGTTCTCGATTCAGCGCGGGCTGACCAGCACGGGGCCGTTCAGACGCGCGGTGTATGCCTATGACCCGGCGTTGCAGGGCGGGACGCAATACGGGCAAACCACCGGCGTATGGGAATACGACAACCCTGCGGGAGGCTCGGGTCTGGCGCGTCGCATCCAGACCACCTACGCCATGGTCACGCCCACCTGGACGTTGCGCAAGACGATCGACCGGCTGTACGACGGCGCGGGCAACTGGGTGTCGGAGCAGCGGCTGTATCACAACGCGCAGGGCGATGTGGTCTTTGCGCAGGATCTGGTGAACGAAGCGGGCAGTCTGACGAAGGATGCCGCCGTCGGCTATGACGCGCTGGGCAATGTCATCACGGCCACAGAGTTCCTCACCAATGGCGTGGCCGGCCAGACGCCGACAGCGGGACGCAACGGCAACACCACGCGCTACGCCTACGACGCGCGGTTCGGCTTTTTCCTGGTGACGACAACGAACCCGCTCGACCAGAAGACGGTGTACTTCTATTACGGCGTGAACGAGACCATACCGGTGGCCGGCCAGCCGTTCGGCGCGCTGAAGGCGGCGCGCGACCCCAACAGCGAACAGAACGGCAGCGGCGTCATCCAGACGCTGTTCTTCTACGATCCCTTTGGCCGGCTGCGCAAGGTGGTCAGGCCGGGCGACACGGAGGCCAACCCGACCGAAGAGTATCAGTATTACGACGGCGCGGAGATGGTCTCGGGCGTGGCAAACACGCGCTATGCCACTGTGGCCGGGCCGCGCAGCGGCAATGCCAACCCGCTCATGGTGGTTCATCTGACGCGCGGCGGATCGGGCAGCCACTTCTGGAACACCGGCCTGGCGAAGTGGGAGCGCGCGTTCTACGACGGGCTGGGCCGGCTGATTCAAACCCAGACCGGCGGCGTCGAGGGGACGGCCGATCGGGACACGGTGAGCTACATCCGCTACGACGGGCTGGGTCGCGCTGCGCTGCAGAGCGTGTCTTACTTCACCACGCCCTACGCCTATGCCACCACCCTGGTCAATGGCGTCCACGTTGCGCAGAGTCCCTATCAAACGCCGGACGCAAATCAGCCTTCTTCCCGGACGCAGTACGACAGCCTGGGCCGCGCGCTGGGCGTGAACGGGCCGGATGGCGAGACGGTGACCACCTCGTACTCGCCGGGGGCGGTGTCGTTTGGATCATCAACGGGATCGGCGACTACGATCAGCATCGACCCGCTCTACCGCCGGCGCGACAGCATCACGGATATGCTGGGCCGGCTGGTGGCGGTGCGCGAGTACACCGGCGCGCCGTGGACGCGCGAAGAGGAGAGCAATCCGCATCACATTGCGAACTGGTACATCGACCCGTCTTTGACCAGTCAGCACGGCGCTCTGGTCTCGATCGCGCCGCCGCAGAATCCGGGCAACGACGCGTACTTCACCTTTGGGCCGTATCAGACGCCGCAGGCGACCGGGCCGCACCAGGTGGCGCGTTTCCGGCTGGCGATCAGTTCGACACTGGGCGCAGATGTCATCGTGGCGCGCATCGACGTGCGTGACGCGCAAGCGGGCGCCGTCATCGCCGAGCGCCAGATCCGCCGCAGCGAGTTCAAGGGCGGGCTGGGCAACTACACCGAGTTCGCCCTGCCCTTCGACACCACCGGCCTCGCCGGCCATTCACTGGAGTATCGCGTGTGGTGGGCCGGCAACACGCAACTGGCGCACGACCGCACGACGCTGTATTGGAGCAACGCCGTCAGCCAGACCACCACCTACGCCTACGACCCGCGCGATCTGTTGACACGGGTGACCGACGCGGCCAACAACACGACGCTGGTGTATTACAACGCGCTGGGCCGCAAGGTGGGAATGACCGACCCGGACATGGGCACGTGGGCCTACAGCTACGACACGGTGGGCAATCTGGTGGGCCAGCTCGACGCGAAGGGCCAGCGACAGTGGTTCATCTACGACGCACTGAACCGGCTGACGGCCAAATGGCAGTACCCCACGACGCTGAGCGCGCACGAGGCCGAGGGCGCGAGTATGTCGCATCAGACCGGCAGCCAGAGCGGCGGGGCGTGGGTGTCGCCGGCCTCCGGCACAGCCGCCTATCTGACCCTGGGCGGCGGGCAGACGCCGGCGCAAACGACCTGGGGCCACACGGCGCGCTTCCGGCTGGCGCTGGGCAATGTGAGCGGGACGGACACGGTGGTGGCGCGCCTGGAAGTGATCGACACAAGCAATGGCAACGCGGTGGTAGCGCAGAAGGAGCTGCGGCGCAGCCAGTTCATCGGCGGCATTGCCAACTTCAGCGACTTCGATCTGCATTTCAACACCACGGGGCTGGCCGGGCACACGCTGGAATATCGCGTGTGGTGGGCCGGCAACGCGCAACTGGCGCACGATCGCACGACGCTGGTGTGGCGATCGGGCAACTACCAGGTGTTGGCAGAGTACGGCTACGACGTTGGGCCGGGCGGCATTGGCCGGCGGACGAGCATCTCGAACACGCATGCGCAGATGCAGTGGCTGTACGATGCGCGCGGGCGGGTGCAGCAGGAATACATCACGATCACGGGACGGACGACGCCGTATGGGGTGGGCTATCAGTATGACGCGGCAGACCGGCTGACGCGGATGGGCTACCCGAACGGTGAGTGGGTGACGACGACGTACAACACGGCCGGCCAGCCATACAGCCTGCTGGGGTGGAACACGGTTGTGGTGAGCGCGACGCACACCGCGCTGGGGACGCTCTCGCGCGTGGGCTGGGGCAACGGGCTGGAGACGCGCTATTTGTACTGGGGTCTCAACACGGCGGGCCTCGGGAACTATGGCCGGCTGCGGCGCATGTGCGTGCTGCCGCAAAGCAGCGCCTACAACTGCGACAGCGAAGCCGCGCCGCGCGGGACGCCGCTGATGAACGTCTTGCTGAACTATGACAAAGCCGGCAACGTGACGATCTGGCGCGACACGGCGAAGGAGGAGCGCCAGCAGTTCTCCTACGACGCGCTGAACCGGCTGATTGCGGCCACGCCCCTGCCGGTGGGCGGCTGGCAGCCGGCGCTGGCGGCGTACACCGAGACGTATGCCTACAACGCAATCGGCAACTTCGTGAGCAAAGGCGGCGTGACGCAGTGGTACAGCGACACGGCGCACGCGCACGCGGTGACGCACTTCAACGGCGACCGGCGCGCGTGGTATGACCAGAATGGCAACATGACGCAGCGGGTGGAGATCAGCGGGAGCCAGCGCATCACGTACACGCAGGAGTGGGACATCGAGAACAAGCTGGTTGCGGTGACGAACACGGTGGCCGGCCAGGTGACGCGCTTCTATCGGGA
>DAOTYS010000292.1:0-11710 GCA_034434575.1 Thermoflexales bacterium
GGGATTTTGGATTTTGGATTTTGGATTTTGGATTTTAGACCCCGAGTTCCACATTCTGTGCTCTGTGCTCTGTGCTCTGTGCTCTGTGCTCTGTGTTCTGTGTTCTGTGTTCTGTGTTCTGTGCTCTGTGCTCTGGACTCACCACGCCAGGTTGTAATTGACGAACAGGCCCACTGCCAGCCCGGCCAGCAGCGGCAGCAGGATCAAATACACCACCACGCGCCGGCGAAAAACACCCAGGAACATCAGCGCGCTTTTGATGTCCACCATCGGCCCGAAGACCAGGAAGGCGACGATGGCGCCGGCGGTGAATGTGTTGACGAACGACAACGCCAGGAACGCATCGACTGTGCTGCACACCGACAGCACAAACGCCAGCGCGCTCAATGCAAGCACCGATGCGGCCGGCCCGGCGCCGATTCCCACCAGCGCTGATTGCGGCACGAATGTCTGCAATGCGCTGGCAATCAACGCCCCGCCGATCAGATACCGGCCCATGTCGAAAAACTCGTCGGCTGCGACGCCAAACGCCCGCTGCAATTTGCGCGCGAACGTCTCGACCTGGATTTCGCTCACAGAGATGAGATCGACGCCTCGGTCTGCGCCGCCGGCCGCCATCGGCGCCACCGTCAGCGGGCGCAGCACCTTGACGACGTTCGGCTGCGCCAGGAACACCATGCCCACCCCAGCCGCGATGACAAAAGTGAAGCCGATGCGCGACCAGAAGATTGGCCCGATCCCAAACGCGGCGTAGGTGCTGGCGATGACGATCGGATTGAGCACCGGCGCGCCCAGCAGAAATGCGACGCCGGCTGAGATGGGAAAGCCCTTTTGATACAGCCGGCGCGTCACCGGCACCACCCCGCACTCGCAGACCGGAAAGATCATGCCCAGCAATGCGCCCATGGCCGTCGCCAGAATCTTGTTGCGCGGCACGAAGCGCGCGATGTCGTCGGCGGTGACGAAGACGGAGATCAGGCCGGACACGATCACGCCCAACAGCAAAAACGGCGCCGCCTCGATAAAGATGCCCAGAAAGACAGTGACGTAGGTTTGCGCCACGTCGGGCAGGCTGAGGACTGGCGTCAGGCTGAGCGCCGGCAACAGGTTGTCCAGAGCGATGGCGCCAAGCAGGACGACCAGAAGGATCACCGTCAGCGCGAACAGCCGGTTTCGAGTGGTCATTTCGACATGAATCGTACCTGATTGTTGAGACAGAAGTGGCGCAGACTTCAGCCGGCCGGCATTTCGCCGGAGCGATCAGGCTTGCGCAACCGGCGCGCGGCCGGCAAATGCCCGCACGGCGCCCCGGCTGCGCCGCCACAGCCAGCCCAGTTGCGCCGCAACGCTGAGGGTCGATGCGCCCAGCGCGATGTACAGCCCGGCAGCCTGTCCCCAGGCCACCCCGGCCATGAGCATCGCGCTCATGCAGACCAGGTAGATCACTGTTGCCTCAGTGATCCCGCGCGTGCGCCGGCTGTGGACAATCGTGCCCTGAAACCAGCTTTGCAGGGCGCTGATGGCCGGCAGGGGCAACGCCAGCCATAGACCCGTATGCGCCAGCGCTGCCAGATCGGGCGACAGCCCTGAAATCTGCTCGAACCACACCGATGAGAGCGGCGTCAGCGCCATCAGCAGCAGCAAACCGGTTGTCGAGGCGGCGAGGATCAGGCTAAAGCGGCGCAGTAACGAGGCTGCGCCGGGGGTGTCCAGCATGGCCACAACCACCTCGTTCAAAGAAATGCCCAACGCCTGGACCATGAAGATCAGCCCCTGCACGACGGCATAGACTGCCAGCGAGTTGAGGGGATCGGGCATCCGGCTGATGGCCGCGCTACCCAGCGGCCGGATGATGAGATAGAGCGTGGATGTCATCGCCAGTGGCACGTAGAACGCCAGCATGGCCCGCACAGACAACGCCGGCTGCACCGGCGGCGCTGGCCTGACTTCATAGCGCAACACTGGCTGTGTTCGCGCATGCGCATATACCGCCTCTGCCAGAATGCCCGCGATCACCGCGCTGGTTGCCACGACGATGCCCGGCAGCGTGCCCGCCAGATAGCCTACAGCCAGCACCGTGGCGGTTGAGGTGAGACGCAGCGCCGTGCCCAGGCCAATCGCGCGCGAATGGCCAAACCGGATGAGCACGCCCTGATGAAAGCGCCGATAGGCAACGCCAAAGGTGAAGGGCGTCATGATCATCAGTCCCAGGCGGGCCGGTTCGACTACCTCTGGGGGCGGCTGCATCAGCCCCACCACGACCAGATCGTAGAGCGGCGTGAACGCCACCAGGCCGTGCAAGAGCGTCAGCGCGCCGCTCAGCGCCAGCATAAACCGGCGCAGGCGGACGAACGACGCCCAGTCCCGGCTCAGCGCCGTGGAAGCGGCCAGCAGCATGAGAATGGGCGATTCGATGATCAGGGCCAGCGACATGACGACGCCGCCATACGCGGCGAGATGTATTTCAGGGTCGGGGAGGCGGGCCACAATTGCGCTGAGCGCCGGCAGTTCGGCCGACATCAGCAGCCAACTGGCCGCCAATGGCCACCACCGCTGCGCGACCTGGCCGAGCGAAAGCGGCTGTGACTGTTCAGACAGCGAGGCAGACATACGGGCCGGGTGTACCACGTTCCAGACAAGCGCACAGGGCGAGGCATGCGCCTCGCCCTGTTTTCCTCCCCGGCGATCACGTTACTGCGCCACGTTAACCGCGCGGGCTGCGGCATTCGGCACGGTCAGGCTGGCAAAGATCCACGCCCTAGCGCCCCGATACTGTATCTGATACCACGCGCCATCGGCGCTTTTGCCGAGCACATCCACAATATCGCCCCGGTTCAGCCCGCCGATGATCTTGCCGGACAGGCTGGGTCGGTCGCGCACGTTCAGTTTGGCGGTGTTTACGGCGGTTTTGGGCGCGGCGCCGGCCGGCGCCGTCACGGCGCCCGTAGCGACAGACAGTGTCTGGGCAGCCGGCTTTGCCGGGGGCGCGACCGGCGCGGCCAGCACATCCCCCACCAGGCCGGCGTCGATGGCGCTGGGCACATGCCCCGCTTCCAGGCAGATTCCTTTGGCGTTGGCCGTCGGCAGAATCTCGAAGCAGCTATCGTCCACATAAGCGTCGTTGTGCTGAACCGGAATATCGGCTGTGGACTGGATCAACACCAGCACCGTGCTGCTCAGGGCGACCGCATCGACTGAGATTTGCGCCCACCGATCATAGGGTTGCGCCCATTCTGAGCATTTGAGATTGGGGTCAGTCATGTCGCGCGGGCCGCCGTCCTGATCGATGCACACGCGAATCTTCATGTTGCCGTCTTCGACCGAGCGGGCCGGCTGCGTGGTCTGGTTGCTCGACCACAACTGCGCCCACGTAGTGAAGCGCAGCGGCGCATTGACCGGCAGATTTTTAACTTCCTGCATCACGCCGGCCTGTTTGTTGAGCGCCCAGAAGTTGAACCACCGCTCTGAGCCGCCGCCGCTGTGAACCCGCTCTGGATACTCTCTGGCAAACACGGGTCGAAACTCGGGTGTGCGGTAATTCTGGTCGCGCGGGTCGGCGCCCGGCGGCGGCTCCTGCCAGAAAGGCACCCAGCTCCAGGTGACGTTGATCTCGCCGCGTCCGGCGAAGTACACGCCCGGATGCTCGTGGCCGGGGTTGCTGACCAGGTTCATGCCTGGCGCCGGCGCGCCGGCGGCCAGTGCGTTCGCGCCGGGCAGCGCAGCTGCGACCAGTGCGGCGATCAAGCAAAAGGGACTTCGTTTCATGGCGATCTCCTTGTCATATTTCACCGGATTTATATCACGCTGAAGATGCCTAACCTGCCCGGCGCAAGGCGATAACCTATCGCAAAACCTGTAAGGGGTGGCAGGAAGATGCGCCATGCGCGCAAGTCGCGCATGGCGCAAAAAACAGTCGGAGGCGCTATCGACGCCTCCGACTGACCTGGAACTGGATACTGTGACGGGCTGTGAATTAGAAGTCGCCGCCCATCCCGCCGGGACCGCCTGCGGGCGGGGTGGTTTCCTTCTTCTCAGGAATATCGGTCACCAGCGCCTCGGTGGTGAGGATCATGGCTGCAATGGAGGCCGCGTTCTGCAGCGCGCCACGCGTCACCTTGACCGGGTCGATGATGCCTTGCTTGATCATATCGACGTACTCGCCGGTGATCACGTCGTAGCCGATGTGCTTCTTGTCTTTCACCATGCGGCGCACAGTCTCGATGACCACGCTGCCGTCCTGGCCGGCATTCTCGACGATGCGGCGCATCGGCTCTTCGAGCGCGCGGCGCAGAATGTTAATGCCGACCTGTTCATCGGGGTTGTCCATCTTGATGTCGGCGAGCGCCTTGACAGCCTGAATCAGCGCCACGCCGCCACCGGGCACAATGCCTTCATCCACGGCTGCGCGGGTCGCGCTCAGGGCGTCCTCGACGCGGTGCTTCTTTTCCTTCAGCTCGGTCTCGGTGGCCGCGCCAACGCGGATGACGGCCACGCCGCCGGCCAGCTTGGCCAGACGCTCCTGCAGCTTCTCTTTGTCGTAGTCGCTGGTGCTCTTTTCGATCTCGATGCGGATCTCCTCGATGCGGCCCTTGATGGCCTTCTCGTCGCCGGCGCCGTCGATGATGGTCGTGTCATCCTTGGTGGAGACGACGCGGCCGGCGCGGCCCAGGTCGTCGATGGTGACGCCTTCGAGCTTGCGGCCGGTCTCTTCGCTGATCACCTGGCCGCCCGTCAGAATGGCAATGTCCTGCAGCATGGCCTTGCGGCGATCACCGAAGCCGGGCGCCTTGACGGCCAGCACGTTCAGCATGCCGCGCAGCTTGTTCAACACCAGCGTCGCCAGCGCCTCGCCGTCCACATCCTCGGCGATGATCACCAGGTCGCGCTTGCCGCGCTGCACCAGTTTCTCGAGCAGCGGGATGATGTCCTGGGCCGAGCTGATCTTCTTGTCATAGATCAGAACATACGGGTCTTGAATCTCGGCTTCCATCCGCTCCGGGCTGGTGACGAAATAGGGGGAGATGTAGCCGCGGTCAAACTGCATGCCTTCGACATACTCGGTCTCGAAGCTGAGCGACTTGCTCTCCTCGACCGTGATCACGCCGTCCTTGCCGACCTTGTCCATCACGTCGGCGATCAGGTTGCCGATCTCCGGATCCTGGGCGCTGATGGTGGCGACTTGGGCGATCTGGTCATGCTTGCTGACCTCGATGGCCATGTCCTTGAGTTGTTTGACGACGGCCTCGACACCGGCCTCGATGCCGTGCTTGATGAGCATCGGGTTCGCGCCGGCGGCCACGTTCTTCAGGCCCTCGTGCACAATGATTTGGGCCAGCACGGTGGCGGTGGTGGTGCCGTCGCCCGCGATGTCATTGGTCTTGGTGGCCGCTTCCTTCAGCAGTTGCGCGCCCATGTTCTCGAACGGATCTTCCAGCTCGATTTCCTTGGCCACGGTCACGCCGTCGTGGGTGACGGTGGGGGCGCCGTACTTCTTGTCGAGCGCAACGTTGCGGCCCTTGGGGCCGAGGGTGGTGCTCACCGCGTTTGCCAGAATATCGACGCCGCGCTTCAGGCTGCGTCGCGCATGTTCATCAAAAACAAGTTGCTTTGCCATGTTACTCCTTTAAGAGTTGGTTAAGGTTGACAAGGTTAGTCAGGTTGGTCAGGTTCCTCAGGTGTCACCGCTGACCGGCTTGGCGACCCCTCAAAACATGACGAACTTCCCGAACCTGCTGAACCTTCCGAACCTTATGAACCTTAATGAACCTTCCGAACCTCACTCCACCACTGCCAGAATGTCGCTCTCTTTGAGGATGAGCAGTTTCTTGCCGTCAATCTTGACTTCGGTGCCGGCATATTTGGCGTACAGCACGTGATCGCCTACCTTGACTTCCATCGCCACGCGCTCGCCGTCTTCGTCCAGCCGGCCGGGGCCTGATGCCAAAACCAGCCCTTTCTGCGGCTTCTCTTTGGCCGTCTCAGGGAGCACCAGTTTGCCGCCCGCAAATGTCTGCTCCTCTTCTTCCACCGGCTCAACCACCAGCCGATCCGCGAGGGGGCGCAGGTTGAGCTTCTTTTCTTCCATAACGTCAGCTTTCTTTGCCATGATGCTTGATTCCTCCGTTCACCTTAAGGGTTGTTTTAGCAGAGTACCGGCCAGCACTAAACCGATACCGATAACCCGGCTTTAGCACTTGCCGATTTGAGTGCTAACGACCGGCGCGAATACTAGCACACGACAGAGAGGATTGTCAAGGGGTTTTTAGCACTCTTCTTGCCGGTTTGCTACTCAGCCGTGGATCATTCCCCATGCCTGCATGATTCGCCACACGCCGGGTTGTTCGCGGAACCATCTGATGGGAAAGCTCAACTCCACAATCGCAGCGGAGAAGTGCATGCCGGCTTTGTCCGGGGGGATGAGGTCGTAGCGCCACTCGGCATTGGCCTGGTAGAGCGCGGCCTGGGCTGTGTCGGCTTCTATCTGCCAGTATTCCAGCGTGTGGATGCCGGCGTAACGCTGCCGCAACGCTTCTCGTTCGGTTTCTGGAAAGCTGCTGTGGATGATGTCGATGCACAAGGCCGGCGCCCCCTTGATCGCATCACGGCCAACGATGCCCCGGCTGCTCTTTGGCACAAACATCACATCGGGCCACACATCTGTCTCGCCAACCCGAACTGTGGCGCCCTTGCCGATCACTGCGCCCAGATCATAGGCGTCCACCACGACGCTCAACATGCTAACGCACCACGCCTGCAATTTGGCCTGCAAAACAGACGCCTGTGGAGAGAAGGTTGACATGGGCGGAAGGATTGGTGATTGGGAGGGAGAGGGATGATTGTGGCGTTGCCGGGCGCGCAAACGGCCCCTCGCTTGTTCAAGCCGCCAGAAAGTCGATCACATCGATCATGGTGATGATGCCCGTCACGCGCCGACCATCGTCCACCAGCACTGCCGCCTTGGCTTTCTGCAGCACGTCGCTGAGCGTGTTGAGCGGGGTTGACTCCTCCACCACCGCCGCCTCGCGGATCAACGGTTCGATGGTCGTCTGGTCGAAGGACAGGTGCGAGTTGCCCAGCATATAGCTCAGGATGTCACTTTCCATCACCATGCCCACCAGCCGCTCGTCGTCATCCACCACCGGCTGTTGTGAAATATCGTGCTGCTTCATGCGCTGGATGACGGTCGCCAGCGACTCGCCCGGCCGGGCCGTCACCACCGGGCGCAGCCGGTGCGCCTGAATGAAGTCGGACACTGTGCCTTGCGACCAGTCCGTGTTCAGGAAGCCGTTGTCGCGCATCCAGTTGTCGTCGAAAATCTTGCTCAGGTAGCGCGAGCCGCTGTCGGGCAGCAGCACCACTGCCGTCTGCCCCGGCCCCATGCCCAACTGCGGGATGGCCTTGAGCGCGCCGGCCACCGCCGCCCCGCATGAGCCGCCGCAGAACAAGCCCTCCTCCCGCACCAGCCGGCGCGTCATGAGAAACGACTCGCGGTCGGTGACCTGCACCACCAGGTCGCACACGCTCAGGTCGAGCGCGCTGGGGATAAAGTCTTCGCCGATGCCCTCCAGCTTGTAGGTTTTCAGCACTGGATTGTCGGGCACGCGGCCATGCTTCCAGGTGTCATAGAGCAGCGAGCCGGCGATATCCACGCCCACCACTTTCAAGTCCGGCTTCTTCTCTTTCAGATAGCGCCCGGTCCCCGTGATCGTGCCGCCGGTGCCCATGCCGCAGATGAAGGCGTCGATCTGACCGCCGGTTTGCTCCCAGATCTCCGGCCCGGTGGTGGCATAGTGGGCTGCCGGGTTGGCCGGGTTGTGATACTGGTTGGCCAGGATCGCGTTCGGCGTCTCGCGCGCCAGTCGCTCGGCGACCTTGTAGTACGAGCGCGGGTCGTCCTTGTCCACTGCGGTCGGCGTGATCACCACCTTGGCCCCAAATGCGCGCAGCGTGCGAATCTTCTCGTCGGACATCTTGTCCGGCATGACGAAGATGCACTTATAGCCTTTGTTCGCCGCCGCAATCGCCAGCCCGATGCCGGTGTTGCCGCTCGTCGCTTCGACGATGGCGCCCCCCGGCTTCAACCGGCCGCTGCGCTCGGCATCCTCGATAATGGCGACGCCGATGCGATCTTTCACCGACCCGCCCGGGTTCAGGAATTCCAGCTTCGCCAGGAGCGTCGGCGCGTGCCCCCGGGCTACCTTGTTCAGCCGAACAACCGGCGTGCGTCCGATGGCGTCGAGCACCGATTCGTGCACGTGAAGATAGTCGCTCATGTGAACCACACAGGAACAATCGACAACATCTATCGACGGCTCTATCTTACCAGTCCTCTTTATGGCCTTTTCGCCCCGGGTCGCGCCGCAGTCACCCGTTCAGTCCCCAGCGCGCCCGCACCCGCCGCTCCAACGGGGCGAACACCGCCTGGTCGATCGTCACGCCCACGATGATGATCATGACCATCACGGCCATGACCTGCGCCGCATCGTTGAGATCGCGGCCCGTCTGCAACAGGTTGCCCAGGCTCAGCGTGTAGAAGAGCAACTCGCCGGCCATGAGTGAGCGCCACGCAAACGTCCATCCTTGTTTCAGCCCGCTCAAAACCGCCGGCAGGGCCGCCGGCAATATCACCTCGCTATACAGCGCCACCCCGCGCGCGCCCAGCACGCGCGCCGCTTTCACATACTGCGGCGGCGTGTTCTTGACGCCGGCCTCCACGCCCAGCGTGATCGAGAACAGCGCCCCCATCACCACCACAAAGATGATCGCTCGCTCGCTCAGCCCCATCCATAGAATGGCCAGCGGCAGCCAGCACACGCTGGGCAGCGCCTGCAATCCCAGCACCAGCGAGCCGAGCGTCTCGTTAAGCGCGCGCACCCGGCCGATCAGCAAGCCCAGAACGACGCCGGCAGCCAGTGAGATGCCATAGCCGATGGCAATCCGTTGCAGGCTCACCCAGGCCGCTGTGAGATACAGCCCCTTGCCAATGCCGTTCGCCAACGCAGCGAACACCCTGGACGGCGCAGGGAACAGGTACTCTGGCCAGATGCCGGCCCGCGCCACCAGTTCCCATGCCAGCAACAATCCGCCAAAGAAAACGGCCCGCCGCGCCCAGGGCATCCATCGCTCGCGCCCGATAGAAAGCCCCGACCCCCCTCGCCCCGGCAGCGTCACCGGCTGCATATTCGTTTCCATGTCCTGTCTCCCGAAGCAGTCAAGCCGGCGCCCCAGATCTGACCGCTGAGTGAAGGCTCTCTGCGCCGGCCTCGCGCAACACGGCCGTAATCTGCCGGGCCTGGTCTACCAGGCCGTGATCCTCCAGCGAGCGCGGCCTCGGCAAGTCGATGTGGAACTCGGCCACGATCCGCCCCGGCCTGGCTGCGAACACCACCACGCGGTCGCCCAGCGCCACCGCCTCGCGCACGTTGTGCGTCACGAACATCACGGTTTTGTGGGTCGATTCCCAGATCGATTCCAGTTCGCGGTGCATCAGATCGCGGGTCATCGCGTCCAGCGCGCCGAACGGCTCGTCCATCAACAAGATATCGGGATTGATAGCCAGCGCGCGGGCGATGGCGACCCGTTGCCGCATGCCGCCGGACAACTCATGCACAAAGCTGCGCTCGAAGCCGGTCAGGTGAACGGCGTCGATCCAACGCTGGGTTGCGCCGGCCCGTTCGCGCCTGGGCATGCCAGTCTGCCGCAGGCCGAATTCAACGTTGGCGCGCACGTTCAGCCAGGGGAACAATGCGCCGTCCTGAAACATCAGCACGCGATCGACGCCGGGGCCGGTCACCGCCTTGCCATTGGCAAATACATTGCCCGTCGTTGGCTTTTCCAGGCCGGCGATCAAGCTGAGCAAGGTTGATTTGCCGCACCCGCTGGGGCCCAACAGGCACACAAACTCGCCGGCCCGCACATCCAGGCTCACCGGTTGCAGCGCCTCTACCGCGCCGTTCTGCCCGTTGAATGTTTTGCTCACGCCCTCCAGCCGCAGGATGGGCGCGCCAGTCTGTGTCACGACATCCGTCATCATGAGAGTCCTCCTATTTGCTGGCTATTTGCCGGTCACGGCAGCCAGACCTTTTTCCGCCAGCACTTCGTTCAACAGCGTCAGGTCGTAGATGCCCGACAGATCCGGCTGCGAGTCGCCCAGGAATCCCAGCGCAAAAGCATGTTCAGCCGACGTGAATAACGACGACTGAATGGGGTCGTAAGTGATGTCGAGCGTCTCGAATGACTTGTTGAGCGCCGCGTCCGGCAACCCTCGTGTGGTGATGCGCTCGATCTCGTCGTTGATGATCGTTTTGGCTTCGTCCAGGTTGTCGCGGATGAACTGAACTGTCTCCACGTGCGCCCGCAGGAATGCTTTGACGGCGGCGGGATGTTCGTCCAGGAACCTGGCGCTGACGATGACGTGCGTCGTCACGAACTTGCCGCCCGGCCACAGGTTGCGCTCGTCCAGGAACACCTGGCCGTGCGCCTCCAGAATCAGCCGCGAGGCCCACGGCTCGGGCACCCAGGCGCCGTCGATACCGCCCTGCTTGAACAGCGCGAGGATGTCGGCGTTCTGCGTCGGAATGATCTGCACCGTGCCGCCCTGCTCAACCGTGTTCAGCTTGCGCTCCTGCAGATAGTGTCGCAAGGCCACATCCTGCGTGTTGCCGAGCTGGGGTGTGGCGAGCTTTTTGCCGCGCAGGTCTTCCGGCGTCTTGATGTTGGCGTCGGGCCGGACGATGAACAGCGCCCCGCCGCTGGCCGCCCCGGCGACAATGCGCAGCGCCTCACCCTTGCTTTTGACATACCCGTTGATGGCCGGATTGGGGCCGATATACCCGATGTCGATCTCCCCGGCGAACAGGGCTTCGATCAGCGACGGGCCGGCGTTGAACGTTTTGACCTCCAGCGTCGCAGTGGGCGCCAGCGCGGCGGCGTATGCGCCGCGCGCCACGCCCACCACGGCCGCGGCGTGGGTCACATTGGGGAAGTAGCCCAGCCGGACGGTCAAGGGAGTTCCCGCCGATTCCTGCGCCGGTCCCCGCGATGGGGCGGACGCGCCGCACGCCGCCGCCAGACAGATCCCCAGGCCGGCGGCTATCGCAGCCAGGCGCCGATTCGCTTGCGCCATGATGCTCCAGTGAAAATAAGTCAGGCGGCGACCACCATCAGTGGGGCGAGCGTCACCTGATAACCAAGCTGTTCGAGGCGGCGGACGGCGCGGCGCTTGACGCCCTCATGGTCACGCTCCAGTGAAAATGCGCCCACAAGCCCGGTCATGCCACCGGGTGCGGCATTTTCATCCGCTGTGGTGAACCACCGGTTCATGGGCAACTCCTTGATTTGTTCGGATGGGCGCAACCATTATTCAGGCCAGAGTCGAGGTCAGGCTAATGGCATTGTGATGAGTCGGGGTCAGTCTTTGGGCTGTTTCAGGCTGGCCGCTACAATTAGGTTTCATCAGGAGACACCATGAGTCTGAAAATCACGAATGTCAAAGCGATACTGACTGCGCCCGCCGGCATCGGGCTGATCGTTGTCAAGGTCGAGACCTCGGACCCCGGCCTGTATGGGCTGGGCTGCGCGACGTACACCCAGCGGCTCACGCCGGTGAAGGCGGCGGTGGACGATTACCTGAAGCCACTGCTGATGGGCCGGGACCCCAGCCGGATCGAGGATATCTGGCATCTGTGCTATCTAAACTCGTACTGGCGCA
>DAOTYS010000293.1:0-2021 GCA_034434575.1 Thermoflexales bacterium
GAGAAAGTTGCCTGTTTTGAACCGAATGGCGCGCATCAGCAGCGCCGCGCCGGCCCGGCATGGAACCTGGTTTGGCGCGCTGGCCGCTACTGTGGCGGCGCTGATGCTGCTGGCTGCGCCGATGGCCGCCACCGAAACGCCCGTTGATTCGCCACAAGCAGGCGCTGGCGCGTCCGCCAGCCCGGCCTCCACGCAGGCCGTGACGCCCAGACTGTGGATGCCCCTCGTGCAAAAACCGCCCGCGCCGGCAGTATTCACCAAGCTATCGCCGTCAGATGGAGCCACAGGGCTCCCGGCCGGTCTTGGCGTGGTGATATCCTGGACCCAATCCTACGCAGCAGCAGCTTACGAGATCTGTTTGAGCCAGGGCACAGTGCCGCCCTGCACCGACGGAACGGGCTTCACGCACACTACCACGCAGACAAGCTGGCACACCGGCCAGTTGACGCCGGGCGCGCTGTATTTCTGGCACGTGCGCGCCGTCAATAGCGCCGGTGTGACCTATTCCGACGGCAAACGGGCAGCCGCGCGCCAGTTCCAAACGCGAGCAGCGCCGACTGCCTTCTCCAAGAGCGCGCCTCTGAACGGTTCGGCCAACCATCCGGCGCTGAGCGGCGTGACTCTATCCTGGAATGCCTCATCCAATGTGGACGGCTATCGCGTGTGTTTGACGACTTCGCCGACCGGGTGCGACATCTGGGACAACTACAATCTGGTCGCCGGGACCAACACCAGCTATGCCACTGGACAGTTGCTGCCGAACACCACCTACTACTGGCAGGTTCGCGCAGATAACAGCAGTTGGTTTGCCTTTGCCGACGGCGCCGCCACAGCGCGCTATAGTTTCACGACCCAGGCTGCGCCTGGGGCCTTCAACAAGTCGTTGCCCGCCAGCGGCGACACGCCCGGCAGTGTGCGCCTGGAGTGGACGGCTGCGCTCGGCGCAAGCAGCTATGACATCTGCCTGAGCACAAATGCGATCACCTGCGGCTCCGACGCCGGCTACACGATCAACACAACCGGCACGGACTACACCCCGTCGGGGCTATCGCCGGGGACAACCTACTTCTGGAATGTGCGGGCCAGAAACGGCAGCGGCTTCAGCTATGCCAATGGCTCCATCAACAACATCTGGAACTTCCTGGCCCCGGCCGGCGCCGGCGGCACAACCCCCTGCGACGCCGTGGTTGCTGCGCCAGACACCAACTACACCCGGCCGCAAAATCAGACCGACATCTACTATGCGCTGGTCGTCAACCAGCCGTCCAGGGTCAATCTGTCGCTCACCGGCGCCACAGGGCAGCTCCAGTTCCGCACGCCGAACCAGAGCGCGTGTCCCAGCCATAACACGACGTTGATTGACTACGAGCCGGTCTCCGGCGCCGGGACCGCCTCGATCGAATACCACAACGTCACCCCCGGCACGTACTACGTCCGCATTGCCACGACGACGCCGGGCGCCAACAATCTGACGTTCAACTGGAGTGTGACGCCCGGTTACACCTACTACGAGCCGAACAACACCGCCTGCGCCGCCGCCACGGTCGCCTTGAACACCGATTACTCGGCCTATCCCGAAAACAGCCGGCCCGACCTCGATCTGGGCTCGGGCGTGGGCGCTGAAAATGACTTCTATCAGTTCACGCTCGGCGCGCAGACCACCGTCAACATCCAGTTCAGCGGCTACAACGCCGGACAGCGGCAGGTGCAATTGCGCGGCGGCGCGTCGTGCAACAGCACGTCGCCGGTGGACGCGAACGCGTTTGTGGCGAATGCAAGCTCCGGCAACATTCAGCGCACGCTGGCAGCCGGCACATACTGGGTGCGCTTCGTGGCGCTGGATGGCACGCAAAGCCGCACACGCTACACCTTCCGTGTTTCAACCGGCAGCATGGCGCTGACGAGCCAGTGTGATGCAAGTAATCCAGCCGCCTGTGACAGTCGGCCAAATGCGAATCACACTCAGCGGATACGGCCGATCCCACTGCCGGGCGAGACCCCGACGCCGCAGCCTACACCGC
>DAOTYS010000294.1:0-13145 GCA_034434575.1 Thermoflexales bacterium
GAGCATCTGCGCGCCGGCCGCATCCGCGCCTTCGGCGGGTCCAACTGGACTCACGAGCGCATCCAGGCCGCCAACGACTATGCGCGCAAGCACCGGCTGACCCCCTTTGTCGCCAGCAGTCCCAACTTCAGCCTGGCCGAGCAAGTTAAAGAGCCATGGCTTGAATGTGTCAGCATCAGCGGACCCAGGGGCGCCGAAGCGCGCGAGTGGTACGCGCAGAACCAGATTCCGGTGTTTGCATGGTCGAGCATGGCCGCCGGCTTCTTCTCCGGCCGGTTCAGCCGCAACAATCTGGACTCATTCACAGACTGGCAGGACAGGCTATGCGTGGACTGTTATTGCTATGAGGACAACTTCAAGCGGCTGGATCGCGTGCGCGCGCTCGCCGCTGAGAAGGGCGTCAGCGTGCCTCAGATTGCTATGGCCTACGTTCTGAACCAACCAATGACAGTGTTCGCGCTGGTGGGCTGCCGCACCCGCGCCGAGTTTCAGTCCAACCTGGAAGCTGCCAGTCTCAGGCTCACACCACAGGAAATCGCCTGGCTCGAACTGCGCACAGACACGCGCTAATCCCCATTGATCTTCAAAATCGATCTTCAAACCGCTATGGCTCCAGATTGCATCAAGATCATCTTCAACCCGGCTGCGGCGCGGGGAAGGGCGGGGAAAATCGCCGGCCGGCTGCGCAGCGCGCTTGCCGCAGCCTGCGCTGGTGTCGAACCAGACAATGCGCGCATCGACTGGGTGAGCACAACACACAGAGGGCATGCGGTCACACTGGCCCGTGAAGCTGCGCAAGCCGGGTTCAGCGCAGTTGTGGCGATGGGCGGCGATGGCACTGCCCACGAAGTAGTAAACGGATTGATGCAGGTAGACGCCGGCGCGCGGCCGGCGCTGGCTATCGTGCCGATTGGATCGGGAAACGATTTTGTCATCGGCGCCGGGCTGGAGCGTGATCCGCTTGGCGCGCTGCGAGCTGCCATCGAGCGCGGTCACGCCGGGGCGCGCCGATTGGATGTGGGTCTTGTGCGCGACAATCTCGGCCGCGCCGAGCACTTCATCAACGTGATCGGCATAGGCCTTGACGCATCTGTCACATATCATTCCCAGCATATCAGGCTGTTCCGAGGCTTCGCCATGTATTTTGCAGCCCTGATGCGCACGCTGACAAACAACTACGGCGCGCTTCCCATGCAGTTGCAGATTGACGGCGGCGACCTTGTGTCGCGCCAGGTGCTGATGCTGGCGGTGGCGAATGGAACGCGCGAGGGTGGGGGATTCACCATTACGCCCCGGGCAAACCCTGGCGATGGCCAACTCGACCTGGCAATGATCGGTCCAGTGTCTCGCTTGCGTCTGCTCCAAATCATCCCTGATGTCATGGCCGGCACGCACGAGCGCCACTCAGAGATCACCATCAGGCGCATTCAACGGTTGCGCGTCCGGTCGAGCCGCCCGCTGCTGTCACACTTCGATGGCGAGATGTTCGCCTGGCGCGAGGATAGCGTGCATGAGATGGAGATCAGCGTGGTTCCACAGGCGATCCGCCTGATCCCGTGAGAGGCTGCGAGAACAAACTACGGCCGCTGCGAAAGCCGTTCACGTTGCCGCGCCTTGCGCACCTCTTCCGGCGACAACCCGTACTCATCCAGCTGGCCTTTGACGACATCAGCCTTGAGTTTGGCGTAGTAGGTCTGTGTCGTGGCGATGCTCTCATGCCCCAGGACAAGCTGCACACTTTCCATAGGCATGCCTTCGTTGACAAGCTGGGTGGCGCGGGCGTGGCGGATCATGTGTGGCGAGACCATGCCGGTCAACCCGCTGCCGCGCGCGGCGCGCTTGACAATGTTCCACGCCGAGACCCGGCTGAGTTTCGCCCCTTTGTCCCGGCGATGGCTGATGAACAGGCCGGGGTAGGGGTCATGGACGCCGCCTGAGTCGCGCAGCCGGCAATAGGCGCGAATGGCAGCCTGCGACTCGCGGGTGAAGAAGATATAACGCTCCTTCTGGCCTTTGCCAGCAACCACCACGCGATCAGCCTGTCCATCCGACACCTGCGCGCGCGTAAGGGACAACAACTCGCTGACGCGGGCGGCGCTATCCCACAGGCAATGGAGCAGGGCGCGATTGCGATACAACTCAAGGCGCAGCCGGTCTGCGTCGCGGCCGGCCGGTTCCGGCAAACTGTCATAGAAGGTGATCATCTCGTGCAACCGGTCGTCGGGGATGCGATGGCGCGCGCCAATGCGCGCTTGCCGGCTGCGCGACGCCTTGAGGCGCGCCTCGGCCTTGGCGCGCGTCCAGGGCGGCAAACGATCATGCGCATCAAGCCATTCCAGGAACCGGCGGAGCGCGGCAATATACAGGCCGCGCGTCGCCTTAGAATAGGGATGTCTGGCGCCGCCTTTCTGGTACTTGCGCTTGCTCAGATATTCGTCAAAGGCTTGCAGGGTGTTTTCATCAATGGGAATTCCACTGTTCAGGAACGCGCTGAGCGCATGGCGGTACGTGTCCATTGTGCGCTCGCTGAATCCTGTCAACTCGGCGAAAAAGCGGGGGAGTTCCTGGCTCAGATCATCCATTCCCGCATTGTACCACGATATTAACATTAGAAACCTTTAGTTAATATATCAGCAGGGCAGCGTCGCTTAGAATCTGACTCAATACCCCATCTCTGAAAGGACTCTCAGTGCACCTTCTCGACTCTCTCCCGACTCTGACTGACGCCATGCGCGCAAGCGCCATTGATCTGCAGGCATGGCCGGCGCCGCTGCACACAGCTGACGCCGGTTCATTCGCGCACAACACATTCAAACATCGCATTCCGCCCATCATCGACGATATCGTGGCCAGCAATGCGTTTGCGCCGGATATTCTGGCGGCCCTGCGCGCATTGCGCGACGAGATCACCGGCGGCGTGATTCAACCACTCGATACGGCTGAACCCGACGCCGACTTCTGGAATCGCGTTTCAGCCGGCCACATTGGCCGTTCCTGGCTCGATGCGCCGTGGTACTGGGCCGAGGCGTACTTTTACCGGCGCGTGTTGGCATGCACGCGCTATTTTGACGCGCGTCATCCCTGGCGCGGCATTGACCCCTATGCGAACAAGAAGCTGGCCGAGTTGAGGCCTGGCGCTGCGCCCGCCGCAACAGAGGCGCTGCTGGCCGCTATGCCTGCCGGGCCTCAGAACACATGTTTCAAACTCATGTGCTACGCCAGTCTCTGGGGCAATCGCGCGGACCTCAGCTACAACGTCTCGCTCACCGTCACGCCGGCCGCCAGCCTGGACGAGGAACGCAGCCATCTGCTGGTTGACGACACCGAAGCGGTATGGGAGTTTCTTGTGCATCAACACTCCCCCACCCCGCGCATTGCCATCGTCACCGACAACTGTGGGAGCGAACTGCTGATGGACCTTGCGCTGGCCGGCTTCCTGCTTGACAACGGCCTTGCCGCCGGCGTGACCCTTCAACTCAAGAGCCAGCCTTTCTTTGTGTCCGACGCTATGCCGCGCGACGTGCTTGACAGTTTGGCCGCCCTGGCGCAGAGCGGGCCTCACGCGCGCCGGCTTGCGTCACGCCTGCGCGATCACATCGCCACCGGGCGTTTGTGTCTGCGCACACACTGGTTTTACACCACGTGCCTGATGTACGCGCAATTGCCGGATGACCTGCGCGCAGAACTGGCCGGCTTCACCCTGGTGATCTTGAAAGGCGATGCCAACTACCGGCGGCTGCTGGGTGACGCGCGTTGGGACCCGACCACTCCCTTTGCGCAGGCGGTGTCCTTTTTCCCCGCGCCGGTGCTGGCCCTGCGAACGTTGAAGGCTGAGCTGATCGCCGGCCTTGCGCCGGGAGTCGCAGAACACCTGTTCTCAATCGAGCCAGACTGGCGCACAAATGGCCGGCGCGGCGTGGCGCAGGCCCGGCTTTAGAATGCCCGAATGGCCATCGTCCAACTGCGAAGCCCGACCGGCGCACCCATCAACCTGAGCGTGCGCCCCGGCTCGATCACTGCCATCGAGGACAACCGCACCGCATTCACATTCGATGACGCCGGGCGACTGCTCAGCGCATTTGTGGATGGGCGCACCTACCGGCGCAGCCTGGCCAACGATGTCCTGGAGAAAGGCCCCGGCCTGGCCCATGCGGGCCGCGTCCGTCGCGCGCGCCGGCTGCTTGCGCGCGACGAGATCGAGCAACTGGAAAATCTCGCCTATCAGTTTGCCGCCGAAATTCGCGCCTGGCTGGCCGGTACTGCCGGCGGTGGGCAACCCGACCCCGATCGCGATCAGGCGCTGGACGCTCTGGCCCGCGTCGCCACATACAGCTTTGCGCGACTGGAGCAGGAACGCAACATCTATCGCGCGATCTACGGCCGCGTGCCCATCATGCCGCCCGATCAATACATGGCGCTGGCGCTACAAGCGACGGAAGGCTGCTCGTTCAACGCCTGCGCCTTCTGCGGCTTCTACCGCGACCGGCGTTTTCGCGTCAAGTCGCCGGATGAATTTCGCCGTCATATTGCCGAGGTGAAGGCATTTCTAGGGCGTGGCCTGTCATTGCGCCAGTCGATCTTTCTGGGTGACGCGAACGCGCTGCTGCTGCCGGAGCCGGCGCTGATGGACATCTTCGACGCGCTGAGAGAATCGTTCGAGATCGGGCCGGGCAATGGCGTGTCATCGTCTGCGCGCCCGCGCATGAAGGGCGTGTACTCGTTTATAGACGCCTTCAGCACGCGGCGCAAAACATGGGCCGAGTTTGCGGAACTGGCGACGCGCGGTCTGCGGCGGGTCTATGTGGGGCTGGAGACAGGCGACGCTGAGTTGCTGAAGTTTCTGGGCAAACCGAATACACCGGAGGATGTGGCAGCGCTGGTGGGTCGGCTGAAACAGGCTGGTGTGAGCGTCGGGGTCATTATCCTGATCGGCGCCGGCGGGCGGGTATTTGCCGGCCGGCATGTGGCCAACACGACCGCTCTGCTGAGCGAGATGCCGCTGGATGCCGGCGATGTGGTGTACCTGTCCGAGCTGCTTGACTACCCGGGATCGGAATATGCGGCCCGGGCGGCGCAGGCAGGAATCGATCCGTTAAGTGTTGAGGAGACTGAGGAGCAGGCCCACGCAATCCGGCGGGCGCTGCGAGCTGCAAGACAGGGGCCAGTGGTGTCTTTCTACGATGTGCGCGAGTTCGTGTACTGAAAGAATCGAAAGAATCCCGGAATCTTGAAGATTCCGGGATTCTTTTGCTTTCCTTCACTTCCTGCACACCCACATCTCTACGTCGTCCACAAACATGGAGGTCAGGCCGCCGCGGGGGTCGTTGTACACGCCAAACTGCACAGCAATTGTGCGCCCGGCATACCGGGTCAGGTCGAACTCCAGAGGCTGCCACTGGCTGCCGTTGGCCTTGCCGCGCAACAGCCACTCGAACGACCAGTCTGGGCGAACGGCCAGCACGTATTGCAGATCGTGCGCGGCTGGCAATGGCCCCTCGGCGAGTGTGCCGGTCGGACAATTGCCGCGCGTGCATCGCTCGATCAGTCGAGATGCCTGCTCTTCGGTGCGCGGATACCACCACATGCGCAGCGTGACGGAGATGGCGTCTGATGGAATAGTGACCCACTGCCGGGCATCCGAGTAGATGTGATAGGGCCGGCCCGCAGTCAGCCCTGCCACAATCGAGCGCGTTCCCTCATGCGCCATATCGGTGGAATAGCGCGCCGGCTTTCCGCCCACAAAGCGCCAGGCAGCATTCTCTTCCATCCCGTTGTTCAGAATGATCTGCTGACACCCCTCCGGCGCCCCTCCCTGACCAAATGAGGGGAGATAGACCTGGGACTCTTGCGTCCCAGCGCCTTCGGTCTGGCCCGAAGCCGCTGATTGTCCTGCCGACTCAGTCGTAGGGACAGGCGTCGCTTCCGATGCGGCAGTCATTTCCGCGCCAGACTTGCTGGCTTCAGGTTGCTGCTCAGTGGCAGCCGGCGTTGCCTCACCGGCTGGCTCAAGCACCCGGAATGCGCATCCGGGAGCGGCAAGCAACAAGCCGCATAGCACGCATACAAAGGATATACGTCGCGCCTTCATGGTTGCCTCCTGGTTTGCTGTTCGAGCTAACCCTGATCATACCGCTGAATGAACTGCTCTGCTTGTTCGACCAGCGAGCGATTGCCTATGAATAGAGGTGTGCGCTGATGCAAACTGTCGGGCTGAATGTCCAGAATCGCTTTTTTTCCATCCGAAGCTGCGCCACCGGCCTGCTCGGCAAGGAAGGCCAGCGGAATCGCCTCGTAGGTCAGGCGCAGCTTGCCGCGCGGGTTTTTGGCGTCTGCTGGGTAGTAATACACTCCGCCAGCCATCAAGTTGCGGTGAAAGTCAGCCACCAAAGAGCCGACGTAGCGCGCGCCAAGCGGACTGGATGGCTCATCGGGGTCCATACCCTGCAACCAGCGCGTGTAGCGTTGTACGCCTGCGCTCCAGAACTGCTCATTGCCCTGGTTGACGCTGTAATAAGCCGGCTTCTCAGGATAGTGCAGATCAGGATGTGTGAGCAGGAATTCGCCCAGCGTTGGGTCAAGCGTGAAACCGTCAACGCCATGGCCGGTGGTGTAGACCAGCATGGTGCTGGTGCTGTAAATCACATAGCCGGCGGCGGCCAGTTTGCGCCCTGGCTGAAGACAATCCTCCAGCCTGCCCGGGCCGCTCTCCGTGACTCGGCGATAGATGGCGAAGATCGTGCCCACGCTGACATTTGCATCGATGTTGGAGGAGCCATCCAGCGGGTCGAAGAGCAGCACGTAGCGCCCATTGCAGCAGTGCTCTTCAGAGATAGGAATAATGCCGGATGATTCTTCCGACGCCATCACTGCGATGCGGCCCGACTCCGCGTTCATGCGAATGAACGTCTCGTTGGCGAATGTGTCCAGCTTCATCTGCTTTTCGCCCTGCACATTCACCGTGCCGGCCATGCCCAGCAATTGGCTCAGGCCGGCTCGCCGGGTCTCGCGCGCAATGATCTTGGCCGCCAGGGCAATGTCATACAGCAAACTGGAAAAAACGCCGGTGGCCTCAGGATGCTGATGTTCCTGGTTCAGGATGTGACGCTCGATAGTGACCAGTCTTTCCATTCAGCTCAGCACTCCGTGTGGATGCCGCAAGTGTATCGAAACTGGAGGTTTCTGCAAGCGCAAGAACCCGTCTCAGATGCTGAGCTTGCCGAGGATAATGGCGGCTTCGACAGCTTCGACAAGCTCAGCCGCCGGAAAGCCAAGTCTGCGCGCGCCGTGCCGAAAAAGAAACGAGCCCCGGCTGTCCGTGACCGGGGCTCTTCAGGAGGAGGAGAGTAATTGTTTCTCGCCGGCCTGATGCTCACCGACACACCGCAGAGCGCCATCCGTCGAAGGGCTGATCGATCATGCAACCATTGTCCGACTTCGACAAACTCTGTGGAGCCGATGGTAATATCCGCCCTGGCGGATGCGATCCGCCGGGGCGCATGATGGATTCAAACACGATTGTTGCTCAGTTGGCCGGGCTATCCGGCATGTCAATCTATCCCCGTTCCGTCGCGCCGGCTGGGCCAGCCACATATGCGCTGGCGCGCGTCGGTAGTGGTCCTGACTCCGCGCGCCAGTTGCTTATTCTCACGCCTGATCGCGACGCTGACCTGGGCGAGCTGAGTCGAGCCGTGTCAGGATTTCGCGGCGAATCCAGCCGGGTTGAGATAGATGGCCAGCCTTTTGCGCTGATGCGTTGTCCGTTGACCGCTGAGAACGCGACCGCGCTCCGCGTGGTATTCCCCTGGTTGCAGCCTCGCGTGCTGGGGCTGGTGAAGTCGGTAGGATGCGGCGACCGCATCGGACTCGCCACACCTGGCCATGTTCAGGCCGTGCGCCACTACGATTGCATGGCGCCGGTGTTTGCCCAGCAGTCGATGCGTGAGATGGCGCGCGCCAATCGCACTCCTATCCAGGTGATGGACGATGCGATGTGGGGAGTGTTCCAGGAAGGCTGGCGCGATGGATTTGGCGCAGATGCCGACCATCTGAAGACTCCTGAAGACATTGATCTATGCGCGTCAGCCGGCTTCACCCTTTTCACCTTTGACCCCGGCGCCTACGTGGACGGCAATGCGGACAAGGACACGGGCGCTAAGTACGCCGCCCTGCCCTGGGACAATCTTGACACCACCCCCGATGAAGCGCTGAGCCGATATGCCGGCGGGATGCTCAATCTGGACGCTTCAGCTGTGCGTCTGGCGCTGGTCAAGTATGGCCGAGCGGTGGCGCATGTTGCGATGATGTACCGGCATCTCAGAGCGACAATGGGCAACCGACCATTCGAGGTGGAGGTGTCGGTGGATGAAACCGACACGCCCACCACGCATGGCGAGCACTACGTCATTGCAGGCGAGTTGCGTCGGCTGGGCGTTGAATGGGTCAGCCTTGCGCCGCGTTTTGTGGGCCGCTTTGAGAAAGGCGTGGACTACATCGGCAACCTCGGCGCGTTCGAGGCTGACTTCGCCGGCCACATTGCCGTCGCCCGGCACTGGGGTCCTTACAAGTTGAGCATCCATTCGGGCTCCGACAAGTTCAGCATCTACAGCGCTGTTGCCCGTCTGGCCGGCAACCTGACGCACTTGAAGACCGCCGGCACAAGCTATCTTGAGGCGCTGCGCACTGTCGCTGCCTGTGATGTTTCGCTGTTCAGGAACATCTACGCGCTGGCCTGTCATCGCTACCCCGCTGACCGGGCTTCGTACCACGTGTCGGCAGATATGTCGCGCGCGCCTGCTGTGGAGGCTCTAACCGACGAGCAGGCATGTGTGGCCGTGTTGGAGCAGTTCGATGCGCGTCAGGCGCTGCATGTGTGCTTTGGTTCCATTCTGGGAGCATACGGAGACGCCATTCGATCAGTGCTGGTTGCCAATGAAACCTTGCATGGTGCAAATCTGGCGCGCCACATGGGCAGACACCTAGAACCTTTCTCTCACTGATATTCCGAGCATGGAGGCTGACGTGAACTTGTTTGATTTAACCGGGCGGGTGGCTGTTGTGACAGGCGGCAGTGGCACGCTGGGCAGCGCCATGGCGAAAGGGTTGCTCGACGCCGGGGCGAGTGTTTGTATCGTCGGACGCGACGGCGACAAAGCGGCCCACGTCGCTGCCTCTCTCTCTGGCGATGGCGCGCGCGTAATGGCTGTGGCTGCCGATGTCACGGATCGCGATGCGGTGCAGCGAGCGGCTGACGCAGTGCTGCAACAATGGGGCCGGATGGATATTCTTGTGAATGCCGCCGGCGGCAACCGGCCTGATGCGACGACCAGCCCCAAACAATCTTTCTTCGATTTGCCGGTAGAGGCCATTCGCGCAACGATTGACCTGAATCTGATCGGCACATTGCTGCCCTGTCAGATATTTGGCAGGGCGATGGCGTCGGCGCAGAAGGGCAGCATCATCAATATCTCCTCGATGGCAGTGCCGCGCGCGCTGACCCGCGTGGTGGGGTACTCGGCCGGCAAAGCCGGCATGGAGAACTTCACGCGCTGGTTGGCGATCTACATAGCCCGTGAAGTGTCGCCCGCTGTGCGCGTCAACGCTATTGCCCCCGGCTTCTTTCTGGCTGATCAGAATCGCGCCATGCTGGTGGACCAGGCGACTGGCGCTCTGACCCCACGCGGCCGCTCGATTATCGATCACACGCCGATGGGCCGGTTCGGTGACCCTGCTGATCTGATTGGCGCCCTGTTGTGGTTGGCCTCAGATGCTTCGTCGTTCGTCACCGGCATCGTTGCCGTGGTCGATGGCGGGTTCAGCGCCTTCAGCGGGGTGTGATCACTGCCATGGCAGATGATCGAGGTCCACGTTGCCGCCCGACAGGATAACGCCGACTGCTTTGCCGGCGACAGGCAGCCGGTCTGAGAGCAGCGCGGCCACTGCGACAGCCGACGATGGCTCGATGATGATCTTCATGCGCTCCCATACCAGACGCATGGCGCGAACGATCTCGTCTTCGCCAACCGTCACAATGTCGGACACCAGTCGCTGAATGATCGGGAAGGTCTTGTCGCCGAGTGATGTTTTCAAGCCGTCAGCAAGGGTGCTGGTTGGGCCGGCTTCGATGATTCGGCCAGCGCGGAAAGAGCGATATGCGTCGTCGGCCAGCGCCGGCTCTGCCCCGATGACTTGAATACGCGGGAAGAGTGCGGTGGCTGCGACGGCTGTCCCACTCAACAGCCCGCCTCCGCCGACGGGCGCGACGATCATATCCAGGCCCGGCGCGTCTTCCAGTAATTCGAGCGCAGCGGTGGCCTGACCTGCAATGACCCGATAATCGTTGTAGGGGTGGATGATTGCTGCGCCAGTGTTGGTGACAATCTCGCGCAGGCCGGCTTCGCGCGCTGGCAGCGTGGGCGCGCATGGATAGATCTCGGCGCCGTATCCGGCAACCGCCTTTTGTTTGACTGCTGGCGCGTTCTCTGGCATGACAACATAGGCCGGGATGCCGCGCCAGCGCGCAGCCTGCGCCAGCGCCGCCGCATGATTGCCGGAGGAGTGTGTGGCGACGCCATGTTGGGCTTCTTCGTCAGTCAGTGACATCACGGCATTGGTTGCGCCGCGTATTTTGAATGCGCCTGCTTTTTGGAAATTCTCGCACTTGAAGAAAATGCGCGCGCTGGTCAATGTGTTGAGTGTCTGCGATTTCAATGTTGGTGTGCGGTGGATGAGCGCCCTAATCCTCAGGGCTGCATTTTGAACGTCCTGTAGCGTTGGTTCGTTTTCTTCCACGTGTTTTTCTCTTTTTGGCTTCTGTTCTTTTTTTTCAGTGCTCTATGCCAATAAAAATCTGCCTATGCGAAACATAGGCAGATTACGTCTGAGACAGATGGCGCGCGACCTCGATCATAGTATGGATATTCTTATCCGGAGTGTCACCGGCCACTTGATCGCCTGTGCCCACGATGAGCCGGCGCGATCCCCGAAATGCCTCCACGATTTCAGCCACTTCGCGCGCCACATCCGCTGGCGTTCCCCGCAGCAATGTCTCGACCGTATGCACATTGCCATTGAAGGCCACCCGCTCGTTAAGAATGCGACGAACCGCGCGCACATCGCTCACGTCTCCACCTGGTGGTCGCTCAAAGGGGCAAATGCAATCCAGACCAAGACCGGCCAGATCCGGCAGCACGGCCATGCATCTGCCGTGAAAGTGATGATGCGCCAGGCCACCCTTGCGATGGGCGGCATCGACGACTGCCTGCAATACAGGCCGTTCCCACCGGCGCCACAGTCGTGGACTAAGCAACGACAGGCTGGACCACGACGAAGCCACAAACACCGAAACGGCTGTCGTCTTCTCGAACGCCAGCGCAGTCTTGCGCGACAGATAGTCGCAGTAACGATCGAGCAGGTCCAGCATCTCAGTCTCTCGCTCAGTCAGATCAACCAGCACTTGCTCCAGACCGCCCTTACGTTGATTTCCGATGAAGTCGATGAAAGGAAAGCCGACAAACACCTCCAGCAGATAGTCCTCGCCCACTCTATCCAGCGCCGCTTGCGCCGGCCCCCAATCCAGCGATTCCAGCGGCGGCATAGCCAGATGTTCGTACACGGGCCAGTCGGTGTCCCAATCTTTCACGTAGTGTTCGATCAGCCAGGAGGGTTCATGGACATCCATGATTGATCGCGACTGGATTTCCGCACTGCCTATGCGAAACGAGCGGACAGCCTCAAAGCGCCGCTCATCCAGGCGGGTCAGGCACAGGCGCTCCTGCCCGGCGCGCACATCATTCGCCGGCCCCACAATGCCCCACCCTTCGCACCCATAGTGCTTGAACGTGTGTTGCAGCGCCTGCCAGTGCGGAACCTCCAACTCGAATTCGACCATGCTCATGCCCAGCAATCGGGCCGGCACGTAATACCAGAACTCCGGGGCTACCGGAATGGCATCCGTCAGCTCGCCGCGATAGGCCACTAACATGCGCTGCCGGGGCGTCATCTGCTTTGACATGAGCAGTCACCTCCTCCCTTCAATCGACAGGGGATAGCGACCATACCGGCGAATCGCCTCTGCCATCGCTCGAACGTTCTCTGCCCGGCAGTACGAAGCAATGCTGTTAGAACTGCCGGCAATGTATCCGCCGCCGGGGCCTGCCGTCTCAATCGCCTGTTTCACCAGCGCCTCGATTTCCGCCGGCGCGCCGCGACTCAGCCGGTCCACGCTGATGTTTCCCACCAGGCACAGCCGGTCACCATAGCGCCGCTTGACTTCACCCAGGTCCATCGCCTCCGGCTCAATGGGATGCAACCCCGACATGCCCAGCGACACCAGATCGTCCAGGATCGGCATCAGATTGCCGTCTGAGTGGAAAATCCACGGCAACGAGACGCGATCGATCACCTTCCGATAACGCGGGACAAACAGATCCCGGAAGATACGTGGCGAGACGTACGGCGCGCTCTTGAACGCAATGTCATCGCCGAACCACAGAAAGTCGAAGCCCAGCGCGCACAGATGCGGCGCAACCTGGGCATACCAGTCCGCATAGAGATCGAACAAATCGGCGACCAGATCAGGCTGTTCGTAAAGCGCCAACGCAAATGTCTCGAAGCCCATGCTGAAAATGGTCGGATCGGAGCCGAGGTTGAGGAACGCAAACAGAGCGTAGCCGGCGTCGCGGTAGCGCGCCACAAACTGCCGATACGGCGCGTAGATCGCCGGATCATGCGGGTCCGGCAAATGAATGCGCGCCAGATCGGCCCGGCGCTTCACCCGCCCGCCGGTCACCATGGCGCGGCCATCGACGTCTTCCTGAATGCCCTCGTGCCGGGCAAACAGATACATGCCAAAGCCATCCAGTCCCAGAGTGCGCGCCAGATCGACTGGCTCATACAACGGGCTATCGAACAACGACCCGATCAGGACATCGTCGCCGGTCTGGCTCAGATCCCCGTGCGCCGCGCGTGAGGGCTGCAATCCCAGCAACTCAAGCGCAACGGGCTCGGCAACCACCGTCTCGAGAAACGGCACGCGATCAGGCTCCTGGCGTGACAGCGCCCGCAACACGCGCTCGCGGGGCAGCATCTCACCGGCATTCTCCGGGCCGGCCATCTCCATCTGTTGGCGCATGGCAACTCCCTGCATC
>DAOTYS010000295.1:0-2669 GCA_034434575.1 Thermoflexales bacterium
TGCGCCTGGGTGACGCCGGTGTTGGCGCGCATCAATTCCTGCTGGGCGGCGTCGCGTGCGCGCTCCAGCTCCGCCCGCGCCGCCTGGCTTTCGGCAGCCAGCATCTGGGCCGATTCAAGCTCGCGTTGCCGCTGCGCCAGCAAATCCTGCGCGCCGGCCAGCGTGGCTGCGGCGTGCGCTGCGCGGATGGCCAGCTCGTCCAGGGCGGCAATGCGCGCAGCCAGTTCCTGTTGCGCCTCTGCGCGTTGCGCTTCGACCGACCGGGCGCGCTCGCGCAACACGGCCAGATCGCGCGCGCGGGCGTCGGCGACCTGGCGCGCCGTTTGACGCGCGTTTTCGCGCTCGGTGACGCTGGCGCGCAGGGCGGCTTGCCGGGCGCGCAGGCCGGCCAGTTCGGCGTCCAGCGCGCTGACAGACTGCTGCGCCTCATCGACGCGCGCCTGGGCCTGATCGCGGCGGCGCGCAGTGTGCGCCACTGCCTCGCGCGCCCTGCGATAGTGAAAGCCGAACCAGGCGCGGGTGTGGCCGGCCAGTTCGGCGGCGAGGATCTGGTATTTGCGCGCGCGCTCGGTTTGCCGCTCCAGGTGTTGCAGGCGCGGGGTGATCTCGGCCAGGATGTCGCGCACACGGTCGAGGTTGCGCCGGGTCTCATCGAGCCGCGATAGCGCGTCGTCGCGGCGGTTGCGGTAGGTGGCGATTCCGGCGGCCTCTTCAAACAGGGCGCGGCGCTCCTCGGGGCGCTGGCTGAGCGCGCTGTCCACCAGCCCCTGGCCAATGACGGTGTAGGTGCGCTCGGCGAGGCCGGTGTGGCCGAGCAAGTCGGTGATGTCGCGCAGCCGGACGCGGTTGCCGTTGAGCAGATATTCGTTGGTGCCGTCGCGGTAGGCGCGCCGGCCGATGGCGATCTCGCTGAACTCGATGGGGAAGAAGCCGTCGCTGTTGTCGAAGGTCAGGATGACCTCGGCCATGCTGGCGCGCGGGCGCTTTGCGCTGCCGGAAAAGATCATGTCGTCGGTCTTCTTGCCGCGCAGCAGTGAGAACTGCTGCTCGCCGAGCGCCCAGCGGATGCTGTCGGCGATGTTGCTCTTGCCAGACCCATTCGGGCCGATGATGGCCGTCACCCCTTCTCCAAATTCAAAATGAGACTTGCTGGCAAAGGTTTTGTATCCTGTGAGGGTGAGGTGTTTGAGACGCATCGGAGGCGCATTGTACCGCCGCGCAACCGTATAATCACGGTCATGCCTACATCCATCAGAATCACCCTGCGCTGGCTGCGCCGGCCTGTGCGCGGCTTGCTGGCGCTCACGCGCTACCGCGAGTACGTGTTGTTTGTTGCACTGACGACCATGATGGGCGCCAAGCTGGGCGGGGGGGATTTTGACCTGCGCCTGCTCATCGTCTTTATCGCCAACATGCTGGTTGTTGGATTCGCCTTCATGTACAACGATGTGGAGGACGCGCCGGACGACGCGCTGGACGCCCGCAAGGCGGCGCGCAACCCGATCAGCGCCGGCATGATCTCGCCGCGCATGGGCATTGCGGCCTGCGCCGTGGTGGCGGTGGCGTTGCTGGGGTTGTACGCGCTGCTGGGTCTGTTGCCGTTTCTGCTGGGCGCGTTCTGCCTGTTGCTGGCGTTCCTTTACTCGTGGCGCGTCGCGCGATTGAAAGCCGTGCCGGTGGCCGATCTCATCTCGCACAGCCTGTCGCTGGCCGGCCTGCAATTCCTGTGCGCCTATTTCACCTACGACCAGGGCAAGCCCTATAGCTGGTTGTTCTTTCTGATGGTCGTGTTCGTTTCGGTGTACGGCGAGTTGAACAACGAGATGCGCGATGCGGTGGTGGATAAAAAAGCAGGCATCCGTCACACAGCCGACCTGATCGGCGCGAAGTGGACGAAAGTGCTGATGATTCTGTCGATCGCCGGGGCCGCCGTAGTGATCCTTGCGTTCATCGCCATGCAGGTGATTCCGTTGTGGTTGTTGATCGTGCCGGTGGTGGTCGGCCCCATGCTCTTTGCAGACAGGTTGTGGGATTTGATTCGCGGCCGGGTTCACATGATCGAAGACCGCGAGTCGATGCATCAGCCGGTGTTGCTGCTGGGCGTGATCACCTTTCTGGTCTGGTTCGTGGCCGACAAGCTTGGCCCCCTGGGTTAGCCGCGCAACTTGCCCGACGGTGTTTCTGACGCCGGGGATCGAGATCGCGCGCTGAGCGCGCGCTGCGACCCCGGCGTTGTTTATTGGCGAATCGCGGGCCAGGTGCGCAGGGCGCGTTGAGATCGCGCGCGTAGTTGTGGTGTACGATTGTTATCGAATGAGCGCCGGGCCGGCGCCGGGCCGGCGATGATGGGCGACCACAGGTCAGGAACGCCAGGCGATGCGCGACAAGTGTGGTGATGACACCGATTGGACTGCAGAGAGGCTGGGCTGAGATGAAGCAATGGATCAGAATGGGATTCATCATCCCCGGCGGGTTGGCGCCGGCGGGTGTTCGATCTGTTGCCTTGATGGCGGCGGTGGTGTTGGCGGCGTGCGTTGCGTCATGTCTGGTGGCGGGGCCGGCCCAGGCGGCGCCGGCTGCGCAGACATCGCCGGCCGGCGAGCAGACGGAAGACGATCCGCTGTTCGCCAAAGTCTACGCCCACGTGAACACGGCGGGCGGAAAAGTGC
>DAOTYS010000296.1:0-1506 GCA_034434575.1 Thermoflexales bacterium
GCAAATTAAGTAAGACAGATGACCGCCACTTTACAGCGGCGCGCGGCTGCTGGGCGCGCCGATCACAGCGGCGGACAGCCGCGGTATTCAATGCGCAGATGCGTGAACGTGGCTGCCGTGTTTACCACTGGGTTGACGTTGACAAAAAACACCACGCTCAACGCCCCCGTGTAGATGTTCATCGGCGTCAGCAGTCCATGATAGAAATTGCCGAACGCGTTGTAGCCGTTCTGAATGCGCTGATAGGTGTTGTTGATGGTGATGCTCCAGTTGTATGGCTCGCGACTGGCTTGCATCCGTACAAACACGTTGACGATCTGACTGCCAGGCTTGATCGGCAGCGTGAAACGGCATGACCCCTGCGCGGTGTTGGTCGGGCTGGCAAGCCGCCAGCCCGTGCCGTTGATCCACGTCCACGAACTGTTTGTGAACGTCGCCATCGGCACAAGCACATCTTTGTCGGCGCTCGTCCTCAGGTCGATGTCGTAGTACGACGTGCCGCTTGCGCACGGGTCACAGCATTCGGTGATCGCCGTGACCGTGCCAGCTTTGTTCAGCCCGTTCGCGCCGATCGCGTCAAGATAGCCGTCGATGAACATCCAGATGTTGAGCAAGTTAATCCGACTTTGCACATCGGACTTGACCAGCGCCCAGTCAAAGTAGACCTCGCCGGCATTGATGTAGGCGCGGTTTTTGAGGATGCAGGCGAACTCGCGCTCGACTTCACTGGTGAACTCCGTGATGTTGCCAAAGAGCAGCCACGTCAGAATGCCAACCGGAGCAATGATGAGATTCGACGCCAGCAGCCCCAACCCCACTATTGCCAGCGCGCCCGCCACTAGGATGTTGCCAGGAACTAACCCGCCGGACAGCTGAATACGCCACGCCTCTTGGTGCAGGCGTCGAAATACTAGTGCAGCGTTGACCGCCGCTAGGCACTTCGCCAATTCCTCGTCGTCGCCGGCGGGGCGGCGCTCGTCACTGGTGGTGATGGTGTCCGTGCCAGGCGGCAGGTCGGTGATCGGGATGAGTTCGCCGTCGAACGGCACAAGGATGTCGCCGCCGGTAAGCAGCGCGGGCAAGTCCGGACGGCACAAGCTCAAGTCCGCCCACGGCGTCCACGTCACGCCGTTGTTGGTCGTCTTCTCCAGCGTACAAGGCTGGCTGCTGTTCTGCCTCACATCGAAATTCGACACGCCGCACCCTTCGCGCTCATCCAGCGCGTCCTGCACCTGCCGCCATATCTCGAACCAGACGCGCGCCGCTTCGCGCCCGCGCCGCGCCGGATCGCGCTGCCAGTTCCACCAGCGCGCCAACTCCAACAGCGCGCCCAGAAACGCGCGCCGATGCTCCGGCTCATCCGGCACGGGGACACAGACGCCGATGCGCGTCGGCGGGTCGATCACCGCCGGCAAGCGCCAGCCGCCATCCGTGTTCGGCTTGGTCATCGGGCGATGATCCCGTAGTTGAGCGCCAGAAACGGCGGCATGTTGTCATGCGCCTCGC
>DAOTYS010000297.1:0-8924 GCA_034434575.1 Thermoflexales bacterium
TTGCCTTCGACAGTCTCAGGCAACGGCATAGTATAGGTGTCGGACACCTGCCTGCTTACACAATGAGGCGCGAGCTGCGGTCATAGGTGAAGTAGTTCCACATCCAGTTGATGAGCACGTTCAGACGGTTGCGGAAGCCGATCAGAAAGACCAAATGCAGGAACAACCACATCAGCCAGGCCGCGAAACCGGTGAAACGCCAGCCGGTGGGAAGCTGCGCCACGGCGGCGTGCCGGCCAATCGTCGCCATCGCGCCGGGGTCGCGGTATACAAACGGCTCACTGGACGTCGCGGAGACCGGTTGGGTCAGCCGGCGCTCGATCTGGCGCGCCACATGCGCCGCGCCCTGCAACGCCACCTGCGCAAGCTGGGGATGCAGATTGCCCTGCGCGTCCTGGCTCGCCGCCAGGTCGCCAATCACATACACCTCTGGCCGGCCCGGCACACTCAGATCAGGATTCACAACTACCCGCCCGCCGCGCGTGAGTTCGAGACCCATCGCCGCTGCCAACGGGCTGCCCCTCACGCCGGCGCCCCAGATCACCGTGCGGGTCGGAATCACGCGACCGCTCTTCAAGGTCACCGCATCAGGCCGCACCTCGCTCACCGCTTCCCCCAATATCACTTCGACGCCGCGCTCCGCGAGCGTGCGCCGGGCGTTCTCACGCAGTGGCGCGTCGAATGGGGCCAACAGGCGATCCAGCGCCTCAATCAGAATGACATGCGCGCGCGACACATCGAGATGGGGATAGTCCTTGCGCAGCACCATCTGAAACCACTCGACCAGCGCGCCGGCCATCTCCACCCCGGTCGGCCCGCCGCCGACGACGACGAAGGTCAGCGCGCCATGATCGATCAGCGAGGGGTCGGCGTCGGCCATCTCGAACTGGCGCATGATGTGGCTGCGCATACGCAGCGCCTCGGGCAGGCTCTTGAGCGGGAAAGCGTGCTGCGCGACGCCGGGAATGCCGAAGTCGTTGGTCACGGCGCCGGCGGCCAGAACCAGGTAATCAAAGCGAATCGCGTCGCCTTCGGAGATCAACAGGCGCTTGTTCGGCCAGTCTGCGCCAATCACCCGGCCCATGCGAAAGGCGAAATTGCGTTGCGCGTGAAAGAGACCGCGCACGTTGTGGGCGATCTCTTCGGGGTCGAGCGCCGCCGTCGCCACCTGATACAGCAACGGCTGAAAGACGTGGTAGTTGTGCTGATCGACCAGCACAACCTCGACCGGCGCGCGGCGCAACTCGCGCGCCAGGCGCAGTCCACCGAAGCCGGCCCCCACGATCACCACACGAGGCTTTGTTTCCATCGCACACCAACCCTTTTGCAGACAACCCGATTGTGAAATCTATCACAAGATACACGCCCCAGATTGGACGGGCATGAGAAAATGGGCTGCCAACCTATGATCATTGCATCTGACCTCGAAGGCACGCTGACCACCGGCGAGACGTGGCGCGGCGTGGGTAGATTTGTGTCGCTGAAAGGCCGGGCGTGGGCCTATCGGCGCTATCTGGCAACGCACCTGCCGACGGCCGTGCTGGCCAAAGCCGGCCTGATCAACCGCGCGCGCGAACGCTATCGCTGGGTCATCGACATGGCCCGGCTTCTGAAAGGATACTCAGCGGCGCAACTGGCCGACATGGGCGAGTGGGTCGCGCAGCATGAGATGTGGCCGCAGCGCCGGCAGGCTGTGATCGACGAGTTGTTGACTCACGCGCGGAACGGCGCGCAGATCGCGCTGGTGTCGGGCACGTATCAGCCCATTCTCGACGCCTTTGCGCGCCGGCTGACGGCCCAGGCGCCTGATGCGCCGGCCATCGTTGCCATAGCCAGCCCGCTGCAACTTCGGGAGGGATTGGCCACAGGCAATCTGGACGGGTCGCTAAATGTCGAGCAGACCAAAGTCGATCGCGTGCAGGCGTGGCTGCGGCAAACTCGGGCAGACGACGCCGTCGTTGACATGATGTACGGCGACACGCTGGGCGACTTGCAGATGATGGAGTTGTGCCGCGCGCCGGTGTGCGTGCATCCCAACGCGCCCCTGCGCCGGATTGCGCTGGCGCGCGGCTGGCGCATCCTGGAAACGTGTTAGCCGGCGCTGCGGACTCAGTCCGCCCCCGGCTGCGGCAGCGCAAACTGCTTCAGCACATCCAGATCGACAAACTCCAGCGCCGAAATGTGCGTGGCCTCCAGATCGACCGGCGGCGCGCAGCCGGCTTCATACGCCTCGATCCAGCGCGTGACGCACAGGCACCAGCGGTCGCCCGGCTTCAGGCCGGGGAAGTGGTATTCCGGGCGGGGCGTGATGAGGTCGTTGCCCTGTTCGCGCGAAAAGAGCAGAAATTCCTGCGTGACCTGCGCGCACACCAGATGCAGACCTGTGTCGCCGGGGCCGGTGTTGCAACAACCGTCGCGGTACCAGCCGGTGAGCGGATCGAGGCTGCATGGTTTCAAGTCTGTGCCCAGCGCATTGCGGGCGCGAATCGTTTCGTGTCCGTCCATCATGGGTGGGAAGTGTACCGCAGCGGCAGCGTCACGGGTGAAGCGTGGTGTAGAATCAATGGGTGTGGCAGACGGGGTTGCGTCTGGCCGGCGCGCTGCGCCTGGCAACGCGCGAACATCTTTTTTGCTTTTCGGCGAAACACAATAACCATGCGTCCACTGGAAGGATATCTCCTGAACCCGGACGAATTTTACACACTGTCCAGGTTGAACAGGGAAAAGGGCAGAGAGCTTTACAAGCAGGGCCTGGCGCAGGTCGTCGCATTCATCCCCACACAAGCGACCTGCCGCGTGATCGACAAAGGCGACGCGTTGGAAGTGACAATCCAATCCAGCCCGCAAAGCTACCCGCCCCTGCTGATGAAGTGCACCTGCGCCGAGAGCGCGCGTTCGGGTCAATGCCGGCATATGGTTGCCGCCATGCTGGCGACGCGCGAATACATCGCAAACGTGGCCGAAAAGGACTGGCGATATCGGTTTGAGACGGCGCTGGCCAGAACGGCGCACATGGCCGCCCCGGCACAACAGCGCGCCGCGACCCGCACAGAGGCGGTGATCGTCCTGGCCGGCCTCGAATTTCAGAAATTCGGCGCGTCTGAGGCAGTCTATCTGTTGCTGTATGGCCTGCCGGCCAGGCGCTGGCCGCCGGCATCCTCGCTGGCCGAAGGCGCGGATGCAAATGCAGCCGACGCTGCGCGCGAGCTGCTGGCCGCGCATGACGACTGGCACGCGCAGGTCAAACTGTGCACACCGCGCGAGCACTGGCAGCCGATCAACCTGTCAGCCGAAGACCTGAACATTCTGCTTGCCAGCGCCGCAAAAGTCACCCGATACGAGTCTCTCTATCGTTCGACTGAGGCGCTCCAACTGCCGGTTTGGAGCCTGATCCTGCTGAACCGGTTTAAGGTTCCGTTGTTTCTGAAAGAGGGCGATTCATTCGTCCGGCCGCTGCGCGTGCATCCCGAAGAAATCCCCATCACGGCCGTCGTTTTGGAAAAGGGCGACAGCTATGAGCTGCAAGCGGGGATCACGCTGGAGGGGCGGATTTACCCGCTCGGCCAGATCAAGTTCATATCGACCAGTATGCCGCCGATGTGGGCAATGGCCGGCGACACGCTGATGCCCGTCGTCAACGAGGCCGCGCTCAACATCGGACACGCCTTCCCGCTGCGTGTGCCGCGCGACGAGGCGGAGGATTTTCGCCAGAACTACCTGAGCCAGCTCAACGCCTATATGCCGATCGGCGGCGAAGTCGTGCGCTGGGAAGAGGTGCGCGTGGCGCCGGTTCCGCGCCTGTATCTGAGGCGCGGGGCAGATCAGCAGATCGAAGCCGAACTGCGCTTTGGCTACGGCGAGTACGAGTATGTCTCCGCCGGCGCCCGGCCCGTCTCCGAAGAGACGATCCAGATTCCCGGCCAGTGGGGCGGCGTCAGAGTGCTGCGCGACAACGCCCGCGAGCAGGATTACTACTCTCAGCTCAGCGATCCGCGCTTTGGACTGAAACGCATCGGCAACAACCGCCCCGGCGTCTTCGCGCTGCGCGCCCGCACGCACCCGCTCGACTTTCTGATGAAGTGCGTGCCGGCGCTCACTGCCGCCGGCTATGAAATCTACGGCGAGAAGGACATCGCCAAAGTCAACCGCCACAGGCCAACGCTCAGCCTGAACATCTCCAGCGGCATCGACTGGTTCGACGTGCAGGCCATCGTGATGTATGGCGATCAGCAGGTGTCGCTGGCCGAAATCCGCCGCGCCCTGAAACGCAACGAACGCTACATCAAACTGGCCGACGGCTCGGTCGGCCAGATCCCCGAAGACTGGCTGGAAAAGTACAAACATCTGTTCGCGCTGGCCGAGGAGACCGAAACCGGCCTGCGCGTCAACGAGCTGCACCTGTCGCTGCTGGACGAATTGCTGGCCGACGCCGAAACGGTGAACATGGCGCCGGAATATCAGGCCAAACGCGAGCGGCTGAAAAGCTTCGAGCGCATCACACCGCAGCCGCTGCCGCAGGGCTTCAGCGGCGACCTGCGCCCGTACCAGAAGGCCGGCTACGACTGGCTGCACTTCCTGCGCGAATACGGCTTCGGCGGCATTCTGGCTGATGACATGGGCCTGGGCAAGACGGTGCAGGCGCTGGTCTTTCTGCAATCGCTCAAGGAGCGCGGGGCGCTGTCCCGCCCGGCGTTGCTGGTCGTTCCGAAAAGCCTGCTGGCCAACTGGCAGCGCGAGGCGGAGCGTTTCACCCCCGGCCTGCGCCTGCTGATGTTCATGGGACAAACGCGCAAAAAAGAGCCGGCCCACTTCGAGAACTACGACATCATCCTCACCACCTACGGCACCATGCTGCGCGACATCCAGTTTCTGCGCGACTATCGCTTCACATACGCCGTCCTGGACGAATCGCAGGCCATCAAGAATCCGCTGTCGCAGAGCAGCAAAGCGGCGCGCCTGTTGCAGGCCGATCACCGGCTGTGTCTGACCGGCACCCCGGTCGAGAACAACGTGTACGAGCTGTGGTCGCAGTTCGCGTTTCTCAACCCCGGCCTGCTCGGCAGCCTGGACTATTTCAAGAGTGAATTCGGCGCAGCCATTGAACGCGGGGCGGAGCGCGGCGAACAGCGCGGCGCGCAAGATAGCGCAGAAGGCCTGGAAGATGCTGCGCCGGCGGGGGCGCGCGCGCCGTCGGCGGCCCAGGTGTTGCGCCGGCTGACTTATCCCTTCATCCTGCGCCGCACCAAAGAGCAGGTGGCGCCGGAACTGCCGGCGCGCACCGAGCGCATCCTGTACACCGACCTGGAGCCGGCGCAGCGCAAGCTCTATCACCAGACGCGCGAGCATTACCGCAGCCTGTTGCTGGGCTTGCTCGATGAAGGGCAGAACATCCAATCGGTGCGCTTCAAAATCCTGGAGGGACTGCTGCGCCTGCGCCAGGTGTGCATTCATCCCAGGCTGGTGGAGCCGGCCTACCACGGCGAGTCCGCCAAGTTTGAGCTGGCGCTGGAAACGCTGGAAACGCTGCGCAGCGAGGGGCACAAGGCGCTGGTCTTCTCGCAGTTCGTGCAAACGCTGACGCTGCTGCGCAGGGAGATGGACGCGCGCGGCATGACCTATGCCTACCTGGACGGCAAAACCCAGAACCGGCAGGAGCAGGTCGATCTCTTCCAGAACGACCCGCGCATCCCGTTCTTCCTGATCAGCCTGAGGGCCGGCGGCGTTGGCCTCAACCTGACCGCCGCCGACTATGTGCTGCACATCGACCCGTGGTGGAACCCGGCGGTCGAGATGCAGGCCGCCGACCGCGCGCACCGCATCGGCCAGGATAAGCCGGTGTTCATTTACAAGTTCATCGCGCGCGAGACAATCGAAGAGAAGATTTTGCAGTTGCAGGCGCAGAAGCGCGATCTGGTGGAGCGGCTGATCTCGGCGGAAAACGGGTTCTTCAAGTCGCTGACGCCGGAGGACGTGCAGATGCTTTTCTCGTGACAGGGCCGGCGGCTTGGTATCCCAAGAAGATGCCGCCGCGCGTCGCCACATGCCGGGCGAGCTTGCGCAAGGGCTTGCCACGCCGCGCTGGGCTATGTCACGCTGGCAGAAGCAGAACAGGCTGTGTCGGTGTGGCTTAACTCTCTCTCCACGAAATGGGGTACGGTCCACCTGGGAAAATGTCCGGCGAGATGGAGACTGAGTCGGGGTAAGGTTTCGCTCAAGGCGCAGCGCTGCAAGCCGACTGGAGATGAAGCGCCAGAGGCTCAGGCCGGCATCTGCAAACCGGCTACAATGCGCTTGCTGCGATGAAAACCAGATTCGGCCTGCGCCGGCTGTGGGCATTGCTCGCATGGCCGGGAGATGAGCATCTCTCGACAGCGCGAACCAGCCAGATCAAAACCACCCTGCTGCTTGCTGCGCTCCTCATCGCCTTGCTGGCGCTGGCCGCCGGCGTGTCCAGCGTGCAACTGGCCCCGGCAGAGCGATTCCCCGCCGAGTTGTTCACCGTGCCCAGCCCGGCGCCGGGCCAGACGCTGGGCGGCGGCGAATTCCTCATCGACCTGGCGCGCATTGCGTTGATGGTGATGCTGATCCTGACCCCGGTATATGTGCTGTACGCGCTCATCAATCGCAAACGCCGCCGCGAACTGATCACCAATCTGATCGTCATCAGCGTGATGGTGCTGCTGCTCAGCAACGTGTCTCAGTGCGCGAGGAACGAGCGCGAGCCGGAAGAGATCGCCCCATCCATGACGATGCAGGAAGCGCCCGAAGAATTGCCCGGCGAGATGGCGTTGCCGCCGTTCGATCCGAACGCGCCGGACTGGCTGGTGCTCATCTCAAGCGCCGTTCTTTCCGTTGCGCTGGTGGTCACCGTGTCGCTGGTGGTCGCCTTTGGCATTGCGCGCCGGCGTTGCAAGCCGACGGCGTTGGATCAGATGGCGCAACAGGCCGAACAGGCCGCCGCAGACCTGGAAGCCGGCGGCGAGTTCAGAGACATCATCATCCGCTGCTACCGGGAGATGAGCAGCGTGCTGCAACAAGAGCGCGGCATCCGGCGCGACGCCGCTATGACGCCCCGCGAGTTCATGGAAGTGCTGCGCAGCAAAGGTCTGCCGGCGGAACCCGTGCGCCAACTTACGCTGGCGTTTGAGGCGTCCCGGTACGGCCACGCCAGCGTCACTGAACAACAGGAGCGCGCAGCCGTGGATAGTCTGCGCGCCATCGTGGATGCCTGCCGGGCCACGCGAGGCGCGCCATGAGGGTTCGCCCGGCCACCATTGCGCTCGGCGCTGCGCTCGCAATCGCCGGACTCGCGTCAACAATCCTGCTGGCGGCCTACTTGAGCGATATCGTGCGCAATCTGCTTGCAGGGCCGCTGGGATACGCGCTCTACCTGGCCGGCCTGCTGTTGCGCAGCGTGCCGCAGGCGCTTTTCCTCGGTGCGTTGATCGCGCTGGGCGTTTTCATCGCATTCAACAGCATCGGCGGGCGCGGGGATGATCCGGGCCTGCCGCCTGGGCGCGCCCGGCCCGATCACCGCCATTCGCGCATGCGCGTGTGGACGTATTACCTCAGCCAGTTTGGGCGCAGCGACTATGCGCAGGAAAAGATGACGCTCGAAATGCGCGCGCTGATCTTGTCGTCGCTGGCGGTGCTCGAACGTTCGACGCCGATGGAGATCGAGCGCCGGATCATCAACGGATCGCTGGATGCGCCGGCAGAAGTGGCCGACCTTGTACTTGCCAGTCGGTCGCGCGCCGGCAGTGCGCCGCGCAGCCGGCTGACGCGCATCGCGGAGGAACTGCGCGAGCGCATTTCGGGGCGCATTCTGTCGGACTCCGCGGCGGCGCAACAATCGCCGATGTGGATCAAACTGCAAGCCGCGCTGGCCTGGATTGAGGCGCAGCAATACACGGACGAAAAAGGCAAGGATTCATGAACTGTCAAGAGGTCGCCGCGCTCAGCGAGCGCATTGTCGGCCAGGTCACCCGCGCCGTGGTCGGCAAACAAGACGTGCTCGAGAAAATCATGGCCGCGTTTCTCGCCGGCGGCCATGTGCTGCTCGAAGACTATCCCGGCCTGGCCAAGACGCTGATCGCCAGCAGCTTCGCCACCGCCCTCGGCGTGAGCTTCAAGCGCATCCAGTTCACGCCCGACCTGCTGCCCGGCGACATCACCGGCGGCTATTACTTCGACCGCGCGGAGAATCGCTTCATCCTGCGCAAAGGGCCAATCTTCGCCAACATCATTCTGGCCGACGAGATCAACCGCGCCTCGCCGCGCACGCAGTCGGCGCTGCTCGAAGCGATGCAGGAATATCAGGTCACGCTGGAAGGCGAGACAATGAAACTGCCCCAGCCCTTCATGGTCATCGCCACGCAAAACCCGATCGAATACGAGGGCACGTATCCGCTGCCCGAAGCGCAGCTCGACCGCTTCATCATGCGCCTGTCTGTGGGCTACCCGACCGCAGCAGAGGAACAGGAAGTGCTGAAGCGCCGGCGCGACCGACGCCAGGACGCCATCGATCTCGAAGGCGTCACAGACGCCGCCGGCCTGCTGGCCATGCGCCAGGCCGTCGAGACCGTTCACGTGGACACGGACATCGAGCGTTACATGGTGGAGTTGACGCGCGGCACGCGCTCGCACCGGCAAGTGTCGGTCGGCGCGAGTCCGCGCGGCGCGCTGGCCCTGCTCAAACTGTCGCGGGCCTGGGCGGCTATGCAGGGCCGCGAGTACGTTATTCCCGATGACGTGAAGCTGTTCATCAAGCCGGCGCTCAGTCATCGCCTGATTCTGGAGCCGGACCTGTGGACAGTCCCACAAGCCGCCGAGCGCGTGCTGAGCGAAGTCAGCCAGATCGTGCCGGTGCCGGTGATCGGCGCCTCAAAGCGATGACCACGCTGCTTGGGCTGATCTTCGCCCTG
>DAOTYS010000298.1:0-6538 GCA_034434575.1 Thermoflexales bacterium
CGCCAGCTCATTCTCGAAACCGTCGAACCTATCAACCGGCTGCAAAAGCTGGGCGTGCTGCTGGCGAAGGAACTGGATGTGCTCGAGCTGGAGGACCGCATCGCGCTGCAAGTGCAAAACGAGGTTGACAAGAGCCAGCGCGAGATGTTCCTGCGCGAGCAGATGAAAGCCATTCAAACCGAACTGGGCGAGAGCGACGCCGGCGCTCAGGACGTGCTGGCGCTGCGCGAGCGGCTGAAGCAGAAAAAGATGCCGGAAGCGGCGCGCGCCAAGGCCCAGCACGAGATCGACCGGCTGGCCCGAATGGACGGCATGTCGCCCGAGGTCACCATGACCCGCACGTACATCGAGTGGCTGCTCGACCTGCCCTGGTCCGAGCAGACCGAGGACAATCTCGATGTGAAACACGCCGAGCGCGTGCTCAACGAGCGGCACTACGGCCTGACCAAAGTCAAGGAGCGCGTGCTGGAGTACATCGCGGTGCGCAAGCTCACCAGCGGGCAGATGCACAGCCCGATCATCTGCTTCGTCGGGCCGCCCGGCACCGGCAAGACTTCGCTTGCGCGCAGCATCGCCGATTCGCTGGGGCGCAAATTTGCCCGCATGTCTGTCGGCGGCGTCCACGACGAGGCCGAGATTCGCGGCCATCGTCGCACTTATATCGGCGCGCTGCCGGGACGCATTCTGCAAACCATGCGCCGCGCCGGCGTCATCAACCCCTTGTTCGTCCTGGATGAGATCGACAAGATGGGCGAGGACTTCCGGGGCGATCCGGCGGCAGCCCTGTTGGAAGTGCTCGACCCCGAGCAAAACTACGAGTTCGAAGATCACTATCTCGACGTGCCCTATGATCTCAGCAAGGTGTTGTGGATCACCACGGCCAACTGGCTCGATCCTGTGCCGCCGCCGCTGCGCGACCGGATGGAGATCATCGAGTTTCCCGGCTACCTGGAAGAAGAAAAACTGGAGATCGCAAAACGATTCCTGGTCCCGCGCCAGGTGACAGAAAACGGGTTGCGCGAGGCGAAACTCACATTCGCCGACGAGGCCATCAGGCAGATGATCCGTGAATACACCTATGAGGCCGGCGTTCGCAATCTCGAGCGCGAGATCGGCACAATTTGCCGCAAAGTCGCGCGCCGGCTGGCCGAAAATCAACGCTACCCGCGCCACATCACCGCCAGCCAGCTTCACAAGCATCTCGGCCCGCCTCAGTTCGACTTCGGCATGCTGGACGAACAGGACCAGGTTGGCGTTGCGAACGGCGTGGCATGGACCGACGCCGGCGGCGACCTGATGCCGGTCGAGGTGACGCTGATGGACGGCAAGGGCAATCTAACCCTCACCGGCCAGTTGGGGGATGTGATGCAGGAGTCCGCGCAGGCCGCGTTGAGCTATGCGCGCAGCATCGCCCGGCGCCTGGGCATGAAGCCGAACCGCTTCGACAAGACCGACATCCACATCCATGTGGCCGAAGGAGCTGTGCCCAAAGACGGCCCATCAGCCGGGATCACCATCGCCACCGCTCTGATCTCTGCGTTGACCAAAGTGCCGGTGCGCCGCGACGCAGCTATGACCGGCGAAATCACGTTGCGCGGGCGCGTGTTGCCGATCGGCGGATTGAAGGAAAAGATCATGGCCGCCCACCGGGCCGGCATCCGCACGTTCATCCTGCCCAGGAAGAATGTCAAAGACCTGGCTGAAATCCCCAGGAAGGTTCAGCGTGATCTGAAGCTGGTGATCGTCACGAACATGGAAGAGGTGCTGGACGCGGCGATGGCGGGGCCGTTGCCAAAAGCGTCGCAGACAAACGGAATACAGGCCAGGTCGGGGTCGAAGCCGCGCCGGCAGAAGCCAGGGGCCAATGGCGCGAGACGCGCGCGGCAGCCCGCGTCACAACGCCGGCCCGCAGATCGCCAGTAAGCGGCTCCGCCCCCGCGATTGCGGCGCTGGGGCGGCCTGCGGCTCAGTCTTCAGGTTGCCTGCCGTACACGGCTTCGCGCAAGCCCTTGATGTAGCCGATGGCGAACAACCGGCCAATACTGGAGTAGGCCGGATTGTCGTTGCTATCGCCCTCCATAGTCGGCACATGGTCAGGCCGGAGCACGCCTTCGAAGCCGATGTCCTTGTACGCTTGCATGCAGGCCAGCATGTCGGTTTTGCCCTCGTCGTGGAACGTCTCCTCGAACTTCTCCGGCGTGCCGCGCACGTCCCGGAAATGGGCGAAGAAGATCTTGCCTTGCCGGCCAAAGTGGCGAATTGCGCCGGGCAGATCGTCCGTCATCAGCGTGAAGTTGCCCTGACACAGCGCGACACCGTTGACCGGGCTGGGGCACATGTCGAGCAGACGCTGATAGTTCTCCAGACTGCGCATGATGCGGCCCACGCCACGAATAGGCGAGAGCGGCGGGTCGTCGGGATGCATGGCCAGCTTGACGCCGGCCTTCTCCGCAACCGGGATCACACGCTTCAGGAAGTAGTCCAGGCTGTCCCACAACTGCTCTTCGGTGACCACGCCGGATTCAGTCGGCGGGGCATCCTTCAGCAGGCTGTTGTCGTAGGCCGTCACCAGGGCGCCGCCTCGCCCCGGCTGGGCAGTGGAGGTGCGCATCCAGTTGAAGGTGGACATCCACTCGTAGCACCACACCGGGATGCCCAGTTTGCCCATGTTCTCGATCAGCGCGCAGGCGGTGTCGATCTCTTCATCGCGGCCAGGCAAACCGCGCTTGGCCTTTTCGAGCGGGGGCCGGCTTTCGATTACGGCGACCTTGAAACCGTTATCCTCGAAAGCCTGTTTCATGCGCAACAACGGCATATAGTCCCACGGGCGCTCCGAGCCATGAGCGATGCCCATCGGCGCAACCACATATTTCACGCCCACTTGCTTCACCATCTTCCACAATGGTGTCGGCGTGGCGGGCAGCACTTCAGCAATCTTTATCATGGGGAGTAGGTAGTAGCCAGTGGTCGGTAGTCAGTAGTCAGTAGTCAGACGACAGACAACAGACAACAGACGACAGAGTGCGGAGTGCAGCGCACGGAATACGCAATACGCAATACGTAGTGCGCAACACCCTGGCACGGCATTCGATTATCTACAGCACGCCAAACACACGATAGACTTCATCGATCGGCATGCCGGCGGCCAGTTGTTCGCGTTCGCCATTCTCGACTTCGAAGATGGCCTCGACGCGCAACAACACTTCGTCCACCACCGCTTTGGGGATGAGCTGAACGCCGTCGTTGTCGCCGAAGATGAAGTCACCCGGCTCGACTTTGACGTAGTGGGTGAGATGGCCCGGCAGGTAGATGGGTCGGTTGACATCCGTGATGATCCAGCCACCAAAGGCGTTGGGGCGCGTGCCGAAACTAAACATGGGGAAATCGGGCATCTTCAGCACGTACTGCGTGTCGCGGCAGTTGCCGGCCAGCAACATGCCCCGGCAGCCATGCGCGTAGGCCAACTGACAGCTCATCTCGCCAAAATGAGCCGGCTGCATATCGCCGCCACAATCGAAGCACAGGATGCTGCCCGGCGGTTGCGACGCCACTTCGCGCATCATTCGCTTCTGCGGATGCCCGCCTTTGGCCTCCCACTCTTTCTCCATCTCGGCCTGCCACTCCGGCGAGCGGTCTTCCACCAGCGAGTGCAACTTGATCGGCAATGCGCGCCCGACCAGTTGCATGCCCTGGCGCAAGGGCTTGAAGCGATCTGAGAAGACTGTGTTTCTGACGCCGAGGCTGGCCAGCGCGTCGGACACGGAACCGCCATAGCCGGCGCGGCGGAATCGTTCGATGCGCTCGGTGTCGGTGATGTCGAGCTTGCGCACTTCTTTCGAGGCGAGCAACTTGCGAAGGTCTTCGTGGGCAGACATTACTTGCTCCAGTGAAAATGCGCCCACAAGCCCGGTCATGCCACCGGGTGCGGCATTTTCATCCGCTGTGGTGAACCACCGGTTCATGGGCAACTCCTGATAAAAAGTAGTCGTTTCTGCGTGCCTGCGTGATTGTAGTCCAATCGTTCGCGGGCATTTTGGCAAGGGACATTCGCCTATCGGGGCAGACGCGACAGCAGACCGCGCTCTCCGTAGCGCGCCTGTTTCAGCGTCCGGGATCCAGCGGGGGCTGCGAGGGCGAACCAGCGCACGCCTCGCCCGCCGGCGCGTGATCTGCGGACTTGAGGTCAGACCTTTTGCTGACCGGATCTTTGGGAGATACAAGCCTGACCGTGGGCGCCCCGGTGTCTGGCGCGCCGAAGATCTGCGTCTCCAGGCTGCGCAACACTCTGCGCGCACGCGAGCGGACGCTGGCGATGCCATAGCGCATCCGATTGGCCAGCTTTTGCCGCTGGCTCATAGGCGGCGGCGGTCCCCATTGCACCGCCGACGCCGCCCAGGTCAGGCCGCCGCCAAAACCGACCATGATCAGCCGGTCATTCGCGCGCAGCCGGCCTTCGTCCACCGCCTCGCACAAGGCGATCGGAATGGATGCGGCGCTGGTATTGCCGTAACGGTGAATGTTGCTGTAAAAACGGTCCACGGGAATGCCCAGCGCCTTTGAGGCCGACTCGATGATGCGGATATTGGCTTGATGCGGCACGATGAGGTCCACGTGTTCGGGCAGCCAGCCGGCGCGATGCATGACTTCGCGCGTCGCCCGGTCCATGGCGCGCGTGGCAAACCGAAAGACCTCGCGACCGTTCATCTGGATAGCCTGGCGAGTTGTGGGCAGCTCGAAGCCGGCTGGGACTTCAGGCCGCGGCGCGTCGCCGCGCGGCGCATCGCCGCGAGCGGCCCCTTCAGACGGCGCTTCTTCGCGCTGGCCGGGCGCGCGCCCGTTCAGGTCTGGCGCGGCGCGGATAGCGTCTGTTCGCTCACACACCATAAGCAAATCGCCGCCCGATCCATCTGCGCGCAACACGGTGCTCAATACACCACCGGGCTGGCTGCTGGCGCTGACCACCACGGCCCCGGCGCCATCGCCAAACAGAACGCAGGTGTTGCGATCGCTCCAGTCGAGAATGCGCGACATGACCTCGCTGCCGATCACCAGCACGTGCTGGCTTGCGCCGGCGCGGATGCTGTCAGCAGCCATGCCCAGCGCATACACGAATCCCGAACACGCGGCGCTCAGATCAAACGCGCCGGCCCGGGTGGCGCCGAGCGCGTCTTGCACGGCGCACGCGGTAGAGGGGAAGACGTGGTCTGGTGTGGAGGTGGCAACGATGATCAGGTCGAGTTGAGATCCGCTCAAGCCGGCCAGGTCAAGGGCGTCGATGGCCGCCGCCACAGCCATGCTGGCATTGGAGTCGCGCCGGCCGGCGATGCGCCGCGCCGAAATGCCGGTGCGTTCCCGAATCCAGCCATCCGATGTGTCCACCAGTCTGGACAGATCATCATTTGTGAGCACGGTCTCGGGCACATACTTGCCCCAGCCGGTGATATGGGCGTATCTCATAGCTCAGCGCTCATGTCCGGCGCGCTTGCCACAATGCCGCCGGCCTCAAGCGCGCTACTCCGTGAACTGTGCGATCACCAGGCACCCGTTGTGCCCGCCAAATCCAAATGAGTTCGACATGGCAACACGCACCGGTTTGCGCACGACGGAGTTAGGGGTGTAGTTGAGGTCGCATTCCGGGTCCGGGTTGTGAAAGTTGATGGTCGGCAGAATCACGCTCTCCTGAATGGATTTGACACAGATAATGGCTTCGAGCGCGCCGGCCGCGCCGAGCAGATGGCCGGTCATCGATTTGGTCGAACTGATATGCAAGTCGTAGGCCGCTTCGCCAAAAGCCGTTTTGATGGCCCGCGTTTCGTTCGAGTCGTTCAAAGGCGTGCTGGTGCCGTGCGCGTTCAAGTAGTCGACGCTGGCAGGGTCGATGCCGGCCTGGGCAAGGGCAGCGCGCATGGCCATGGCCGGGCCTTTCACGTCCGGCGCGGTAATGTGGTGCGCATCGGCGGTGACGCCGTATCCCAACACCTCGGCGTGAATGCGGGCGCCGCGCTGTTGCGCGTGTTCGAGCGTTTCCAGCACCAGAACGCCGGCGCCCTCGCCGCACACAAACCCATTGCGCGTGGCGTCGAATGGGCGGCTGGCGCCTTCGGGATCATCGTTATACGTCGAGAGCGCGCCCATGTTGTTGAAAGCGGCGATGGAAAAGGCGTTGATGGGCGCTTCGGTGCCGCCGGTGACAACAGCCCGCGCGCGGCCGGCGCGCAGCAATTCAAACGCCTCGCCGATGGCGTTTGTGCCGCTGGCGCACGCCGACACAACGCAGTAGTTTGGCCCGCGAATGCCAAAGTGCATGGCGACCTGGCCGGTGGCCGTGTCGGGCAGCATCATCGGCACAGCAAATGGACTGACACGCTTCGGCCCTTTTTGCAGCATCACCGCGTGCTCGGCCGTCAGCGTCGAGATGCCCCCAATGCCGCTGCCCAGCACGACGCCCACATCATAGGTGTTGTCCTCGCGCAGGGTCAGGCCGGCGTCCTGCAACGCCTCTTTGGTTGCGACCAGCGCGAACTGAGCGCAACGGTCC